>DNGI01000226.1 GCA_003486645.1 Cyanobacteria bacterium UBA11370 | reverse complement strand
CATTAGCCTGAAAAAGGCTGTAAACAACTAGCTGAGTGGTTTAAGGATGTTCAAAAAAGATCTGTAAAAGATCCAGAAGGAGTAGCTGATCAAGTAAAAATTATTGAAGAACAATTACAAAACATCAGAAAAAATAATCCAAAGACAGCAATAGAAGTTGTCAACCCAGCTACTAAGCCGAAGACGGGTGGCAATCTGTCGGAGGACATCAAAGAAATGATGAAAAGCCAAAAGATCGCGCCCGATATCCTCAACAAAGGGGTACATTTCAATGTAGGTAAAGTAGAACTAAAGCTAGTTCCTTCGGGAAACACCCTTGAATTAAAACCGGTTTTCAGCAGTTACAAAGAAGCAGATGTCGCTGATGCTATTCGCAAAGCAACACCTGCTTTGAGTAACTCTGATTTTCAAAAATGGCTTCTGAAACACGCAAAAGCGGGTTTGGGAATGGCTGAACAAGCGAAAAATACAGAAAGAGCAGAATACTTCAAAGAAGTTATCAAGATTATCGAAGGGATGTAGTGATGACTATAGAAGTTGATTACTTTGTTTTTATTGCCAAGGGTGAATTTGGACTGTTCAAATTTGGAACTTCCTGGAACCAAGTTATAAACGTTTTAGGAGTTCCGCCACTGTACGAGCCACCGGGCGAAGGTACAGCCGCCCTAGCACGTTATGGAGATCTCGAATTCGCAATTGTAGATGAACGAGTTGTTACCATTTCGTTACAGGTGGATCAGTCTGGAATCGAACTCCCTGCAAACGTGAGCGTAATAAATTTCGAGAGCGCTCAACTAGAGACAGCAAAAGTGAAAGATATTTTGAGAATGTACGACATAACCTGGGAGCGTGTTGAACTTTTATGCGATGACTGGATTGATTACTATCGCACTTCTACAGGTGTACACTTGTCATTTGGGGGAAGCCTACTTGGCAAAGTTGGTGCCGCTGATCCCGACAAGTTTTGGGGCATTTAATAGGCAAACAGCCTTCTCCTCTGCTATCTGCCTTGACTCAACGACAAATATTTATGACTGCCTACTTAGCAAGCAATATGCCTCTCACCGAACTTATATCTACCGTTAGTTAACTATCTCATCAAAATAAATTAACAATAAGTAAAGACAATGCAAAATATCAGCCTTCAAAACCAAAACGACCCAGACCAAACCCCAACTCCCACTAAAACCTTACAACAAGAATACCAAGAAGCTTTGTTAAAATCTGGCATTCAAGCCGCCAACTTACTCACTGAATTAATCGAGTTAAAAATAATGCCAGATCCCCGTGCAAAGGAAATGGCAGATGTCGCACTAGAACTGATAAAACTCATTAACTCCGCACCAGAAGAAGTAATAAAATTTAAAGAAGAACCTAACCACTTTTAATCCTTAGTTAAAATCAACTCAATGGGCGACTCGCTTACTGACTAGATCAGGCTAAACGCCAAGATCCCCGACTTCTTAAAGAAGTCGGGGATCTGAACAGCCAAAGTTTGGATTCTGCAAACCCTTAACACCATTAACCTCAATCATTAAGGCTTATTCAAAATCCCCTGACTCCCCCCATACTTCCTTAATAACTCCCCAATCTCCGGATTATACAACCGCAAATAATTCCAATAATTCTCAAAAACTGCCTCTACATACCCCTTCGTTTCCGAAAATGGAATTTCTTCGATAAACGCATCCGCGTCAGTAAAACTATATTGCCGAACCCACTTTGCCACATTACCAGGGCCTGCATTATAACTCGCAACCGCTAATAGCGAATGATTGCTGTATTCTTGATGAGTATAATCCAGATACCAAGTGCCTAATTTAACATTGTCGTTTGGATTTTTCAGGTTATAGTCCTTCAACTGAATTTTATCAGCAATCCATTGACCCGTTCCCGGCATCACCTGCATTAAACCTGTCGCCCCTGCAATGGAACGAATTTCCGGTTCAAACCGAGATTCTTGGCGAATCAATGCCATGACTAATAAAGGATTGAGTTGACGCTGCTGCGACCAATTGACAACGGGTTCAATAAATGGTAAAGGAAATAACGTGTACCAATACGCCGATTGCGATCGCAACGCTTGCCATTGTTCCCGTTCTTCGGGCGTTTCTCGTTGCTTCAAGTTCCAAACTTGATTAATCCCTTGCAGATTATCCCCTACGCCCAACCGGATTGCACCATCGGTAAATTGTTCAGCAACGGTTGGTTCTTGTCGGTTCTTAAATTCCACCTGCCAATTTGCCCAAGCGTCCCAATCTTGCCCTAACTGGTGCAGTTCTTTTAACGTATCCGAACCTGCGGGTAAGGGCGATCGCACTGGCGGCAGGACAACTTCTGGTGTTATATTACGTACTGTGGTAAAGTCGCCGACATCCCAGCCTAAAAATTTGGCTGACCTCCAAGCATAAAACGATTCCGGATATCGAGCTAATACGTGTTCAAAGGCAGCCTTCGCCTCATTTTGCCGTCCTAAATCCATCGCCCATCGTCCCACCCAAAACGCCGCTTCTGGTGCAAGAGAACTATCCGGACTTTGAGTAGTAATCGGTTGCGCCCATTGCCATGCTTCCGCTAACTTGCCTTGTTCTGCTTTAGTTTTAGCCACTTGCCAGCGATATTCCGCAGCAGCATCCGAACTAGCATATTGGGTTAATACCGATTGACGCGCTTGAGCGGCTGACGTGGCACTACCTAATGCGTCTAGAATATCAGCTTTAGCGAGTAAAGCTTCTGCGGCTTCATCAGGAAACTTATTAATCACTAAATTAAGATAATTTAGCGCTTCTGGTGACGGGGAAAGACTCGCTAAACGCCTCAAACCCAATCCCGTTTCCTTCGCATCGGGAAATTGCTGGATCAGTTGTTGATAAGCCAGTTTCGCTTCTTTACGTTTTCCATTTAGATGATAGCCTCGACCTGCACGATAGGCATTACGGGGAGTGCGGGGTGCTTTACTATAAGCTTTGCCAGCTTTACCATATTCCTGAGTGACCCAATAGCCAAACCCAATTGCTTGCCAATCGTCGGGTTTAAGTTGAGAGGCATACTCATTCACCAAGCGATCGCGTATTGCTCCCATGCCTTTGACATCAGGAGAATAGTTCGCTAAAACTAAGAGTAACCCAGGTTGATTCGGATTCTTAGTGAGTTGCTGGCTAATAATTTCGCGGGTACTGGGATGAGAGGGAAATTGGGCGATCGCTTGATTCCAGTAGTCTGGATTCGATTGACCTAAAACATATAACGCTTGAGCGGCAACGGGATTGTTACGATAGTTTTTGAGAATATCTTGCCACGCTTGTTGAGCTTTCGCTTTATCCCCCATTACTTCATAGGCTTGAGCGCGTTTGACGGCAATGTGAGAGGCGAGTATGGGATAATCCGACTCCAATCCCTCCAACCATTTAAGTGCTGCTTCTCCCTGTTGTTGTTCAATTAAATCCGATGCTAACAGATAGCGGGCGCGATGTTGATCGAGAGATTTACGTCCAGAGGCAATTTCTTCTAATTGGATTGCCCTTGCTTGAGGTGATAGCCCTACTAAGGGTAACACGGCTGATTTAGCATCGTCCTTAGTCAGGCTTAATGGATTCTCCGTTTTGTCGCTACCTGTCCAGCGATCGAGTAAACCCGTCCATCTAATGGCTAACATGGACGATCCTAGCAGCGCAACGACTGCTAGCCCTGTCCCAACCGCCATAGGAATTTTATATTTCCGTACCTTTAGCATGAATCCTCGTTTGCCTAACTCTGGTACAAGTTACTGTTTTCTATTTTGACGGTAGAGTATCGGGAATGGGGTGATGGGGGGAGGGGATTATAGGGAGATGATACCAAATTCATAAAGTACTGCTACACGTAAACGATCCCCCTTGCATCACCCTTAAAAAGCAGGACTGTTTCATTCTTAAAATTTGCTCAAGGTAGAAAGCTTACTGTGAGGGATTTTTAGCTTGTTTATTCTCACCAAAATAAAATTAGTGATTGTATCCTGAGAATTTTAGATTTTGGATGATTAACTTTCTGATGAATTAGTTTCTCCAGCTTGTTCTAGGGCAAAATTAATCACAGTTGGACTTAATCGAATGCCTCGGTTGAGCATTTGAGATATCGCTTGCGGCATTGAGAAAGAGTAGCCTTCCTTCTTGGCTCATAGCAAAACACCAATCGAACCTGTAACAGAAAGTCCGCTTAATCTGGCAATTCGTCTACCTGCTACTTCATCAATACAGACGGTTTGGATATTTTCATTTATAGCTAACTGAATGACTGCGGCTTCACCTCGATCAAGGGAATTGAGGAGAAGGGGGGAAATATTCAGGGGAGTTTGTTGTTTTTGGAGCCAAGTTGCTGTCTCAAATTCTGCCACGGCAAACCCGCTAGAACCACCTGCAAGGATTTCTTGGCAGACTTCAAAGGGAACGAATACTTGAGTGTAGAGAGATGGCAAAACAGTTAAATCCCCTAAAGCGGCTACAAGGGCGATTAGGGGTGCGGTGTTGATAACAATTCTCTGGGTTTCAGGCATTTTCTAAATCAGATAATAATTCTTCTTCGGCGAGGTCAATCATAGCGACTCCATAACGATGTAAGTTAAGGAGGAATGAAACTCTATCTATGCCGATTAATGCGGCTGCCATGCCGGATGATAGGCGTTTCATTTCAAAGAGTTTAACTGCCATTGCCCATTTTGCCTCTTGTTCAAATTGTTCTCTGCTTTGTTGGAGGGCATCGGGAAAGGTTTCTGGGTAATTGATTGTGAGTTGGTGTGACATAATGATTTTTTGAATAGGGGTTATACCGATTGTGCCATTGTTAAACCCAATTGGTATTAGGGGGGATCGACTAACTGTAGCAACAATAAATGAAATTGGGATAACTCATGTCAGATTCAGTCATTATCTATCCTGACTATATCCGAGTTGTGGAGCGCACATCAGGGGGATGGCTTTTCAAAAAAGGCAAGATGTTTTACAAGCGATCGCCGATTGCTATTGACTTTCAAGATTTTAAGCTACTGTACGGCATTTCAAAGCAGCAAGTCGTTACTGAGTTATTTCGAGTTAATGGAGGAAAGGCAGGTTACTATTTGGCAGATTTGCGACACAAGCAATATTACTATTGTGGCCTGAAGTGGGAGGATATTATCATTACTCTCCAAAGTCTTGGGATTGGTCAGATCGATCCAATTGAGAGCTAGCCTAATCACAGTGTCGATGAGTCTTTTAGTCTAATCACTGTACCTATTGCTTATGCCAACGAGCATCTGCCCCACGTCCGATACAGGTTAGATGCCCAGCTTCTCTCTCCCGACGGAGGATGCGACGAATCAAATCAATTCCCACAGTAGGGCATCTTTCCTGTAACTCTTTAATTGAAAAATCCCTAGGTAAATTGTTAATAACATCCAGAACTATCGCTGTTTTACTCCCCTTGGCAGAGGTAACAAGTCCTACCCTTTTCTCAAAATCTCGA
>DNGI01000205.1:6637-8340 GCA_003486645.1 Cyanobacteria bacterium UBA11370 | reverse complement strand
ATCTAATTTTTTGAAATATCTATTACTAACAAACAACAAACAACAAATAACAAATAACAAATAACAAATAACAAACAACAAACAACAAATAACAAACAACCAACAACAAACAACCAACAACAAGGTATAAATTGGAGGTAGCGAACAACGTGTCACTCCTTACAGAGTCAACCATGTCCTTAACTATCGCACTCATTGCTCATGACACCAAAAAAGACGATATTGCTACCTTTGCCCAGCAACACGTATCTATCCTCTCTCGTTACAGATTAATTGCCACAGGAACCACCGGACAACGCATCCAGCAAACCACTGCATTACAGGTTGAGTGTATGCTGTCGGGTCCATTAGGGGGAGATGCCCAGATTGCGGCGGAAGTTACGACAGGTAACGTAATTGCGGTTATCTTTTTAATCGATCCCCTCTACGCCCAACCCCATGAACCGGACATTCAGGCATTGTTACGGATCTGCAATGTTCATAACGTTCCCCTGGCTACTAATCTTGCTACGGCTGAGGCAATTATCACCAATTTTGCCAAGAGTCGCTTCGGCTATCTAATTTTCAACCCTGTTTCCGGTCAAGGGAATGCGGAACAAGAGCTAGCATTAATTCAGCAACTTTTAAAACCCCAAATTCATTTAGATGTTCACTTCACCAGTCCAGATATTAACCCAGTTGAGTTAGTTCAAGATGCGATCGCCACGGGTGCAGATCTGATTATTGCTTCGGGTGGGGATGGGACGGTTTCTGCGGTTGCTGGTGCAGTGATCAGTACGGGAATACCGTTAGGGATCATTGCCAGAGGAACTGCGAATGCGTTTGCTGTTGCTTTGGGAATTCCAACTAATATTGCAGGTGCCTGCGAACTAATTTTAACAGGTACAACTCGTATCGTTGATGCCGCCCGGTACAATCAGGAACCGATGATTTTACTGGCTGGAATTGGTTTTGAAGCAGAAATGGTGGAACGAGCGAATCGGGAGGCGAAAAACCGCTTGGGAGCGCTAGCATATATTTTAGCGGGAATGCAGCAACTCAACGATCACAAGGTTTTTGAGGCAAAGATTGAGGTTGAAGGTGTTGTCAGTGATTTCCAAGCCGCAGCCATTACAATTGCCAATGCCGCACCTCCGACATCAGTTCTTGCTCAAGGAATGGGTGAAGTGATCCCCAATGATGGACTTTTAGAAGTGACTATTGCTACTCAAAATACCAGAATCGACGCGATTGATGCAATTGTTGATCTTTTAGGGGCAGCGTTGATGAGGAGTACGGTGCGTCGAGAAGATACAATTTGTTTGCGAACTCAGCGGATTAAGGTGACAACTGAACCGCCACAAAAAGTTGTGGTTGATGGTGAAATTGTCGGTACGACTCCGGTAGAAATTGAATGTATTCCCAATGGATTAACCGTTATTGCACCACTGACATTGCCTGCGATCGCTATGAATGAAGTGTTAGTGACTGAGAGTTCCCAATCTGATCTAGAAGTCATCATTGACACTCCCTCGCCCTAGAAGGTGGGGATTCTTAAGAAACAAAAATCCTTAAAAGGTTAGCCAAAAACCCGCTAGACACGCACTCAAAATCGAGTCTGTGCTTACATTTAACTCAAATATTGGCATTAGCATTTCTCAAATAGGTGAGGTACACTTAATTTTCTTCCCCACTCCCCACTCCCTACTCCCCACTCCCCCCTC
>DNGI01000205.1:6264-6434 GCA_003486645.1 Cyanobacteria bacterium UBA11370 | reverse complement strand
CCCTACTCCCCACTCCCCCCTCCTCACTCCCCAACTCAACCCAATGTGGCACAATGAAAAGCGTCAATAAAGAATCAGGTAATCCAAGTGAGTCTGACTGCCCAATCGCCCACTCCTACACGCCGCGTAGTTTTTCCCTTCACCGCCATTGTGGGTCAGGAAGAAATGAA
>DNGI01000205.1:5872-6051 GCA_003486645.1 Cyanobacteria bacterium UBA11370 | reverse complement strand
ATTGTGGGTCAGGAAGAAATGAAACTGGCTCTATTGCTGAATGTGATTGACCCTAAAATTGGTGGAGTGATGATTATGGGCGATCGCGGCACAGGCAAATCGACCACCATTCGCGCATTAGCCGATTTGTTGCCAGAAATTGATGTCATTGCCGATGACCCCTTCAACAGCGACCCCAA
>DNGI01000205.1:5058-5665 GCA_003486645.1 Cyanobacteria bacterium UBA11370 | reverse complement strand
GACCCCTTCAACAGCGACCCCAATGACCCAGATTGGATGAGTCCTAATACTTCAGCAGATTCTCATCCCATTGTCAAGAAAAAAGTCCCAATGGTAGACCTGCCTTTAGGGGCAACGGAAGACCGAGTTTGCGGCACCATTGATATTGAAAAAGCCTTATCTGAAGGGGTGAAAGCTTTTGAACCCGGACTGCTGGCTAAAGCGAATCGCGGTATCCTTTATGTGGATGAAGTTAACCTGCTTGATGACCACTTAGTTGATGTTCTATTAGACTCTGCTGCGAGTGGTTGGAATACAGTAGAACGAGAAGGTATTTCTATTCGTCATCCTGCCCGTTTTGTATTAGTTGGTTCTGGCAATCCGGAAGAAGGAGAATTGCGTCCGCAACTGTTGGATCGCTTCGGAATGCACGCGGAAATTCGTACTGTTAAAGAGCCTGCATTACGTGTAGAAATTGTAGAACAACGAGCAGCTTTTGACCAAACTCCCCAGGAATTTATGCAGAATTATCAGCCGCAACAAGAAGCGTTACAAAAGCAACTGGTAATGGCGCAAGAAAAGCTTCCTCACGTGGAAATGGACTATGATTTGCGGGTGAAAATTTCTG
>DNGI01000205.1:2902-4858 GCA_003486645.1 Cyanobacteria bacterium UBA11370 | reverse complement strand
ATTTGCGGGTGAAAATTTCTGAGGTTTGTTCAGAATTAGATGTGGATGGATTGCGGGGTGATATTGTTACCAATCGTGCGGCTAAAGCACTAACGGCTTTTGAGGGACGGAGTGAAGTTACGGTTGATGATATTCGCCGTGTTATTACCTTATGCTTGCGTCACCGTTTGCGGAAAGACCCTCTGGAGTCGATAGATTCAGGGTATAAGGTAGAAAAAGCGTTTAGTCGAGTATTTGGATTAGAAACAGAATCAACGGACAATTCCGTCGTTGCTGCTAATAGTGTGCGTTAGGGCGATCTGGCAAATAATGGGGTGTGGGGGAGAAAGATTTTCATCATTATTATTGGGCGCGACAAGTGCATGGTGTTTGTCTAGGAAAACATAGCTGATAATAGTACAGGAGATTAGTCTTTATGAATTTAACCGTTAAAGACTTGGAGAGGCTGCAAACCAAATTACAAGAAGAGCATTTAGACTACCAATTGGAATTGGTGGATGGAAATGTTATTGTTATGGGGCCATCAGATTACGTTTCGGAAGAAATTGGAGCTAGGCTAATCACGTTTCTAGCTAGCTATGTCATCCCCCGAAAGTTAGGGCGGGTAACAGGTTCTAGTGCTGGATTTATTTTACCCAATGAAAGTAGCGATTTACGCGCTCCAGATGTCTCCTTTGTGAGTGCAGAAAGACTGAAGCACAGCCCTAGTGCTTTTGTGAAAATGGTTCCGGATTTAATGGTAGAAATTAAATCAAAGACCGATAGAATTAAACCAATTGAAGAAAAAATAAAATTATTTTTAAAACTAGGAACAGAAGTGGGCATACTCATTGACCCCGAGAAAGAAACCGTAACTCTCTATCGTCCAACAGGTCAGCCAACAGTACTAACGAATCAGGATATTCTTACGATTCCAGAACTTTTTCCGGGTTGGGAACTTCCAGTTTCAGACTTATGGCCTCCTGAATTTGAATAGTTGCTGCTACACGATTTTGGTAATATTTACAAGTTGAGAGGTAGGCTAGATCTAAGAATCCCCTGATCTCAGAGCCTATTGACAAATTATTTTAATTACCTCGTCCCCTATGAGTGAACCACTAATTGAACTGAAGGGAGTCTCCAAGTCATTTGGTGGTAACATTATCCTAGATAATGTTGATCTAACCATTCATCGCGGTGAAGCGTTAGGAATTATTGGCCCTTCGGGTACTGGGAAATCTACGATTCTACGAATTATTGCAGGTTTACTCCCAGCCGATGCCGGTGAAATTTACGTCCAGGGACAACGACGAGAGGGTTTAATTGAAGATGCTGAAGACCCAATTGGTATCGGTATGGTATTCCAGCAAGCGGCGTTATTTGACTCATTGACAGTAGCAGAAAATGTGGGATTTTTCCTTTACCAACATTCAAAATTATCTCACCAGCGCATTCGAGAATTAGTGGAGCAAAAGCTGGAGATGGTAGGGTTAGGAGGAATTGGCGATCGCTACCCTGCCCAATTATCCGGTGGAATGCGTAAACGTGTGAGTTTTGCCCGTGCAATTATGGCTAACCCCGATAATCCCAAGGATAACCCAGAAGTCTTACTCTACGACGAACCAACCGCTGGACTTGACCCCATCGCCTCGACGGTGATTGAAGATTTAGTCCGCCAACTCCAATGTCTCCAAGGGGGGTGCAGCACCTACGTCATGGTGACACACCAGGATAGCACCATTCGCCGTACCACTGACCGGGTTGTCTTTCTCTACAAGGGCAAGGTACAGTGGCAAGGTCACGTTAGTGAAATTGATACGACTGAGAATCCTTTAGTTCGACAATTTTTTAGTGCAAGTATCAACGGACCGATTCAGGCTATTGGTTAGAGTTGGTTGTTGGTTATTGGTTGTTGGTTATTGGTTGGTGGTTAGGGAAAAAGAATAACAAACAGCAAACAACAAGCAACAAACAACA
>DNGI01000205.1:1161-2663 GCA_003486645.1 Cyanobacteria bacterium UBA11370 | reverse complement strand
AACAAACAACAAACAACTAATAAGTGAGGAAAAATAATGCGATCGCGAACTATTCGAGAAGGTTCCGTTGGGCTATTAATTTTAGTAGGATTGGCTGTATTTGTAGGGTTGGTTCTGTGGATACGGGGGTTGAGGGTTGGCAACCGTAGTTATGAATTTACTGTTGGTTTTCCGAATGTTGCTGGTATGAAAGAAGGCGCAACAGTTCGCTATCGGGGTGTTGATGTTGGCAAAATTACCAAAATTAATGCAACAACAAACGGAGTTGATGTCACAATTGAAATTGCCTCGGCTGATTTAGTAATTCCTCGCAATGCTGTGATTGAAGCCAACCAATCGGGTTTAATTGGTGAAACGTCGGTTGATATAACCCCCAAGCGAGAGTTAACCTCCGGCGCACAGTCCATCGATCCTTTAAATCGTAAATGTAATTCGGAAGTCGTAATTTGTAATCGCGATCGCCTCAATGGTCAAATTGGAGTTAGCTTTATTGAACTCCTCCGCAATACGGATCGCCTAACTACAATCTACACCGATCCAGCCTTTTTTGATAATATTAATTCCCTGGCTAAAAATGCCTCTCTTGCCGCTAGTGGAGTAGCCCAACTGACTGGGGAATTGTCCCTGTTAACTCGCTCCGTTCGACAAGAAGTAGGAACGTTTTCTAAAACATCTAATTCTCTCACTGCTGTTGCCAATCAGACTGCAAATCGTATTGGAAATACGGCCGATCAATATAGCTTAACGGCTAGAGAACTCAATCAACTTATTGCCTCTGCGAATGAACTGGTAGTAACCAATCGAGCAACTTTAGTTGGCACTTTAACGAGTGTAAGTCAAACAAGTGATGAACTGCGGCTAGTATTAAGAAGCGTGAGTCCAACATTAGAGCGGGTTAACTCTACCATTGGTTCTCTTAATTCACGAGTTGAAGGAGTTAATGTCACAACACTCCTAGGCAACTTAGAAACATTTTCAGCTAATTTAGCCATTCTCTCAACCAATGCCGCCGAAGCATCGGCAAACTTGCGCGAT
This sequence comes from Cyanobacteria bacterium UBA11370, assembly GCA_003486645.1. GTDB lineage: Bacteria > Cyanobacteriota > Cyanobacteriia > Cyanobacteriales > Coleofasciculaceae > UBA11370. Next base: position 1,628 of record DNGI01000205.1, on the reverse strand, counting down.
ATTTCCAGTGGTCTTAATAGTCCCACCAATGCGTTGGTATTACAACAATTATTAGACTCAGCAAGGGTGACATTTGAAAATGCTCAAAAGATTACGTCCGATCTTGATGATTTAACGGGTGATCCTGCCTTCCGCGACAATCTCAAAGAATTAATTCAAGGATTGAATAAATTAGTATCTTCTACCGAACAACTAGAAGAGCAAATTCAGGTCGCTCATGCCGTCGAATCGATGAGTACTGATATTACAACTACAGCCACTATCCTTGGTGAAACTTCCTCGCTGAATCAACCCTCCCCAACTAACTCTAAGCCAGCAGAAACTAACGAGCAAATGAATCAACAGAAGCAGTTATTCAATCTTTTGCCCCCAATTCCTAAGAAGAAATCGAGTGATTAGTTGTTTGTTGCTAGTTGTTTACCTTTTGTAAGTGATCAATTGGAAAACAACGGACAACCAACAACCAA
>DNGI01000205.1:470-950 GCA_003486645.1 Cyanobacteria bacterium UBA11370 | reverse complement strand
ACAACCAAAAACTAACAACTAACTAATTCCAATCATCTTGCCGTTCTGAGCTATTATCCTTTTTATAAACTTGACCCCTAGCATGAATCTGACGCGTTAATTCAAATAGCTGTTCTTCAGTGAGTCGCCAATGTTGGAGAACTGCATCTAGATTTTGTTGGATTTCTCTAGCACCCGGAAAGCCAGTATAACGAATCCGCAATCGAGCTAGTTCTGCTAAATTGTAATCATTCGCTGCTTGCTGTAACAGACGTTCAGCGATTTCGTTATCAATCTTTTCTTGAGGATGCTGCTGGTCTTTATTGTCTATGTTTAACATGATTAAAATTTCAGAACCTGATTGCCCTCTTTGAAAATCTTTATGCTCAATTTGTTCTTCATATTTGTTCCATTCTTTAGGGAAGCGATCGCACTGTGTCTCCTGTCACATTGCTATTTCCGGCGCTTACATCTCTACATGAGGGAATTTAACGATTTATT
>DNGI01000205.1:0-239 GCA_003486645.1 Cyanobacteria bacterium UBA11370 | reverse complement strand
ACAGTAGATGGTGGGTAACAAGCGTCAAGCCAAGATAGGGGGAGGGGCATGGTACTGATTTAGTTTGAAGTACTGCCATTGCTGCCGTTATCTGTAGTATGTGACATAGCAGCTAGTTGCTGTTCCAGTTCCTGCACTCTAGCTTGAAGCTGCAAAACTTCATCACAAACTGCACCTAAATACTCTGACATCATGTTAATTTGACGCTGTAATACGGCGATTTGCTCTCTTAGCTCTTG
>DNGI01000079.1 GCA_003486645.1 Cyanobacteria bacterium UBA11370 | reverse complement strand
GTGGGGAGTGGGGAGTGGGAAAAAATAGAGATTCAGGGAGTATTGATTCACCAATCCTGGAGTTGATTCGAGAACTGCAAGATGGATTTTGTAATAGTGTGCGGGTAAAACTGGGGCGTTTGAATCAGTTAATCTTGACAGCAGGAACGGAACGGATTGGCTTTTTGGATGATTTTGAATTTACCCAGTCACCCGTTAAAGATGCAACCCCACGTCCCTATTATTTAATCAGCAATCCCGATAAAAATGGTTCCTTAAGCTATACTCAAGAGTTTCGATTAGAGTGTGAAACGAACTTAAGCTTATTACTGGAGAGTTTGCGTCACTCGCAGAATATTTATGAACAAATTGAATTATTACGCACTCTAAAACGTCTGCGTGGGTTAGATTTTAATACGGGTTTTGGTGGATCACAAGTCAAGGTTACGGTAGAAGATTTGCTCAATGAAGTTTATATTAGAGCAGGGACTGAAGGAGCATCTCCCTACTGGACAGTTGTACGTCAAGCGGCGGGTTTACTGAATAAAGTAGATATTAGTTTGTCGGATGCAGTAACTGATATTTTGGTGCGGGGTAAACAAATTACAGTGGGGAAGGCGTACAGTGAAGCATCGTTAATTAAAACCCCGATGTCCCATGTCGAAATTAGGGCAAAAATCGATGAATTTTGTCGAGAGGATATCCGCGATCGCGTACTGACCCAAGAAATTCTAATTTATCTTAGCATTTTAATCAAATCAGAACCTCGTTTATTAGATGGGCTGCTAACCTTACGAGTGGGATATCTCATTTTATTATTAACCAGCGAACTCGCAGCGGAATTAGGCGTGACTCAGGATGAAGCTTACGAACAACTGATGCGATCAAGTCCATTTGAAGTGAAGATGCGGTTGCGTTCCTGTTTAGCTGGGTATGAAGGCGTTAATCAAAAATTACAACAACTAGAATCATTGCACGTTAAACAGCCTGAACAGGTGATTAATTGGGTTGTTTTGCCAGAGGTGAAAGAAGAGGGAAAAGGGATAATTCCTCCTGGAAATTGGGTTAGAAAACGACAACTTGATGGGAGTGCGGGACGAGTTCCTAAAGACTTTTACCCCAAAGTTTGGCTAGTCTTAAAACACTGTAAAGGATTGGTGATTGGAGATAAATTAGAACGTCGCAATCGATTGGATAGTGAGTTAATTATTTCTGAAATGACACCGGGGGAAAAGAATTTTGCCTTGCAAGTTGAGCATTTGCTCAATAAAATGCAAGCGCCAGAATATCGACAAGTTAATATTGAAGCGCTGATGGAACTAGCGGCAATTGTTGAAGAAAATCCAGATTTAGAAATTGAAGAATATATTGTGTTAGATGTTTTAATTGGTCATGCTGTACGTTTGGCTTGGTTGGAACGATATCCAGAACGAGCAGATCGCTATGATGAGTATAAAGCCGCAGCTTGGCGAGCATTTTATGGAACTTCACCAATAGCTTGTGCGGGGTATATTATTAAAGCCTTCCAATTCTTAACTCAAGTTGGAAAAGCAACTGTTGTCTAGAATAGCTAATGGCTAATGGCTAATGGCTAATGGCTAATGGCTAATGGCTAATGGCTAATGGCTAGTTGCTAATTATAGTATGCACAACCCCACGATTGCTATTCCCCAAGCCTTCAAAGTCACTCATGAACAGTTTGAGCAAATTGCTGTCGTTAACCGTGACTTAAGACTAGAAAGAACCGCTACAGGAGAATTAATTGTTATGCCTCCCACTGGTAGCGAGACAGGCAATCGTAACGTAGATATTTCGGGACAACTTTGGTTGTGGAATCGTCAAACCAAGTTAGGGGTAGTATTTGACTCTTCTAGTGGTTTTCAACTCCCCAATGGTGCGGATCGTTCTCCAGATGCTTCTTGGGTTAAATTAGAACGATGGGAAGCGCTGACACCTAAACAAAAAGAAGGGTTTGCTCCCCTTTGTCCAGATTTTGTGGTGGAATTGCGTTCCAAGTCTGACAGTATGGAACCCTTGCGGGAAAAAATGCGGGAATATCTCGCAAATGGTGCTAATTTGGGATGGCTAATTGATCGGAAGAATCGGAAAGTTGAAATATACCGACCAGGTAAAGAAGTCGAAATAATCAATAATCCTACCTCTTTATCCGGAGAAGATGTGCTACCAGGATTTATTTTAGATTTGACTGAAGTTTGGTAAGTTGCTGTACTAAAACAAAAAAGTTCTGGATCAAGCGATCGCTTTCAAGAGCAAGGATTATCCCATTTCTCAAATAGGTGAGGTACACTTAATTTTATTCCCCACTCCCCACTCCCCACTCCCCACTCCCCAAAACCTAGGAATTTGTACCTCATGAACATGAAAACCGCTATAAAAGCCAAAGACTATCCGCTTCTTCAAAAACGTAACCATTAATTTCCTCTAGATACTCTTGAAGCAGTTCAAAAATGCTCTTACGAATTATGGCTTCTAGCTGCATCCGCTCTTCCAACGAGGCGTATAAACTGCTAAGATCGGTGGGTAATTCTTCCTTTTCATCAAGAATTGTATAGTAGTGATTGGGAATTTGATTCAGAACGTGGTTAATCAGCTTTTGCAGTCCTCTTTGAGGGGAGAAAACAAATTGATAAGGATTTTCCGGATAGTCCGTCAAGATTTCTGCAATTTCTTGAATCACCAGTAATAGGGTTAAATTAATTATTTTTTGCTCCATTTTTTTATCGTTGTTATCAATCGTTAAGGACAGTAATGAAAAGAGTTTGAACGGAGGGTTCAGGGGACAATTGTCAAAGAGGGAGAGTGATACTAGTTTGGATTTGGGATTTTCAAAGCCTTACTAGTAGAGGTCTTCAAGAATTCAAATGTGTCAAATTTAAACCCAAATGGCATGAGATGAAACCTAAGCTTACTTAACCTGCAATTTAGAGCAAGGAATAACAGCAGTAACAGTGTCATTCAGGTAAACTTCTAAGTTAGATTCTGTAATTGCTTCAAACATCAGACGTTCACCTGGAAAAACGACACGTTGCCAACTTGTATTCGGCATTTTTATCAGCCGGAGGTTTTGAAGTTGATTGGTGGTATTCGTATAGAAACAGAGAACTTTGCGATCGCTTTCAGCAGAAAGAGATTCTCGAACAGCAGCGACTCTTTGATTCATGTCTACCCAGAATACAGGTTAAAGGAAGTAGGTAACCTGGGAGATAGCCATACAGTAAGTGGATACCAATAATATAAAAACTCCTCAACACCGTTACTAGTCTTACCACTCTGTTGGAACTCCCAGGTATCTTTTAGAACTTGCGGCCTATGATTAAGGTATCAGTGTGTACTGACCTGGGGCTTCTGTCTTAAGAATGGGATTAATGTTAAGTTAAGTTGTAACTTTGGATACACAGTAGGTAATAGTAAGTAGGTCGGCGTAAATAAACCTCACACCCAGAAGTCGGGTTTCTTGAAGAAAACTGACTCCTGAACCTCTGGGAGTTTTAACTTTAATTATGCCTCTGTACTTATTAATTCATAATTCATTATTGAATATGTTTCAAGCCACCCGTCGCCGTCTTGCTCTTTGGTACACTACTGTAACAGCGGTATTACTTTTAGTATTTGCCACTGGCGTTTATTCATACGTTCGCAGTACCCTAATTGAACGGGTTGATGATACGCTTAAACACGTAGTGGAAGTAGTAGAGCGATCGCTGATCATTCAATCAATTGATGGATCGACTATCCCCTATCGAATTAATGTTGAAGCGAGTTTTCGAGATAATGCGGAAGCGGTAGAAGATGATCATATTGATTTAGAATGGTTTAGTCCAACAGGTGAATTGTTGTGGACAACGTTATCTGAACCGCTGACTATTCCCTTACATCCTAAATATACAGGCGAAACTATTCATCTTTCCGCGGATCACTTGCTGCGCCAATTCACTAAACGGGTAGAAATTGGACGTTATGTTTTGGGATATTTGCGCGTAAGTCATCCCTGGTTTGAAGTCACGAAACCCATTCAGCAACTCATGGTTGATCTAACACTAGGTACAACCGTGATGATTCTTTCTACCGCTGGGATTGGTTGGTTATTGTCTGAACTTGCCATGAAACCAGTACGCGAATCTTACCAACGTCTCAAACAGTTTACGGCTGATGCTTCTCACGAATTGAGAAACCCAATTGCCACGATTCAAACCAATGTACAAGTAGCACTAGCTGATCCCGATCTCGACTCTCAACTCCAACGCCAGCAACTTAAGGTTATCGAACGATTAACTCAACGACTCGGACGATTGGTTAATGACTTACTCTTTCTAGCTCGCGCCGATAGTGGTATAGTACAACAAAAATGGCAAACTGTACACCTTGATGCGTTGCTCATAGAAGTGATTGAAGAGCAACAATTAATAGCAGAACAGAAGGGTATTTCTCTATCCCTACATCTAATTGAGACACCTAATTCTAATAAAGACTTTTCAATTACTGATTTACGATTGCAGTCTAATACCGAGTTAGATACGATTCAGTTAAACGAGTTCTCTACCCATCGAAATTCCGAATCTCACCTATCCATTAGTCCAACCCTAACCCAAAATCCTAAATCCCAAATCCCCAATCTAAAATTAGATGAAGATACCTTTAAACTTCAGGGAGACTGGAACCAATTGGCTCGTTTATTTACGAATCTGGTTAGTAATGCACTACAATATACTGCATCTTCTCCGCACAACTCAGGTGAAGCATTAGTGCAGATAGAATTACAACAATTAGAAAGTTCGAGTAAAGGACTGCGATCTAAACAACCCCTGCTTCAGGTACAAGTGCGAGACAATGGGATCGGCATTTCTGAAGCCGCATTACCGCATATTTTTGATCGCTTCTATCGAGTCGATCCAGCCAGAACTCATGATAGCGCCGCAGGTTCTGGGTTGGGATTAGCGATCGCTAAAGCTATTGTAGAGAATCACCATGGTCATATTCAGTTAGACAGTACTCTTAATCACGGTACAACAGTCACAGTTACATTACCCGTCTATCAACCTTGAGCATATCAATAAAAAGGAGCAGGTGAAGATTGGGTTAAAAACATTTAACCGCGAAGCGATATACAGCAGAATTCAGAATTCAGACTTTAGAAGTCAGTAGTAAAAAAGGCTTTATCTCTAGCTTTCTTTCCTCAGTTTTGAACCTCATCCAAAATCCTTGCATCCAAAATCGTATGTCCTACCTTTTAGAATCAATCCAATTTCGTCCCACTCTCTCAGCCGCCTCAGCAGAATCATAAGGGAGTGCCATCCCAAAGATTTCTCCAGTTGAGTTTGTTACCCGAAATTGCCAGCATTGCGAATCCGTGTGAAAGACTAGCAATAGGTAGTCTTGCAAGATCGTAAACAGGTGAATGTGAATAAGACGCATGGTTGAGTGAAAAAAGGTTTAGTCTTAATATTATCTTAAACTTTAAGCAAAAGCTCCCCCCTGTGCAGGGAAATTTCGGAGTCTGAAACCATTACTCTATCTGTAATAGAGTCATTTGTCTTTGGTTCAATCCGAGGGAGTCATGTTGCACAGGAGTCATTGAAACTCTGAGTGATACCCATTCACGAAATTTCTGATACACAGAGAAGGCAGATTCTTGCTAATGGCTAATGGCTAATAGTAGGAACCCATATCGATGCGCCCTCACTATATATGGCATATATGGCGTTTGTGCATAAGTCCTGATAGTATCAGAAACTCTATTCCCCGTACCTCGTCATTACCTAGAAGTTAAACTTGATTAGGGTGAGTGATTATGAAAAAACTAGTCCTGTTTGTAATGATAAGTTCTTTGGGAATTCCCCCAGCCATGCTGTTCAATCAATTGTTAGTTGCTGCGGTTGAACCTCTAGTTGCCCAAACTCCATCAAATGATTATGAAAAAGCTCAAGATTTGCTGTTACAAGCCAGTCAATATACAGCCAGAGGTGAGAAAATTAAAGCGGCAGAAATTTTAACTCAAGTTCTCCAACTGACTCCGAACCTTGTCGAAGTAACTCAAGGTTTACCGGAGTCTGATCTCAGGGGTGAAGTTCTTTATCAAATTGCCCGTAACTATGCCGAAATAGGACAATTTGAGCAAGCTTTGCAAGTCATTAATACCATTAAACATGATTTGTGGAAAACCCAAGCGCAACAAGCGATCGCCTACAGATATTTCGATATTGGACAAGCGTCTCAAGCCATCACAATTATTAACACCATCACCGATAAATTTGAACAAGTTCGCTCGTTACGAGAAATTGTCTCTAAATATAATATAGCAGGTCAGACAGATCAAGCTCGTTTAGTGTTAGAGCAAGCCTTGGAGATAACCCAACAAATCCCTGCCAACCAGACATCCAAATATGTAGGTTACACCAAGGATAATTTACTCACCTGGATTGCTGGAGATTATGCCCAAATTAGACAATTTGAACAAGCACAAGCCATTACTAATACAATTAAAGATAGTAATTCTAAATCAGAAGCTCAAGGGTTAATGGCTCAAGGCTATCTCCAAGCCGGACAACTGGATCAAGCGTGGCAATTTACTCAAACAATAACTAATCCTAGCGTAAAAATTCAGACTCTGCGAGAACTAGCGAAAAAATATGCCAAAACAGGAAATTTAGTTAAAGCCAATCAGGTATTAACCCAAGCCTTTGAAATCGATAAAGCCAATGAGGATGGATATGGCTCATTTTCCATTCCCAACTATGCAGGGGGTTATACAGAAATTGGGCAATATCAGCGCGGGATAGAATTGCTCAATAGTTTGCAAGATGATTACCTTAAAGCAGATGCTAGACGCGCGATCGCCAAAGCTTATTTTAACATGGGAAATTATGCAAAAGCACTAGAAATAGTAAAACCAATTCCCAACGGAATTTTAATGCCAATTCCAGAATATGGAGACCCCAAAGTTGAACTGCTGGGAGATATTACCCTTAAAGCGGCTCAAATTGCTGACTATGATTTAGCCTTAGAAGCCGCAAATAGTTTATCAGAGGGTGATGATCGGGTTTATGCTCTAAGATCAATTGCAAAAGAATATATTAAAGTTGGACAAAAAGCTCAAGCTGCTGACATTTTAAATCAAGCGATTGAAGTAGCCAAACAGACAGAAAAAGTCCTGATTTACGCTGAACGGACAGGAACTTATATTTATGCTTCAAATGCCAGACTTTTTAAAGATATTGCCAGTGATTATGCCGCAATGAATCAAAAACAAATGGCAATGGACGTGATGAAACTGGCTTTGATACAAGCGCAAACAGAGGAGGACGTTTCAGCAAAATATTCTAGTAATTGGAGTAGTCCAGCCATACAAAAGTTAGAAACTTTAAATCAAATTGTCCAGAAATCAGTAGAACTGGGATTTAAGGAAAGTGTTGAGCAAGCCTTATCTCAAGCTTTACAAATGACTCCCACGTTAGGAGACAATTCACATACTATTCAACTCTTAATAACAGTTGTTAACTCTTCAGAATCCACTGTACCCAATCTAGCTGCTGAAATTCTATCCCAAGCGTTACAAGTGACGCAGAACATAGGAAATGCTGACGATCAACTCTTCACTGAAGCAAAAATTGCAGCAGCGTATGGTCAAATGGGTGACTCGAATAAAGCTGTAGAAATCCTATCTCAACTCTTACCCAAAGCCGAAAAAATGCAACGCGATCCCAATAGTGGATCAATGATTAATTTTAAACGCGCTCAAGCTTTTAGTGAGATAGCGATCGCCTATGCTTTTGCAGGAAAACAAAATGAAGCACTCACACTAACAAATCGAATTGAAATCCCAGATATCAGAGATATGACCTTAGCTAACTTGGTGCAAGCCTATGTAAAAATGGGACAATTAACCCAAGCTATACCCATCGCTCAAACTATCAGGAATAGAGATGCTAGAAGTAGGGCTTTAAAGGATATTCCTCAAGTCTATCTTGCCAGTGGAGAACCTACAAAAGCCTTACCGATCGCTCAAATCATGTGGGAGGATGATCAGACAGCTCAAACCTTAGCTAAAGTTGCTCTTGCCTATGCTCAAGCTAACCAACCTGAAGTAGCTTTACCCATATTATCTCAAGCATTACCGATTACCAAAAATGACTTTTTAGACAAACGCGATCGCACCACAGCACTAGGAGATATTGCGATTGCTTACGCCGCTGCTGGAAAAAATCAAGAAGCTGCTAATGTCTTATCTCAAGCACTACAAATTGCTCAAACCATTGAATTTCAAAGCTATCCTGCTGACCAAATGTTGGCAATTATAACAGCAGCCGTGAAAGCAGAACAAGATGAATTAGCCTTGCAAGTTATTCCAAATTTACCCGATGATCGGTTTAAAATAACAGCTTTCCGTCAGATGGCTCAACTCTATCACGAAGTTGGCAAAAAACAGCAAGCAGAAGCCGCATTAACCCAAGCGGTTCAGATTGCAGGTATGCTCAAAGAGGTAGGAGATAAGGAACGGTTTTTGAATGCGATCGCTCAACAACAACAAAATTTAACTCTTAAAAATTGAGCTTACTTCCTTTTAGAGGGATAAAATTTGCCCTCTCCTAAAATTCTCCCATAGACTCTAAACAGGATGCAAGAACCACAACGTCAACGAGTAATTACCGCCTTTCACGACTTCTTAAACACACCCTTAGCTGTGCGACTAGAACAGCACCGCCATTTCTCTCCAGAAGCAACCGCCTTAGCCTTGTTTCAGTCAGTCACGAAAACAGTTCCCGCCTATCAAGCATTCTTAAAAGAATACGGAATTGATCCAACTTCAATTGAAACCTTTGAAGATTTCCAAAATCTCCCCCTACTCACTAAAGAAAATTACTTGCGACGTTACCCTCTAGCTAACTTATGCCGTAATGGACAATTAGAAAGTTGTGATATTATAGCTGTTTCTTCGGGTTCAACGGGTCAACCCACATTTTGGCCTCGCTTTCTAACTGATGAACTCCAAATTACTACCCGTTTTGAGCAGATATTTTATGATAGTTTTCATGCCGATACTAGGCGGACTTTAGCAGTAATTTGTTTTACCTTGGGAACTTGGGTTGGGGGTATTTATACAGCTAATTGCTGCCGTTATCTTGCTAGTAAAGGTTATCCAATCACCGTTATTACTCCTGGAAATAACTCCGCCGAAATATTTCGTGTAGTGAAAGAGTTGGGTTCATTATTTGATCAGGTCGTTCTGTTAGGATACCCGCCTTTTATCAAAACTATTATTGACACAGGCATTGCTCAGGGAGTGAAATGGAATCAATATCGGATTAAAATGGTTTTTGCTGGGGAAGTATTCAGTGAAGAATGGCGCAGTTTAGTAAGAGAACGAGTGGGTGCAACTAATTCTTGTTATGATTCTGCCTCACTTTATGGCACAGCCGATGCCGGGGTTTTGGGAAATGAAACGCCACTTTCGATCTGCATCCGTCGCTTTCTATCACAAAATCCTGATGCAGCGCGTTCTTTATTTGGAGAATCCCGTCTGCCTACTTTAGTTCAGTATGACCCATTAAGCCGTTTTTTTGAAACCTATGAGGGTACATTAGTGTTTTCCGGAAACAACGGTATTCCTCTAGTACGCTATCATATTTCTGATCAGGGCGGATTAATTTATTATGATGAAATGCTGCAATTTTTAGCCGACTGGGGATTTGATCCCGTAACAGAATTACAGCGAAAGGGAAGTAGAGGAATTCATTCGTTACCCTTTGTGTATGTATTTGGGCGATCGCATTTCACGGTTTCTTACTTTGGTGCCAATATTTACCCCGAAAATGTAACAGTAGGGTTAGAACAATCGTCAATTCAAGATTGGGTGACAGGGAAGTTTGTCTTACAGGTTAAGGAAGATACAGATAAAAATCGGTTCTTATCGGTAGTGGTAGAGTTAGCACCCGGAGAAGAAGAAACGGAGGGAAAACGGCAGGCGATCGCCTCTTCAATTCTCTCCCAACTTTTGCGTCTCAATAGTGAGTTTGCTAACTACGTTCCTGTCGAGTATCAGTTACCCCAAGTCACCCTAAAATCAACAGGTGATCCGGAGTATTTCCCTCTTGGCGTAAAGCATCGTTATACTCGTTAGTTGGTTGTTGGTTGTTGGTTGTTGGTTGTTAGTTGTTGGTTGTTGGTTGTTGGTTGTTGGTTGTTGGTTGTTGGTTGTTGGTTGTTGGTTGTTGGTTGTTATACAAATTTTA
>DNGI01000332.1:8378-13250 GCA_003486645.1 Cyanobacteria bacterium UBA11370 | reverse complement strand
CTATCTACTATCTTTGACCGCAACTTGGTATTAACTAAGCCACCCAGCTAAATTTTGTTTTTGGATATCAGTAGGATTCTCCACTTGTACAACTTGGTAGCGAGTGGGTTGGGGTGTTCCCAGTGTGACGGATAACGTTAGCAATTCATCGTGGTGAAAAATAGTTAATTGAATCGTATCACCAGGGTGATATTCTTTCAGGCGATCGCTCAATTGTTCCCCACTCACTCGCCAACCATCCATTGCCAGTAACTGATCGCCAGCATCCACACCCGCCATTCCAGCCGGAGAATTCGCTTCAACAAACTTAATGAATTCTTGCCCATTCTCCGTCTTTACCGTCATACCCAAATAAGGCAGCCGTTCTTCCTCTTCAACACCAATTAATTTTAAGCCAAACGGTTCGAGATACTCATTAAACGGCAATTCATCTGTGCTATCAAGGTAACGGTGAAAGAAATCACTTAGATCGGTATCGGCTACTGACGTAATTACCTCTTGTAATTGTTCAGGAGTAAAGCCAATTTCCTCTGTACCAAACTGTTGCCACATCAACCGCATCACATCATCAAGCGATCGCTTATTTTGGTGACGTGCCCGAATCAACAGATCCAGTAACAATGATACCAATTCCCCTTTCAAATAGTAAGAAATTTGGGAATTATCGCTATTGGAATCTCGGCGATACAGCTTAATCCACGCATCAAAACTCGACTCTGAAAGCGGCTGAACTAAACGTCCCGGTATTGTTTGTAAGCGTGTAATCTCCTTACTCAAATTCTCTAAAAATGCCTTTTTTTCGTAAATTTTGGCTCTCAGGGGTATGACTAAATCGTAGTAACTCGTTGTCCCTTCACAAAACCAGAGAGAAGTCGTATAGTTTTCCTGATTGTAGTTAAATTTTTCCAGGGCTTTAGGGCGAATCCGCTTCACATTCCACAAGTGAAAGAATTCGTGTGCGACTAATTGCATGAAGCGATTGTATTTATCCTTAGCGCGAAACCCAAAGCGAGGATAATTCAACGAACAGGAATTTTTATGTTCTAACCCACCAAAACCACTAGAGGATAGATGGAGTAAAAATAAATACCGATCATAAGGCAAACCCCCATACAATTCGGCTTCCACCTCAATAATTTTCTTCGTATCTTCAATAATCCGTTCTGGAACAGCATTTCCCTCTCCCCAAATGGCTAATTGATGGGGTTTTCCTAATACTTCAAAGTCATACAACTGATGGCAACCCATTTCAAACGGACTATCCACTAACGTATCAAAATCTTCTGCCTCAAACGTATTCGTTGTTTCTGGAATTCGGGGCAACGTTGTTGTCACCTGCCAATCCGATTTAGGGGGTACAATCGTTACTTGAATAGGTTCTTGTTCAAATCCGGGTATAAAAAAGAATAAGGCAGCACCATTAAAATAGCCGTGAGTCGCATCTAAGTGATTGGTTCGCACCGATAATTCATTGGCGAATACGCGGTAATGAACAGTAATTTTTGAAGTGTTTTCTGTATTAATCTGCCAGTGATTTTTACGAATTTTACACCAGGCTAAAGACTGTTGTTCGTTCCCTTCTTCAACTCGAAAATCCTGCACTTGTTTGGAATATTCCCGTACTAAATAAGAGCCGGGAGTCCAAACAGGCAGTTTTAAATCTAACACCGATTTAGACCAATTCTGTACATGTAGCATTACCTCAAATAAGTGTAATTGAGGATTAGGCATCGCTACTTGATAGTGAATCGTTGGTGTGGTTCTGGGTACGTCACTAGGGCGAACAATTATTGCTTCAGTCATTTGTTATTCGTTGTTGGTTGTTTGTTGTTGGTGGTTGGTTATTGGCTTCGCCGTGAGCGCCAGCGGCTCGAATGAGGTTTTGCCGAACGTCCGAACGGTTGTTGGTTTTTTGTTTGTTCTTAATCGTCCAATAGACAACGGATAACTAACAACCAACAACAAACAACAACAAACCAATTCTTAAATAACTCCGGCTAGATGAGTAAGTTGTTTGAGATTGATCAGACAAAGAGTTTGCTCTTCTGAATCAACTTTCGTCCAACCCTTACTTTCAAGCTTTTCCATAATTTTAGCGGTATCCTCAACGCTAATGTCGGTCATATCTGCTAAGTCTTTATAGGGAATGTTCAGAATTTCTGTCCCTTTTTCCGTTGATTTCCCGTAACTTTCTGCTAAGTTAACTAGAGTATTCGCTAACTTAACAGCGGGCGGCTGATGGCGACGTTGAAAACGGAGATTGGTAAGACGTAGCCGTCGTACCATTAATTGCAACATCCGGTGATGCAACTGGGGATCTTTAAACAGGGTTTGAATGAAACGTTGAGCCGAAACACTAAGTAATTTTACTTGGGAAAGCGCAATCACATCAGTGGAGCGAGGGGATTCATCAAGAATTGCCATTTCACCAAAAAAATCACCCCTACCTAGGATTGCCAGAGTAACAGCATTATCCCCGTAAAGCCGTCGAACTTTAACCCAGCCGGAGATAACAAAATAAACTGCGTTTCCCCAGGCATCCTCCATTAAAACAGCTCTAGCTGCCGGATACTCATGTTCTACTCCAACCGACAGCAGCCATTCTAATGTTTCTGGGTTAGCCGTATTAAACAGCGGGAAAAGCTCACTAAAAGCTTTGGTTTGCATGAAAGGTTTTCAAAGTGGTTGCTCCTAAGATTCCATTACACCACACCACAACAACACTGCCCAACTTCCGTTTTTAAGGGAGTGGGGTGTGAGGTGTGGGGTGTGGGGTGTGGGGGGAAAACTCGTGCTAGATAATCTTCATTCCCTGTTCCCTATTAACTATTATCTAGGCTGATTCTGGATTGAGTTGGATCATCTCCCACGTCGTATAAGTGCCAATCGGACTCCAAATTACGTAGGGAAGTAATAACAGGAATGCCCAAATGGAGATGGGTAAAACTAGGAGTGCCAGAATAAGGCTCAAAACAGCACCTGTACCCCCAATAATTGTACCAACCTTAAGACTTTGGAGTTTGCACATGACAGGCGTGTAAGCCGTAGTCACGAGTTCCAATAAGAAATACAATGCCATGAGCTGCCACGTTTTAGTCGTACCTGGGTCACTTTCCCAAACGATATACGCTGACCAAGCTGCACAAATATAAATAACTGTCCAAATCAAGGGAATAGCCGATTCAAACGTCAGCCATTGGGGACGCTGTTGGCGATTGAACCATCTGATATCATTACCTGTAAGCCAGCCACCCACTGACCCCACTAACAGGGTAACAATTGCGATCGCCATCCACGACTGAACTCTCATTCCGTTGCCTTGTATAGAATGCCACTGCTCTTATACCATGATTGTCCCAAGCTCTAGCTATTGATGCCATCAATCCTGAGAGAGTTTCCTATCCAGTTGTAGTCAACAATCTAAATTTAGCTGGTTATGAGAGGGGGAGAGGGGGAGTAAGTTAGTGATTTGAAGCCAACTTGGTATCAGAACGATCTAGGGGATTTTCAGAACTAAGGGTTAGGGGTTACGATAGTGTTTCTAACTTACTCCCCACACCCTACACCCTACACCCCACACCCCATTTAAGGTTCATTAATGCACAAAATCCCCGTTACGGTAATTACAGGCTTTCTCGGTGCTGGCAAAACAACTCTGGTGCGCCACTTATTGCAAAATAATCAGGGACGCAGAATTGCTGTTCTGGTTAATGAGTTTGGTGAAGTGGGAATTGATGCGGAATTATTGCGTTCCTGCCAAGTTTGTGATGAAGAAGACTCGGTAAATACTATCGTTGAATTGACAAATGGTTGCTTGTGCTGTACCGTTCAAGAAGAATTTTTTCCGACTATGCAACAACTGCTCAAACGTCGAGAGCAGATTGATTGTATCCTGATTGAAACCTCTGGATTAGCGTTACCCAAACCCTTGGTGCAAGCTTTCCGTTGGCCTGAAATTCGGAATGGTGCTACGGTGGATGGTGTGGTAACGGTTGTGGATTGTCAAGCGATCGCAGCGGGTACGTTAGTCGGTGATCTGAATGCGTTAGAAGCCCAGCGTCAAGCTGATCCTAATTTAGAACACGAGACTCCGATTCAGGAACTTTTTGAAGATCAATTAGCTTGTGCGGATTTAGTATTACTAACTAAAGCAGATTTAGTGGATGAGGCAACTTGCACCAAAATACAGGATTGGTTGCTGGATCAGTTACCGCCAGGAGTGAAGATTGTTCCTTGTCGGGATGGGGAAATTAATCCTGATATTTTGTTAGGGTTTAATGCAGCGGTTGAAGATAATTTAGATAGTCGCCCCAGTCATCATGATACCGAAGAGGAACATGACCACGATGAGGAAATTAACTCCGTGCAATTTGTCTCGGATCGCCCTTTTGAACCCAAAGTACTGATTAGCAAGTTACAACAGCTTGTGCAACAGGAGGAAATTTACCGGATCAAAGGCTTTGTGGATGTTCCCAACAAACCCATGCGGATGGTACTGCAAGGCGTGGGGAATCGCTTTGACTCGTTTTATGATCGCCTCTGGCAAACCCGGGAACCTCGCCAGACACGCCTCGTGCTAATTGGTCGTCAACTTGACCCAGTTCAAATTGAAATGGCAATTCACAATTAAGCTCATCGGCATTTAAGCTGCGAATTCACATTCAAACTTTCTGTTCGTTGTTGGTTGTTGGTTGTTTGTTGTTTGTTGCTATGCTCCCACGCTCTACACTCTCCAAGTTTATATTGTGCAGTTTTATATAGCGTTTTCAAATGAGTTGTAAACAGAAAAAGTCTTTTCTTGTTTTACTTAAAAACTCTGTATCTTTTTCCTCTGTTGCCTGTTGCCTGTGGGTGCATCCCAAAGTTCAAATT
>DNGI01000332.1:0-8040 GCA_003486645.1 Cyanobacteria bacterium UBA11370 | reverse complement strand
CCTTTTCAACAGGTACTTTTGCTTTTCCTGAATAAGTGTGTTTACATCCCAAATGAAAATGCTATATGCACATCCGCTTAACTTCGTGGGGAGTCGGGAGTGGGGGAACCCGTTTTAAAGCCAAAGCAGGGGCATAACCTCACTAATAGTTAAGTTATTGCTCAACTATTAATGTTGCTATACCCCTACAAAAGGAGGATTTGTTTTGCATACCTCCTGAGTTCCAGAACTACCAACCCTTTTCAGATTGTTCTAGAACATAAGCCGCAACGTTTTGAATTTTCTCATCGCTCAAGCGTCCCCGGAAAGAAGGCATGGCATTTTTGCCATTCGTGACTTGGGTAACAATTGCCTCGATGGAGTTCATGCCATACTGCTCCAAAGCAGCTTTCTTTAGGGTTTTATTTGCCATCACCACGTTGTTACCACCCGCATGACAAGCAGCACAGTTGGCAGCAAAAATTTTAGCACCGTCGGCGGTATCAGCGGCTAGGGCTGGACGACCTAGCGCCAAACCGAACCAGGCGATCGCTAACAAAACAACAGATAGAATTCTTTTCAATTGAGTTCTCCTCTTCATTAAAACAGACAGCAAGCAGTATGACTGCAAGGGATGATTTAGTAGAACGCCTGTCTTTATAACAGCCGCTACGGTCGTACTTTTATCCTGTTTTCCGATCAGTCCGGATACAGCATTTGAAAGAGATGGAAATCTCAGACTGATTTGGGTCTGCCTGAGCAGGCAGAAACTTAACCCAACCAAATTGATTTTACAGCAACCTGTCGCTTGCCAAGTGAGTCCGGAGCCCGGATTCAGGAGTACCAACATCTTTACTTAACAGGCGATCGCTCCCAACTCAACCCATTCACAGTTGAGGTTGAGATGGTTCTGCCTAGTGCAGGACGGCAGAAGTTTGTCACCACTTCTGAGCAAAAGGGAGACAAGGAGGACAAGGGGGACAAGGGGGACAAGGGAGAGATTTTAGGTGGTGAGTTATTTCCGCCATGCTTCACTAGTGTGTAGCGATTTCAAGTCTTTATTCTCGGAGAGCGACGCAATAGCGATAATTAAAAACTAAACGTGGTACGAATGGCGCCAATCACAATGTCTTCATTGTCGTTGTTGTGATCGGGTGCAGTTAGCCAGATCAACCCAGGCGTGATGGCGATGTTATCGGTTAGCTGATATTGATAGAATGCCTCAATATGCAAGGATGTATCTGGATCTTCGCCGATAAAATCTTCCAAGAAATCATCACCCTTCACCCTCGTTACTTTAGGTTCCATGCCGACAATAATTCCGGCGACACTGCCTTCCTTACCCAAATCGGGAAACGCCAGAGTAACTGCCCAGTTCCAGATATTCAAGTCTCCACGCCCAAATTCTCCTAAGAATATCGGTGAGAGAATGCGAGTAGTGGTGTAACCCGCCCAACCTCCTAAAACAAATTTAGGGCTAATCTGTAATGAGGCTTGCAACCCATAGGAATTGCTAGAAATGGTGGGAGGCATTATTACCGAAGCCAAATCGACTAAAGCCGGATTATCGGTTAACGCAGAACGAAAATTAGCGAGATTACTTCCTGCCGTCAAGTCGCTATTGTACGAATGAATGTAGGTTAAACCCAAGGTTAGCTGATCAAACGGCTGAATGGTAAGCTGTGCTATAGCTCCATAAGGACCATTGAATAACCCGCCATCATCACCTGGGTTAGCTGCATCACCCGCTAAATACCCTAAACTCAATTCAAAAGCATCACTAAATTGATGTCTAATCCCAATCCCAGCCCCGCCAACTAACCCATAAATGGGATTACGAGTCCCAAAATTAGAAATAGCACCGCTATCTCCATCCCCATCAATATAAGGATTAACGGTATTAGCAAAGTCATCCGGTGCGCCAGCATTCGCTTCAATCACAACGGTTGTTTTCTCTCCGATGGGAAACTGATACAGTAGGGCATCAATTTCTACATCATTCCCGCTATCCGTACCAAATGTTCCGTCTGCAAAACGCAAATCTCCTTCTGGTGTAAAGGTGGAACTACCTGAGAATGAATCTAAATTTAGCGCTTGTAGCCGAGTTCTAAGTAAATCTTGCCCAGTGAAACTCGTATCTAAATTGAGACGAACGCGATCGCCAAACACGGTTACATTATCTATTTCATCTCCAAAAGCATTTTCCCCCGTTGCCACACCAGCTAGGGCAAAAATTACAGTTCCGTTGAGTTTGGTCGTAGTGGAAAACTGATGATCTTCCAAAAACCCTACTCGCCCCTCTAGATTATCCACTCGCGCTCCTAGAGTGGTCAATTCTGCCTGAAACTCGTCTATTAACCGCCGCAGGGTGGCTAAATCACCCTCATTCACACCACCCGTATTCGTGCCAATTAGACGTTCAATCTGATTCAAACACGCATTCAAACCTGCTGCAAATTCGTAACGAGTCATGGCACGGTTGCCGCGATACGTACCATCGGGGTATCCTGCGATACAACCATAGCGTTCGACGAGCGATCGCAAGGCTTCATACGCCCAGTCTCCAGGCGAAACATCCCGTAGTTGAGAAATATTTGTTACTTGATCGAGAGAGTTGATCTCGCTTTCGTTACTGTAGTGGTTGATTTGTTCTAACAGCGTAGTATCACTGAGATCATCAGGTGTTTGAGCGAATATTGATGATGGGGTTTCTTCTTGAATCTCTAACGATGGTATTTGTGTATCTACCTCCTCTGTAACGGGTGGATCTTTGAGTTCAGACACTGAACTCGTTTCAACAACTGCTGGTGTATTGATAGTTACAGGTTCTGGGATTTGAGATTGAGTTGCTGGCGTTGCGATCGCGCCTTCGCCTACCCAAAGCATTGCACCTAACACTGCTGGGCTGATCAACCACGATTTTAAGCCTGTTTTTGACATTTCCATTTCCTCACACACATTAACACTGTTCAGGAATGGCAAATTCCCAAACCTGTTTTTGATAATTATTATCATTCTTGACCATACAGCCTGGGCATCTTGGGGTCAACAAGCAGAAATACGCACCCGTCCGTTAATACCAAGTTGCGGTCAAAGATAGTAGATAGGAAAGACTTGGAGGACAAGGGGGACAAGGGGGACAAGGGGAAAGAAAGTACTACGTATGAATGCAACTTGGTATAAGACGCTGTGGGAAATGGAAGTATTGAATGTGCCAACGGCCGAAACACGTAACCTGAAACGTCTTGGTTAACGGCTAGTAGTTCATGTCATTAATTATGAGGGGTGTAGAGACGTTGCAATGCAACGTCTCTACGGCTGTTTTTTATTACAGAGTAGGAAATAAAACTAATCTTTTACTAGATAGTTTATCCCGAAACTAGCAATGAACACTGTAACACTATATGGAACTTCATACAAGGAGTGTTACAGGAGAAGCGATATGAATTACCACGAAAAACTCAGCCCCTGGACAATTATCCGCCTGCAACCTAACCTGCGACACACCATTGTTACTCGGTTCCGTCGTCGCGGCGACGCTGAGGGCTATCTACGTGCCTTACAGCGAATTATGCCCCAAGTACAATTTACTATTGTATTCGATATTACTCATGATGAGGTCGAAAGTTCTTTAGCAGTCAGTTCTGAAGATTGATTGCCATAGGAAAGGGGGGGGGGAGGGATTTATTCTTATCTAAGAACTAGCGATTTCAGGTTGGGTGGAAATCAATCGCAAACGTCCTAAAGCTTGCTGGACAAAGGTTTGTAATAAGGCGGTTCGTTGATTTTGCTGAAAAACCTTTTGTAGTTTCTCGGTAAGGCGCTCAAAATTCAAGGGTTGATCCGTTGCTGTATTTTTGTCGATTTCTTGGTCTTGGAAGTACTCAATTAAACTTAAACCTGCTAATCGAGTCAAATACGCAGCGCTAACTCCTTGTACAACTCCCCCAGCAACATAGGTGAAGGCGTTACTTTTCAAGATACTACCAATGGTTTGTGTAGAAAGCTCAACTAAACCTAGCTTTAGAATCAAACTACCTAACGTTTTAGCAGATGATTGAGCTTGAGGAAGGGAAAATTTTTGCTGATAAATCTCACCCAATTCAATCACTAACTGACTACTAATTGCCGCTGTTGCTAATAAATCTAGCGCGGGTACGGGGTTAGCAAAAGCGGTTGCTGCCGCAATCCATTGATATTGTTCAATGATCGGTAAAGCGCGATCGCTTCTCGCCTTATTTAAGACTGTCTTCGCTTCTGCTTTTAGTGCTGTGGCTTCCCTGATAATACTTGTCCAAATGAGTTGTTGGCTTTCTTGAGTTAGAATTTGACTTAACCGCTGAGTTAACGCTGTTAGATTGGGGGTTTGTTCTTCCATCCATTCTTGAATTGAAGCATCGGATTGATGCTGACGCACTTTCACAGGGTTAGGAGCAGCGGCGATCGCTACTACATCTTCTACTCCTAAAATTCCGGCTACTCGCTGTCGCAATTGTTGCCAAATAAGGGCACGTTCTGGGGGTAAATATTGATCTTGTTTATTAAATACTAAGAGAGTTCGTTGATTTACTGCTTTCAATTGCTGTAGGGTTTGAAACTCAGTATCGGTTAAATCTCCAGTAATTACAACTAATACTAAATCTGAATTAGGGATAACTTCTGTAGTATCCTTAGCGATAAATAAGGGATGTGTTTCGTGCAAGCTAAGATGTTGTTCCTGTTGAGGTATCCACTGGGACTCTAGCAGTTGCAGTAATTTAGTTTTACCAACACCCTTACCCCCTGTAACAGTTAATTGAATCTGTTGTCGATCTAACTCCGCCGTTAACTGAATAATTCGCTGTCTCAATTGTTCTTGAGAACCTATCTCTGTTTCTAGATAACTTATAATAGGTTCAGCCTGAGCGATCGCCTTTTCCACTACGGCTCGATCTAGGGGCAATGACGGAGAAGACACCTCAATTTTAGTAGACCTTCGCTGTTGAAGGAACCACCATCCCGTACCCAGAGCGATCGCACCTAATACGCCAACCTCACCAAACTCAGCTACTGATTCATGAATACTGCCCAATACCCATAATCCAAAGGATAAACCAATCCCCCCAACTAAAATAGGTCGCCGCAACTGAACCGCCATCATTCCCTCCCAAAGCTTACACTCAGCCACATTCAGCCTCTAGACTAAATCTTGATACATCTGGTGCTTTTCTCTATGCTAATCCCCACCGTGCTAACTAAGTCAACCTATACATCCCAATTCTGATAGAAGTCCAATCTAACTTCTAAAAGCAAGGAGACAATCGGGAGGTAACAAGAGAGGGTTAAGATGTATGAATACAAGTTATTATCAAATAATACCATTTTCGATTTTTGATTTTAGATTTGGGATTGGAAAAGCCTTACTACAGGAGCATTCTCCAGTTTCAAATGTGATATTACTTAAACCAAATAGTATCACTTGATATCAAATACGGAACGAATAAGTGTTATGAATTTGGAACAGATTACTGGATTAACGTTCGTTGAAATTCCTGCTGGTACTTACACCGTTGGACTTGATCAAAATCAAGCTAAATTAGTAACTGCCTCTGAAAGAACTTGGATGATCCCTAACTATATTCCAGTTCAGAGCATCCAACTTCCTTCCTTTTTCATTTCAACTGATGTAGTTCGTCTCAGTCATTGGCAAAAACTTCAAAACTCTCCCTTTGCTGGAGCCTTGCAAGCTGCCATTACGAAGGATGATCTGCTTTCACATCAGTATAATTTTATCAGAGATGTTAGGTATGGTCATAAGTTGGGTTGGTATCAGGTTGTTAAAGATCGAGAAGAAATTAATCCGGCTCTGACTCTGCCATTTAGTAAAAGTGTTAAGTTTGCCCAAATTCTTGGTACAACTCTACCCAATTGGGCACAGTGGGAAGTGTCGGCTAGGGGTTCCCAAGCGTATCTTTTTCCGTGGGGAGACACATTTGATTTAAACAAAGTTAAACTCTCCTACCTGCACTACAGTTATACTTGGGAAGATCCAGAAAGTATCATGGGCTTGTGCCGGGAAACCGACCACATCAGTGGAACAAAATGTCGTATTGACTCCTTTGGAGACTATCTTAATGCTGTTTCTCCGTTTGGTTTGAAAGGATTAATTCGCTGGGGGATGGAGTGGAATACAACGGATAAAGCTTTACCAAATCCCCAAAAAAGTTTTCCAAATATTACAACCCATTTAATCCGCTCAATTTGCGATTTAGAATTCAGTCAAACGACTTTCAATCTCTCCAAATCAGAAGCAGAGAATGAACAGTTGAGAGCCAGTAATCATCGTGCTTTTTCGGGAACGCCTCTTCCCTTTTTTATTGCCCCTGAATCTGAGCATCAAGTTGGAGCATTTCGCTTAATCAAATAAGGAATCATATGTTGAGTTCTATAAAGAGTTTGTCACAATTAACCTCTTTTTAGCCTCAAAGGTAGTAGCATTCTTAAAACGATAGTTAGTAGAAATTGTGGTGCATTTACTCAACTACATCAATGGCCAGTGGTGTTTATCCCAAGCTAGCGAACATCTTCCTGTCGTCAATCCGGCTACGGCGGAAAAGCTGGCTCAAGTTCCTTTATCACCCAAGAGTGAAGTAGAGAAGGCTGCGGTTGCTGCGGCTACTGCATTTATGAGTTGGCGGCGTATCCCACCCACTTCACGGGTACAATACTTATTTAAACTCAAAATTTTATTAGAAGAGCATTTAGATGAATTAGCCCGCACGATTACGATTGAATGTGGCAAAACTCTAGCCGAATCAAAAGCCGAGTTACAACGTGCCATTGAAAATGTAGAAGTGGCTTGTGGAATTCCGATTTTAATGCAAGGGTATAACTCAGAAGATGTTTCTCGTGGAATTGATGAAATTATGATTCGTCAACCTCTGGGAGTGACAGCAATTATTGCACCATTTAATTTTCCGGGAATGATTCCCTTTTGGTTTTTACCCTATGCGATCGCCTGCGGAAATACTTGTATTGTTAAACCCTCTGAAAAAGTCCCCTTAACGATGCAAAAGGTGTTTGAGTTATTAGAAAAAACCGGATTACCCAAGGGCGTGGTTAATTTAGTTAATGGGGCGAAAGAGGTTGTCGATGCAATTTTAGAACATCCCACAATTCGAGGGATTAGTTTTGTGGGTTCTTCTCCAGTTGCTCACTATGTTTATAGTAAAGGAGCAGCACATGGAAAACGAATGCAATGTCAAGGAGGGGCAAAAAATCCAATTATTATTCTACCCGATGCGGATATGGAAATGACCACTCGAATTGCTGCCGATAGTGCATTTGGGTGTGCAGGACAGCGTTGTTTAGCAGCATCTGTCGCCGTTACTGTTGGAGAAGCACGTTATAGTTTTACTGAAGCGATTAGTAATGCGGCTCAAAAACGAGTTGTGGGCTATGGTTTGGATGAAGCGGTAGAAATGGGACCTGTCATTACTTCTGAAAGTAAAGCCCGAATTGAGCAGTTAATTCAACAAGGCATTGAGGAAGGGGCACATCTATTAGTAGATGGACGCAATCCTACTATTTCTGATTATGAGAAAGGGAACTTTATTCGACCCACTATTTTACAAAATATCCATCCTCAAAGTACCGTTGCGCGGACTGAAATTTTTGGACCAGTGTTAGGTTTAATGCACTTGGAGACGATAGAGGATGCGATCGCATTAGTCAATAGCGGTCAGTGGGGAAATATGGCGTGTTTGTTTACAACCAGTGGTGCAGCAGCGCGACAGTTTCGTTATGAAGCGGAGGCGGGAAATATTGGGATTAATATTGGAGTAGCAGCACCGATGGCGTTCTTTCCATTTAGTGGGTGGAAAGATAGTTTTTATGGAGATTTACACGGTCAGGGGCGCGATGCGGTAGAATTTTTTACCCAAACTAAAGTTATAGTTGAACGTTGGCCTAAAGATTGGTCACGTCAGTTTTAAATTAGACAGAGTTTATGTATAGCAGTTCTCAATTCGATGAGGTGCAAATTCCTAGGTTTTAGGGAGAGAGGAGGAGAGGGGGAGAGGG
>DNGI01000086.1 GCA_003486645.1 Cyanobacteria bacterium UBA11370 | reverse complement strand
TCATCCCCCCCTCACCCCCTCACCCCTCTCCTCCTCGTCGGTTACAGCACTGCTCGAACCTGGAATCGCACGGAACGGAATCTGGTACAAATTGTTGCCCAACAACTGAATCTGCTGCTAGCTTTATCCCACTATTGCGATCGCGCGAAATTATCGTTATTTGCTCAACAAACACTCCAGTCTGGCTTATCCAGTCTCGCTCAAGCCTCGTTAGACTCGGTTCGATTTGAGCAGACTTGGTTAGACTATTTGATAAATTTATTAGAATGTCCCTTGGCTGCTCTGATTAGCTGGACACCCCAAAGTGCCTGGGCAACGTTGGAAACGGCAGTTGTTGCTGATCCTCGCTGTGCCCTCCCGCCCGATCTCGCTATTCCCGTCGCTACTAGCCCACTGATTCAAGATGCCTTGGCAACCCATCAGTTCCTTAGTGTTTCGGTTGCCGATTTGCCTGCGACTACCCGTAATTGGCTCAATAGTCCGGGGATTGGTCAGTTGTTAATTATCGCTCTCCATCGGGGAACAACTCCAGCCACAGCTATTTTACTCCTCGCTGACCATGAAGAACGGCAATGGCCTCAGCACTTGTTTCCTACTCTGGAAACGCTGACTCAACAATTTACCTGGTTTCGTTACTATCGATATCGCCTGAGTCGGCAAGTCCGAGAGGGGGAAGATTTGCAAATCCTCAACTGGTATAAACATCGCTGCTTGGAGACTCTCCATCAGTCTGTGAGAGAGTGTGTGAGTGCGTTGTTAGAATTGGATGCTCAGATGCCGGAACTACGAGGAAGCGGGGAGAGGGAGGGAGAGGGAGAGAAGGTGCATTTTTCTCACTTTCCTAGCTTACCCCTATCTCCTACTCCTCTACTCCATATGCGCCGACAACAATTGATGCACCAGTTGGAGGCAACTCTGGCAATGTTTACGCCTGTTCTGAAGGAGGAACAGTGGCAATTAACGGCTAGTGTATATCCCTTGCCTCTGGCAAATTTATTAAAGCGATCGCTCCGTCGGGTGGAACCACTCTACAATCAGCGTCATGTGGTCCTTAATGTTCATAATCTGGAAAAATTTACCATTCATGGCGATCGCCTCAAACTTGAATGTATATTTTTTGAACTTTTGCTAACGTCTTGTTTGCACACTCAACCCGGAACTCGGCTTCATTTGTGGTGCAATCCAATTAATTCGGAGTCAACGACAATAGCGTTTTCAAGTTCACCCCGTCCTCTGTTGGAATTGTTAATTTCTGACTATACTTCTCTGGAGGAATGCCGACAGGTTTGCACCGCTTCTCCTGCTGAATTAACTATTAGTCTAACTATGAAAATTTGTCAACAAATTCTGCGTTCTTGGGGCGGCGATCTCCTGTTTTATCCACTTGATACCAATCGCTATTTGATGCGGTTGTTATTGGTGATGCAAAAGTAAGTTCTAATAACGTAAGTTGCTAGTTATAAACTAAGAGATTGCTAATTGCTAATTTGAACAATGAGCCATTAGCTATTAGCCATTAGCTATCCTGATCAGGTAACTAGCAACTTGAGTTAATACTTCAAAAGTTTATATCGAATCCGGCTAATTAGTTATCGAGAGCGATCGCCCTACATATAAGTTTGATAACTGTTCAACCGGATTCGATATCAAGTTACTACACCGAACTTAATTCTCTCTCCTCCACTACATTTGGATTCGCTTCTGGACTATCTGCTTCCGAAGGCGGTACAACTTGCCAGAATTTCGGCAAATACTCAGACCAATTATCCAAAATTAACTGAGCTTTTTTACTACCTGTCCGTTCAGCATGAGCTTGAATTAAGCCTTTCAGTTGCTGTTCTCCAGCCGCTGTTGTTACCCGTTGTATTTTAACAATTTCCGGGTTAACTTTTGCGGGGAAACTATCATCTTCATCCAGGAAATATGCCAAACCGCCAGTCATTCCAGCACCAACATTTCGACCCACATTTCCTAACACAATAATCACTCCACCTGTCATATACTCACAACAGTGGTCGCCTGCACCCTCAATGACCGCATATCCTTTAGAATTACGGACGGCAAACCGTTCACCCGCACCACCATTGGCAAACAGCGTACCCCCCGTAGCACCATAAAGGCAGGTATTCCCCACAATTACATTTTTGGCTGGGTCGTAGGTTGCATCTATAGGTGGTTTAATAATAATTTCACCACCGTGCATTCCCTTGCCAATATAATCATTGGCATCACCAGTTAAGCTTAAGGTCATGCCAGGTAAATTAAACGCACCAAAGCTTTGACCTGCGGCTCCGGTAAAGTTTAAGGTAATTTGCCCCTCAAATCCAGTATCCCCATATTGCTTGGCGATCGCACCTGCAATCCGTGCGCCAACGGTTCGGTCAGTATTGACAATTGTCAAATTTTGTGTTACTGAGCCTTGGTTGCGAATGGCAGCTTGAATGTCCGCGTCGGCAAGGATTTGGTCATCCAGGACTGAACCATTGCTGTGGACTTCTTCATGATTGAGGAAGGTGCGATCGCTCTTGGTATCGGGTAACTGAATTAGGCAATTCAGATTCAGGCTGGAGGCTTTTGTTAACTTGATTCCATCCCGTACCTTTAATAGATCAGCACGACCGATGATATCTGTCAAGGAGCGATAACCCAACCGGGCGAGGAGCGATCGCACTTCTTCGGCGATAAAGTAGAAGAAGTTAACGACGTGTTCTGGCATTCCGGGGAACCGCTTGCGGAGGTGTTCTTGCTGGGTGGCGACTCCAACGGGACAGTTGTTGGTGTGGCAGATTCGTGCCATAATACATCCTTCGGCAATCATGGCGACAGAACCGAAGCCATATTCTTCTGCTCCCATTAACGCTGCCATGACGACATCCCAACCTGTTTTAAAGCCACCATCTGCCCGTAATAGTACGCGATCGCGCAGTTGATTTTGCATTAATACTCGATGGACTTCTGTTACTCCTAGCTCCCACGGTACGCCAGCGTGTTTAATGGAACTTAGAGGAGATGCACCCGTTCCTCCATCGTGACCGGAAATTTGGATTACATCAGCATTAGCTTTAGCTACACCTGCGGCGACTGTTCCGATCCCAATTTCAGCAACTAATTTTACCGATACTTTAGCGACAGGATTAATCTGGTGCAAGTCGAAGATTAACTGGGCTAAGTCTTCAATGGAATAAATATCATGATGAGGGGGTGGGGAAATCAGGGAGACTCCTGGCTTAGAACGCCGAAGCATGGCAATATAGGCACTAACCTTTTTACCCGGTAATTGACCGCCTTCTCCTGGTTTTGCCCCTTGAGCTATTTTAATTTCAACTTGTTTGCCACTCATCAGATAGGCTGGAGTTACGCCAAAGCGTCCGGATGCGACTTGTTTAATCGCTGAACTGGCGGTATCTCCATTTTGTAATCCTTTGAGATGAGGTAAGGTAGGAGAATACCCGCTTTCATCTACATCATCCAGAATTTTAAACCGAACTGGATCTTCCCCACCTTCACCACTATTGGATTTACCCCCAATTCGATTCATAGCGATCGCTAAGGTTTCATGTGCCTCTCTGGATAGTGAACCCAGCGACATTGCACCAGTACAGAAGCGTTTGACAATTTCGGTAACGGGTTCTACCTCTTCAATGGGGATAGGAGTGCGATCGCTATTAAAATCTAATAAATCCCGCAACGCTGTTACCGGACGTTCTTCTAAGTATTGCTTGTAAACATCATAGTGGTCGTAAGCGGTTTTTTGTCCGTTGTCCGTTGTGGGTTGTCCGTTGTTATTCGACTTCCCATTAGCAAATGTAGCAACAGCCTTATGTAGCGCCTTTGCCATTTCCGGACTATTCATGTGATACTCGCCACCAGGACGGTACTGGATAAATCCAAAGTTTTCTAGCTTCTTACCACTCAATTCGGGGAAGGCACGTTGATGGAACGATATCACTTCTTGGGCTAATTCCGCAACCGTTAAGCCACCCAACCGGGACGTTGTACCCGCAAAGCCTAGTTGTAACAAATCCGATCCAATCCCCAGTGCTTCAAAAATCTGTGCGCCTTGGTAAGAGGAGAGTAATGAAATTCCCATTTTAGAGAGAATTTTCAATAATCCGCCTTCTACAGCATTACGATAGTTATTTTGAGCGTCTTCTATCGTAATATTTACGATTTTACCCCGCTCCATCAGTTTCTGCGTCCTGGAATCTGACCACCAATTCCGTACTGATTCCCATGCTAGGTAAGGACAAACTCCCGCCGCACCATATCCAATTAAACAGGCAAAGTGATGAGTACTCCAACACTGGGCAGTTTCTACTACAATGGACGCTTTCATCCGCAATCCCTGACGGATTAAATAGTGATGAACTGCACCGACCGCTAACAGGGGAGGAATATAGCTGTGGCTTTCACTCACACTTCCGCCCATCTTATCGCTTAAGATCAGAATTTTAGACCCTGCCTTCACCGCCTCAACCGCTTGGTCACGTAAACGGTGTATGGCGGCTTCTAATCCCTGTGGACCAGCGCTAATCTCGAATAATGTCGAAAGTTGGCTAGTTTTAAATCCAGAATTTTTAACCGCCTCTAACTCCGCCTCATTGAGAACAGGTGTCTCTAACTTTAACAGTTTGGCATAGTCGGGCTTCGCTTCTAACAAATTTCCCCGTGCGCCTAGCTGTATATTTAATGACATCACCAAACTTTCCCGGAGGGGATCTATCGGTGGGTTTGTGACTTGAGCAAAGCGTTGTTTAAAGTAGTCATACAGTAAACGCGGCTTATCTGATAGTACGGCTAAGGGAATATCATCGCCCATACAGAATGTGGGTTCTTTCCCTTGAGTCGTCATCGGCTCTATAATCAGTTCTAGATCTTCGGCTGTGTAACCAAAAGCCGTTTGCTGACGTAATAGGGCTTGTGGGTTTAATTGAGAGGCATTACTAAACGGTTGGGGTTTAATTAATTGCCGATGCTGGTGTAACCACTCACCATAGGGTAAGGTTTTAGCAACTCGCTGCTTAATTTCCCAATTTTTCAATATCTCATGGGTTTCAAAGTCCACCGCAATCATTTGTCCTGGACCCAACCGACCCTTTTCAATAATCTCCGCTTCGGGTAAGTCTACAACTCCGGCTTCTGAGGCAACGACGACATACCCATCTTTGGTAATACTATAGCGTGCGGGTCGTAGTCCGTTGCGATCGAGGGTGGCTCCAACTACTTTACCATCACTAAATACTAACAACGCTGGACCATCCCAGGCTTCCTGAATTCCTCGATAGTACTCGTAAAAATCAATAATCTCTGGATAATTCTCCAAATCTGGCTGATTTTGATACGCTTCTGGCACCATAATCATTAAAGCTTCCAGAGGGCTACGTCCAGACCGCACTAATAACTCCAGTACATTATCCAGTGTTGCCGAGTCACTATTATCTGGATTGACAATGGGTTTTAGGTCTGCTAATTCTGTAGCAGATTCAGCAGGTGTACTGAGTGCTGCCTCTTGAGTCTTAATGTCTGACGGCTGAGTGGGTGTTCCCCATAGAGGATGAGTTAAGTCTGCTTCACGCGCCATCATCCAGTTAATATTACCCAGCAGCGTATTAATCTCGCCATTGTGTCCCAGTAACCGCATCGGTTGAGCGAGGGGCCATTTGGGCATAGTGTTAGTACTAAAGCGGCGATGATAGACAGCAAAGGCACTTTGGTAATCTGGATTGGTTAAATCTTGATAAAATTCTCCCAATACGGCCGATCGCACCATGCCTTTATAGACTATCGTGCGGCTGGAGAAGGAACAGATATAAAAATCATCCGACCATTTCAGCGTCCCTGTGGATTCTAAAGCCTTACCAATCCGCCGTCGTACCTTGTAAAGTAATCGTTCCAGTTCATCTCCCTGGCAATTGGCAGATTGTACAATCACCTGTTCAATGTGGGGTTGGTGTTCTCGCGCTTGAATACCCAGTACTTCAGGTTGTACAGGAACCTCTCGCCATCCCAGTACAGTTAAATTTTCTTGTCCTAAAACTTCTGTAACAATTTCACGGGCTTTTTGAGCAAGAGTCGCATTTTGTGGTAAAAAGACCATACCGACCCCTAACTGCTCAGTAGGCGGCATAGGACTATTGTGCTGGATCAACCAAGGCTTGAGCAAGTCCCAAGGAATGGCTGTCATTAAACCTGAACCATCGCCAGAGTCCCGATCAGCGCTACATCCTCCCCGATGTTCTAGACAACCCAAAGCCGATAACGCTTGTTCAATAAGTTTATGGCTAGGAGTACCTTGGGTTGAAGCAATGAAGCCAACCCCACACGCATCCCGTTCTTCGACTAACCATCGCTGACCCCCATAGGGTATATTACCTTGATTCCAGGCATGGTCTGGTTGATTGAGGTTGATGCTCCTGTTTTCCATCGGTTGATTCATGTTTTTTACTAATATAAATTTACGGATTGTCCAGTTGTTAACCCAGTAGCAAAATTCAGAGTTTCCGGCTTACTTCCATGGTGACTTCAAAGAAAAAAATTTAGAAACAATTTAGGATAAGGGCGAGTCTACAGAACCAATCTTGGGATTGTGAGCTACCTCTGACAAGCAGGGAGTCGGTGACAAAAAAGCTACATCCTTAAGTTACCTCGGATGCAGTTTAACTTCTAGGTTTAAGGATAGGAAAGGGAACAGATACTTCAATCGTCTGTTTGAGGAACCTATCTAAGGGGTAGAGAGAGCGGTCAGGGGGTCTAGCACTTGCTCCAAGAATGGCACAATGATAGATTGGCAGATTAGAAATCTTATAGGAAATAGTCTCTTCTAGCAATCCCCGATTTCTGGGTCGGGCTGCTGTAATGTTGAATACAGAAAATTATAAACTCATCCCTATTTAAACTACCGATTCACCTTTCTAGTTTCTGTCCGTCGTCCGTTGTCTGTTACCAGGCTCTCCAAGTTTATAGTGTTTAGTTTAAATGCACATCACCTTATAAAGCTCTACCTGCCTAGGCGAGTCCGATTACGTCATCATTTCTTGATATGCGGCCCAAACCTTCAAAAATTCCCTTCTCCCCAAACCCAATCCTAACCCTAAAGACAAGAATCACTCAAAAGGGACGACGAAATCTAACCCTCTTACCTCTTGCCTCTTGCCTTCTCACATTGTTAGGCTCATCCTTATGGTGGACAGGGATGCGAGTTCGAGTTAACGCCACTGAACCCCTAGTCTTACAAAGCCATCCAATGCGGGAAATTCTAGAAATTTTAGTGGTTAGGGCAACTGCTAGTCTAGAACGCACTTTAGCAGAAGAGCAACACTCTAAGCTTAAAACCTCTGGGTCACAGGCGTTAACTCCTCCCCGTCGGGCACAATTTTTATCTCAAACATCTCCCCAACTCATCCAACAAGGCACAAAACTATCCTTAAATGGACAAATAGTAACCGTTGCTTGGAGACAGTGGCAATTAGGCGCATCAGTACGCACCGGGATTAGTGATGTAGGACTCCAGCAAACGTTAGGGATAGACTTACTGAGTACAGGGAATTTTACCCAACAACCGATTCAGTGGTTTACCAACTCCCCAACTACACCAATTATCCTCGCTACTCAACTTAGTGGTGCTTATCGCTATTTAGATATTACGGATTTTGCTAACGTTGCGGGTTTACAGTTACAAGCCCAGGGAGATACATTATACCTCTCTTCTGTACCAGCACGGCTGCAAATGATTAGAACAAGCCCTCAACCATCAGGCTATCGGATTGTACTGGATCTAGATCGCCCCACGCCCTGGCAAGTCAGCGATCGCCGCACGGAAGGCATAATAACCTTAGAAGGAGTAGCCGATCCCTCAATTATTGAGCAATTCAACCCTCCTCCACCTCAGCAGCAGCAAGACGAAGAGGAAGCAGCACCAATATCCGTTCCATCGACTGATACACCTGTTATTCGTGTCCAAACTAACTCTAATCAAACCACAATTCAAGTCACAATTCCCCAAGGTCTGCGGTTACAGGTTTTTAGCTTACCAAACCCCAATCGCTTAGTCATCGATCTCCGACCCGATGCCATGATGGAAAAAGATATTTTCTGGGCACCAGGTATCCGATGGCATCAACAGTATGTCAATCTAAAAGAAGATAGATTCCCGGTCGTATGGCTAGAAGTCGATCCCAGAACCCCTGGTATAAGTCTTAAACCGATTTGGAGTAATCCCAATACCCAAGTCGGAACCGCCCCTTTAATCCAAACTGCTCAATTATGGCAGGCATCGGCAGCAATTAATGCTGGCTTTTTTAATCGTAATAATCAATTGCCTTTAGGTGCGATTCGTCGAGATGGGAGGTGGTTCTCAGGACCCATTCTTAACCGAGGTGCGATCGCTTGGACGGATAATGGTCAATTTAAAATCGGACGTTTGAGTCTAAGTGAAAGTTTAATCACGTCAACGGGAGAACGTCTACCCATACTTTTTCTCAACAGTGGCTATGTCCAAGCCGGAATTTCTCGCTATACTCCGGAGTGGGGAGCCACTTATACCCCACTAACCGATAATGAAATTATTATCTTAGTTGAGAATAACCAGATTGTTACTCAGCAACCTGGAGGACTGGCAGGTCAAGAATCCTTTCCTATTCCTACTACAGGTTATCTGTTAACCTTACGCTCCAACACTACCGCATCAGTAACTAATCTACTCAGGATTGGCACTCCAGTAAAACTTGAAAGCAGTACTATACCTGCTGACTTTAATAATTATCCTCATAGTTTAGGAGCAGGACCACTGTTAGTGCAAAACCGACAAATCGTATTAGATGCCAAAGCCGAACAATTTAGTGATGCGTTTGCTCAACAAGCAGCAGTTCGGAGTGCGATCGCTACGACTACCCCAGGTACTCTCATTATCGCAGCGATTCACAATCGAGTCGGCGGATCTGGACCTACCCTAACCGAAACCGCTCAGTTAATGCAAAAATTAGGAGCGATTGATGCCCTCAATTTCGACGGTGGTAGTTCAACAGGACTTTATCTCGGAGGTTCTTTGTTGGATCGCTCTCCCTACACGGCTGCGCGTGTTCATAATGGTCTTGGTATCTTCCATCCCCTTGTTCCGTAAAGACATTACAACATCTCTACAATCAACCTTTCTAGGAAATAAGGTTAAAGGCAGGATACCTACCCCACAAGAATTTTTACCACAGGTCTAGTACATTCATTTCCTCCCACACCCCACACCCCACACCCCA
>DNGI01000087.1 GCA_003486645.1 Cyanobacteria bacterium UBA11370 | reverse complement strand
TATTAACCGGATTTGGTATCACCCATTTGAGAAATGCTATACACCCTTTAATCAAGGTTGCCAAAACCCTGTGGAGACGTTGCCTTGTAACGTCTCTACTCTTTATAACTTCTCGCACAGATTAGTTAAACCTTGTGCAATGCTCCCAGCGTCAAAACTCCTGTAAAATCCATAAAAGGGGATTAAAGTGAAACAATCAATATGCGAATTTTAATTATGGGTGGTACGCGCTTCATCGGTGTGTACCTGACCAAAATTTTAGTTGAACAAGGTCACGACGTTGTACTATTCAATCGCGGCAATAAACCTGCACCCGTCGAAGGAGTAAACGAGATTCACGGCGATCGCACTAACGCCACTCAACTCAAAGAAGCCTTATCTCAAGAACAGTTTGATGCTATCTTTGATAACAATGGTCGAGAACTCAGCGATACTCAACCTTTAGTCGAGATCTTTAAAGACCGAGTACAGCATTTTGTTTACATGAGTTCGGCTGGGGTCTATTTGAAATCCGACCAAATGCCCCACATTGAAGGCGATCCGGTTGATCCCAAAAGCCGTCACAAAGGTAAGCATGAGACGGAAGCGTACCTAGAAGCACAGGGTATCCCCTTTACTTCTATTCGTCCGACCTATATTTATGGTCCCCAAAATTATAATGATTTAGAAGCGTGGTTTTTTGACCGAATTGTGCGCGATCGCCCTATTCCCATCCCTGGTAACGGGATGCACATTACTCAATTGGGTCATGTGAAAGATTTAGCCCAAGCTATGTCTCAAGTTTTGGGAAATCAGCAAGCAATTGGACAAATTTATAATATATCAGGCAACCGCTATGTTACCTTTGATGGTTTAGCCCGTGCTTGTGCGATCGCTACTGGTAAGTCCGCTGAGGATCTCAAACTCGTCCATTACGAACCTAAACAGTTTGATTTTGGCAAACGTAAATCCTTCCCGATGCGTGTCCAGCACTTCTTTGCCGATGTGCATAAAGCCATGAATCAACTCAATTGGCAACCGGAATACGATTTAGTATCGGGTCTAACGGATTCCTTTCAAAACGATTATCTTGCCTCTAATCGTCACGAAGCTGAGGTTGATTTCTCCGTCGATGACCAAATATTAGCCGCAAGTTGAGGCCAAATATAAATCCCACCCGAAACCCAAGTCAATACTACAGATAGCCAAAATGCAACTAAGGAGGGAATCTGCCAAACATCAGGTAACGGCGCAATTAAAAGAGCGATCGCGGTAATTTGACTCACCGTTTTGAGCTTACCCCAAATATTGGCTCCACTAATACCACTAGTGAGATTCGGATTAACTCGCCAACCTGCGATCGCTAATTCCCGTGCTAATATTAGAAACACTCCCCAAGCTGGCACTTGACCTAATTCAATTAACGCCAAAAGTGGAGCCAAAACCAATAATTTATCCACTAACGGATCAAGAAACTTACCCAAATCAGTAACTTGATTCAGCTTCCGCGCCAGATACCCATCCAACCAATCTGTACTCGCCGCAACGAGAAATATAACGAAACAAATCCACCGGGTTTGGTCAGTTGGATGGTTCAAACCGTACAGAATAAACGGCAATCCCAGCAAACGAGAAAAGGTAATCCAGTTGGGTAGGGTCATAAAAATACTGTTGCTCGTCCTTGTAGGTTAGGATTGCCAATA
The DNA here is from genome assembly GCA_003486645.1 of Cyanobacteria bacterium UBA11370. Lineage (GTDB taxonomy): Bacteria > Cyanobacteriota > Cyanobacteriia > Cyanobacteriales > Coleofasciculaceae > UBA11370. Next base: position 9,599 of record DNGI01000087.1, on the reverse strand, counting down.
CCCACATAGTAATACCATTTTGGATTTTAGATTTTGGATTTTAGATTGGGGAAGACTTACTCTGTTAGGGTTTGACCAACTCATGTGTTGCATTCCTTTTTTAAATTGATATAAGCTAATATGGCTTCAAGTTGCATAATCAATCCAGATTGACCAAAGCACGCTCCTGACGCGGGGGCACGGAGATGGGGTGAGGCAACTTAAATGAAGATTAGCTGAACCAATGACTAACAAGCGCCATGCTTGTTGACTACTATCAAGAATGTTTTCAGAATTAAATGTAAATCATAGCTAACTGACCACTTTTGCTGATACGCCAGATCCAAGCGGACAATTTCTTCAAAATCGGTGATACAAGACCGACCATTCGTTTGCCACTCACCCGTAATTCCTGGCTTAATATCTAATCGTTGCCAGTGGTGTGATGTGTATTTCTTTACTTCACCGAGGGTTGGTGGACGAGTACCGACTAAACTCATCTCCCCTCTAAGCACATTCCAAAATTGGGGCAATTCGTCCAAGCTGGTACGACGTAAAAACCGACCTACACAGGTAATCCGTGGGTCATTATGGTTTTTGAAGATATGGCCTTTGGCTTGATTGTTAATGGTGTGTTGCAGGTAATCAGCCCCCACAACCATTGAACGGAACTTCCAGATGCGAAAGGGTTTGCCTTTGAGTCCGCAGCGCATTTGGCTGAAGAAGATGGGGCCTGGGTTATCAAGTTGGATAGCGATTGCGATCGGTATGGTCAGGATTGCAGTGATGACCAATCCTACTAAAGCGCCGAGAATGTCAATCAAGCGTTTGAGTGTGCTAGTTGTCGAGAGATGCACCGGTTGCTGGAATAGATGCGCCCGAACTGGGCTATTCAGAACCACTGCATCAACCGAGGAGGAAGAGAGGAACTTTAATGTGCTAATCACGGTTTAAATCGGTTGTAATACAGTTCATTAGCATGGGAGTCAATCCATGTGCCAATCATAGGGAGTAGGTTCAGTGCAAGGGAAGTAGTACGGGTCTTACTTCACTGACTCTTCACAGTTGGGAAGACTTTTGTGAAGATTGTGTGAAGTTGTCGAGGTTGAGCCGAATAGGACACAGACAGCAAGGGATTAGCCAACTCAGAAAACTCGATAAATTCTGCCTTGGGGCAGAGATACCGTGATATTACGGAGAACTTTCATCAGGAAACGGAGAAAAAGTGAATAGCTTAACAATTCTTCAACACAAGTCTACCTCGGATGGCTTGCAGATTAATACCATCTTATGTTTCTAAAAAAACGTGTAAATTTTTGTAAATAGAGGCGTTTTGTAATTTTTGCTACAGAATTTTCTGTTATATTTAATTTCAGGAAGAGAAGTCAATCCCATCAAAATTTCGGTTAAGCCATTCAGTTAAGCAATCGGAGGAACCTAATATGTCTACCCAAGATCAAGCTCGTGCTTTAATGATGCGTCACCATCACTGCATTAAAAATCGTCAACAGTCCCTGCTTGGTCGTACTGCGGCGGAAGTCGGGATCGAAATTGATGATGTTGACTACTGGAATCGCATTCAAGGCAAACCCCATTCTAGTTTCCGTAACAGCTATGACCGCAGCCATGCGTCACTCAGCTAAACTAATGTGCCTCTAAATTGCATAGTCAAATTGTCGAAAGGGGTGTAAGGGATGCAATTTAAATAAGATGAGCTTAAAAGCTAAGAGGATCAACATTTCTATTGAAACCTCTCCCGATTGCGCTAGGCTAACGCTGACGCTCGTTCCTCGCTAACGCTAAAATCGGGAGATTCCTTGTACGGAAAAACATTTATTTTTGCGTTCCATACGCCTGAATTTTAGGGGACTTTTAATCTGAGAGCAACTACCAACACTGAGATCTCCAACTTCTTAAAAAAGTTAGCGATCGCCCAAAAACACATTCCAACATCTGACGAGTGAGGTGGCTAGAATTAGAGCAAACTTACTTGCCGACTATAATTGTGAGTGATTGCATCGACTAAGATCGAGAGATAACCTTATTGATTAACAAGTCTGAATACTTACATCTTGCACCTGGCGGTTGAAACCGCTGCTATACAAACAAAACCTGCCTACGCAGGTTATAAAGCCCCTGATTTTCGGTTAGTCCGCGTAGGCGGACTTGGTTTATATAGCCCCAGAATTCTATTCTGAGGGCTTGGTGCAAGATGTGAGTATATTAAATCAACATACAACCTGCGGAGATAATGTTGCCATGACACTCCTGCCTGTGCCACCCGATCGCACTCTATTTCCAACACTTCTTCCCCTAGAAAATGGCGATCGCCTCTCGATATCAGAATTTGAGCGTCGTTACCACGCCATGCCTCAACTCAAAAAAGCNNCCTGATTTTCGGTTAGTCCGCGTAGGCGGACTTGGTTTATATAGCCCCAGAATTCTATTCTGAGGGCTTGGTGCAAGATGTGAGAATACCCAGATTACTCCGAGTCAGGCCATACCGTTTCTTCTGCTACGCAGGAGATCGTGATGAACCACCGCACATTCATATCGAGCGCGCTCAAGATGAAGCTAAGTTTTGGCTTAGTCCAGTTCGCCTTCAAAATAACAGAGGCTTCAGTCGTACAGAAATTAATCACATTCAAAAACTTGTTGAAGAACATCAAGAGCAATTGTTAGCAGGTTGGCATGACTTCTTTAATGGTTGAGTTACTGGAAATCCCTAAAGCGCAACAAGTAGTAGTGACAGATGATGCACTTACTGTCGATCTATCTGATGGTCGTACTATTTCTGTTCCTTTAGCCTGGTATCCTCGGTTATTACACGGCACGCCAAACGAGCGCAACAATTGGCGATTTATAGGTAACAACCAGGGAATGCACTGGTCTGATCTTGATGAAGATATTAGTGTCAAAAATATCATTCTTGGTAAGCCATCTGGAGAGAGCCAAAAATCATTCCAACGATGGTTGGAAGAACGAGCGAATAGAGTTTAACTCCTGGCTTCATCTTTTACGGAATTTTGGACGATGGCAAGGTTGCTAGAATTAGAGCAAACTTGCTTGCTAACTACGATGAGTATTACTCTAACGAAGACCCAAGAACAATTCATCCAAACCAAACTCCGAACAGGCAAATATCGCTCGGCTGAAGAAGTATTGGAAGTTGCTTTGCGGTTGTTGGATGAATATGATCGCGCTGATAGCGAATGGCTCAACTCTGTACGTGCAAAGATAGATGCTGCTGTTGCTGTCTCCGAACATACTTCACCCATTGATGGCGAAACCTTAATCACAGGAATTTTGGAGCGCTTTCGGCAAGCACGCGAGACTCAAACATGAAACGCTATCTCATCAACGTTCTTGCCAGCCAAGATCTAAACGAAATTGCTGATTATTTTACAACCAATAATATTGAAGCAGGTGAGCGCTTTTTTCAAGATTTTGCGCGTCGCTGTCAACAACTAGTCAACTTCCCCAATTTAGGCAGAAGCTATACAGAAATACGTCCCGATCTGCGAGGTCTACCCTTGGATAGCTATATCATTTTCTATAGAATTTTGGACGATGGTATTGAAATTCTTCGTGTAGTTAGTGGTCGCCGCGATTTACCACCCCTATTTGAAGAATCGGAACCATGAATACAACAAACTCACGCCTCTACATCCCCTTGCTTAACCACCTCCAAGGGTAGCTCTAGCGCCTCTGCAATTTGCTCATCGCTTAAGCCAAACTGCCGTAATTTATCAATTGTTTCAATCTTAGTTTGATTATTGCTGCGCTGCTGGAAGTTAGGAGTGGCATCGAGTTGTTCGGAACCGAGGTACCGCATGGAACTTTTTTAAACCAAAACACTACGGTTTTCTCCTAACTCTAAATTCTGGCGATAAGAAGCTGTTTACTACAACCGATCGGGAAGGTTTAAAGCGAGTTATTGAAGTAATCTACGATCTTATTGAGACTGAGAAGGACGCAACTTACCAAATATCTGTCAATCATAGTAAGATCAACGGTAACTTTATCCAGGGATATGCTGGAGGAGACGTTTCATATCGCTCTGATTATTAAGTGGACATAACAATAAAAATCAATATCAATAATTGGGAATGAGAGCAACTATGGAAGGAAAATCTGTAAAGCTCAGTAACACTAGTTTTATGGGCAACTTAATTCAAGGAATTGCCAAAGGAAATGTAGAAGCTCACATTGAATCTGGCTCGGAGAATCAATCCAACTCAGAAACTTTTAACAATAACTTGCACGGAGCGAACATCGCAAATTTTGCTAATAAAGTTTCTGATAATGCACGACAGCAAGCCAACCAACACATTCATTTATCTGAGCAAAAGAAAACGCTTGCAGAAGCTGCTGGAGAAATTCAACAACTCCTCAAACAGTTAGAGAAAACCAATCCCATTGCTACTGAGGCTGAAAAGGTTGCCTACGTTAATGATGAAACTACTCGCAGCTTCAAGCGTCGTGTGGTTGGTGCATTGCAGGCTGGTAGTGAAGCTGCTATTGAAGAGTTCTTAGGCAACCCCTATGTCAATGTCGGGAAGGCTATCGTTAAAGGTTGGATGAAACCAGAATAGGTTGTGGTGCGATACTGCAAATTTTCGGACACATTCTTGGCTATATTCATACTGTTGTTGATTTTTACAGCCTATTTCATGTTTATGAAGTACAGTATATCCAAGCTAGATCCCCGACTTCTTCAAGAAGTCGGGGATCTGTGTACCTCACTCACCTAAAAAGCGCTGTAATCATGGGTTCCACCTTCCTAACTGAATAACAATTAAGCGGCTGGCTACGCTACTCCAAACCCCGTATAATCTCGGACATAACGAGGTTGAAGTCCCAAGACGATATCTTCTTTGAGAACACCCATTTCTACTAATTCTTCAGCGATACTTTTGTCTGTTTGATTGCGCTGAATCCAGATTTTGCTGTCTTTGATATCCAAATGAATAAAGCAGTTATAAACGCGGTGATGTTCATTCCATCCCAAATCGATAATTAGATAGCGATCGCGTTCTTTATCGAAAACTACTTCCACTTCTATTTCACCATTAACAGGCGGTGACTTTCCATATTCTAGTAGCAACTTTTCAAGGCACTGACGATAATGCTCTAGTTTATCCAATTGATGTATATTCCTGATCTAAATTCAATGATATTAGTGGAGCATCATTTTTCCAAAATTAGGTATCAAAACTCAAAACTCAAAACAGACTATCGTCCCGCTGCGCTAACAAAACTCAAAACTAACGTCCCATCCCTGGAATGAAACCACTTCCCAAACGCTTGAGGGCACGATTTACCACCTCGGAGTAACGCAATTCTCCACATAGAATCCTGAGCATAACCATCGTAGCGCTCGGTTGCTTCACGCCGACTTTATAGCCAATTTTAGGAAAGCTGTAGAAAGCTCCCGCTAAACGCTGTGCCCATACCATATCGCTGCCCCATTCATCCTGAATCACCTGGCTATAATTTTCCAGTGCGTTCGCTTCACCTGCCAAAGCCCGATCAATGGCTTCCGCCGCCTTCAACCCGCTCAATATAGAGGGGCGAATTCCCTCAGCGGTAAACGGATCGACCACACAAGCAGCTTCCCCAGCTAAAAGGGCATTCTGGGTGTGTAACTTTTGATTGCCATCCCACAAACAGAGGGAATGACCATACTGATGGCTAGTTTTGAAATCAATACCAAATTGCTCGGCATACTTGGCAACCATCCCTTTTAAATCCTGAGTTCCACCCCCTCGGAACGTACCAATCCCAATCGAATAGCCTCCTTGTTTGGGAAAATTCCAGATATACCCATTTTTCACCTGACCAAAGTCAAAGTAGATCGTCGGGTCATTCATTGGGGGCGCTGGGGTTTCTGTCTCTAACGCACCTGCCATGCGCCGTTGACGTTCTTTGAAACCCAGCCATTTTGCCATCGGGCCTTTAGCACCATCAGCGGCAATAATATAACGACCCTCAATAGGTTCATTAGCAGTATTGACTTGCCAGCGATCGCTTTTAAACTCAATCCCGGTTACTTCCGTTTGATCTCGGAGTTCAGCGCCCTGTTTCTGCGCCTGCTGGATCAAAAAATGGTCAAACACCTCTCGCTGTACCATCCAGACTGCTTCTCGCGTTTGCAGTTCTACCTCCACTGGGTCTTCCATCTGCCAGGTGTAGCGAACCTTAGTCGCGTTTAGGGATATCGCGGGTGTAAGGTCAAAATCAAACCACTGCTGTACAGAGGGTGAAACGCCTCCCCCACAAGGCTTATACCGGGGTAATGCTTGTTTTTCCAAAACTATCACAGATCGCCCACGTTTTGCGAGGTGATAGGCTGCGGTTCCACCAGCAGGGCCAGCACCGACGATGATACAATCAAACATTTTGCCTATGCTTTTTATTGTTTGTTGTTTGTTATATGATGTCCGCCTAATCACCCTTAATAAAATTTCTCCCTCTCTCCCCCTCTCCTCCTCTCCCCCTCAATCCTTATTTAGGGTTATTCAACCGGACTATTCAACGTTTGGCGTAGTTATCAATGATCTTAGCTAATCCTGGTACTGCTTCCTCCACATCATTCTTAGCTGAGTTGCGGAGTTTTTTATATGCGCCTCGCACAACACCATTGCTGCTTTTCTCGATCTTGGCATCGGTAATCCCTAGCAGCACGTCCGCCGTTCGAGAGCGGTTCTCAATGAGGTATCTTACCGGATCGCCCGTCTGTATGCCCTCATTCCACATGGGATCGAGTGCTACTAAGACTTCTGGTAAAAGCCGCTCAATGGCACTAGTAATGTAACCGGGTTTGATACTCTTAACAGCGGCGTAGGCAGCTTTGAGACCCAAACCAGAAAGCCCACCCTTGGCATTTACTTGGTCATCTATCAATGTTACACAGTCAGCGATAAGGCTTTGTTTCTTATTTGGATCATTAATACCGTTGCTAAGTCCCATTTCGATTCTCCTTAATATCAAAGTGCCTAATTTCTGGGTATTGGCAAATTTTGGTAATACTCTTTTCTGTAAACGCCCAGATATTTAAAATTGATCTTCTACTACTAAAAGTAAGCTTAATGCTTTTGGACAGTAATACAAGCTTTACTACCTGTTTATTTTTCTCTGTTTTGCTCAGGTGATCCGGATTTTTTAGCCGATCTGCTCAATTTTTTTCAGTTATATTTCAGTTATAGCAACCGCCAAAGTGGTTAGGACATTCTTAATTGCAGCCAACCCTTGATTTTATAAGGTTCTACCTACTCCTTAGCGAGAACGCTGCGCGAACTGCCCTCTGCATAAAAGCCTTCTGCCTTCTGCTATATAACACCTCAAGAAAATGAATGGGGAATGAAGAATTGGTACTTGGTACTTGGTAATTGGTAATAGTCTCGCCCTCCTCATCTCCCCATTCCCCTAGATGGTATTAGTACCCCAACACTCAAAAAAGTCATTAGTCACGCATTGACTTATTGACTAATGACTAATGACTAATGACCCGTGAGCAATAACGTCATGTTTTGGTGTTAAACAGTAGTGATATCTTTTTCTTTCTCAGCGAGTAATTCTTCAATCTTAGCGGTGTATTTATCCGTCAATTTCTGAATTTTATCTTGGATATCTCGTGCTTCATCCTCAGAAATTTCAGCTTTTTTCTCCTGTTTACGAACCGATTCTACAGCGTCGCGGCGAATATTGCGAATGGATACTTTGCCTTCTTCGGCTAACTTTCCTGCTGTTTTCACAAATTCTTTGCGGCGATCGCTAGTCAGGGGTGGAATATTCAACCGGATCACCTGACCATCATTGCTTGGGGTCAAACCAATATCTGAAAGGGAAATTGCTTTCTCGATCAGCGTCAAGCTGTTCCTGTCATAAGGTTGAATGGTAATCGTACTCGCATCGGGTGTATTAATACTTGCCAGAGACTTTAGGGGCGTTGGTGTACCGTAGTATTCAACCGTCACCCGATCCAGTAGGCTAGCATTAGCGCGACCTGTGCGAATCGTATTGAAATCTCGTTGAGTTGCCTCAACCGCTTTCTGCATGTGGCTTTCAACGTCAGCTAATTTCACAAGAACCTCCCACAAATGTTCCTACAGATTCTCCCTTAACGGCACGGTGGATATTTCCCCGTACTGTAAGATCAAATACCATAATCGGGATATTATTCTCTTTACACAAAGCAATTGCCGTACTATCCATCACCCGCAGGTCGTGAGCTAGGACGTGCGAGTAGGTTAGAGTTTGATAGCGGCGGGCATTCGGATTCTGATGGGGATCGGCATCATAAATCCCGTCTACTTTAGTGGCTTTAAAGATTACCTCAGCATCGATTTCTGCCGCCCGTAATGCCGCTGTTGTGTCTGTAGTAAAGAAAGGATTTCCCGATCCTGCCCCAAAAATCACAACTCGTCCTTTTTCCAGATGGCGAATAGCACGACGACGAATATAGGGTTCTGCGACTTCTTGCATAGCGATCGCGGTTTGTACTCGTGTGGGTATGCCAATTTGCTCTAGAGCGTCTTGTAAGGTCATGGCATTCATCACCGTAGCAATCATACCAATATAATCAGCCGTGGCTCGATCCATTCCTGCTGCCGCTGCTTTAAGTCCACGAAAGATATTGCCACCACCAACCACAATTGCCATTTGAACGCCATTACTGACCACCTCAGAGACTTCTGCTGCGATTTCTTGAACCACTCCTGGATCAATGCCGTAACCCAGTTGACCCATTAAGGCTTCACCGCTTAATTTTAGTAAAACCCTTCGGTATTTTATCCCCATTCCACGACTCTTTTTAGTTGACTATTGCCTCCCACATACGATAACAGTCTAGAGGTCTAATGTCTCTAGGGTTGTTGGTTGTTGGTTGTTTGTATAAGAATGCTGGGTTAGGGTTGTTTCGTTTGTGGGTTCGGCGATCGCACGTTGTCCAAGTTCTTCCACAACTTTAGTCGGATTTGCTTCTGGTGCTACGGCGATTACTGATGATTCAGCCGATTGAGTAGACTGAGACTCAGCTTGAAGTACCGATTTTGGTTGTTCGTTGCTAACTCCTGTTGATGTCTCCAAGATTACATCAAACTCCGGTGGTGCAACCGTTGCAACCTCAGATTTAGTAAGTTTAGTAATTCGTGAAGAACTCTTCTGAGAGATTGGGGTTGGTTGATTGTTGCTAACTCCGGATGAGGGAGTCGATTCTGCCAACGGGTTCTCTGAAAGAGTCTGAGATCGTTTGTCGTTGTCTAATCCAGTTTCGCTTTGTGTGTCAGTCCGATTTTGCTCCCCACTGACTACCTGTTGCTTTGGAGGATTGGCTTTAGCGAATTTTAGGTCAATCATTCCCAATGCACAGAAGATGGCGACTGATCCAGCGCCAAGCAGGTTAATCCATAGCAGTGGTTTGAGAACGGCAAATCGGTGACAATCAGGGACTCTTGAGTTCATTGCCTAGTTTGTTTGGCTGATAAATGTTTTCCCTGCACCCTGTCGCCACTTTAGCAAAGGGATTGGTGTTTGGCGACCCACACTATAGTAATCCTATTTTGATTCGTGAATACAAGGGAGACAAGGGGGACAAGGGAGAGGGGGAGAGGGGGGGG
>DNGI01000479.1 GCA_003486645.1 Cyanobacteria bacterium UBA11370 | reverse complement strand
GTGACACTCTATTAAGTCCTGTTCAAGCGAATATTAGCGGTTAGCGGCTACAGCGGTTTCTTGCTGGTGGGTAGAACCTTGAGTCCCCAATTGAATCAGCTCAATTTTATAGCCATTGGGATCTTCCACGAAAGCAATGACTGTAGAACCGTGTTTCATGGGTCCTGGCTCTCGGACTACCTTACCACCACGCGCCCTAATTTGCTCACAGGTGCCATAAATATCCTCAACGCCAAGGGCAATATGACCATAAGCATTGCCTAGGTCGTATTGATCCACACCCCAATTGTAGGTTAGTTCAATCACGGTATGGTCGGACTCATCGCCATAACCCACAAACGCTAAGGTAAATTCTCCACTGGGATAGTCTTTTTTACGCAGTAGCTTCATCCCTAGTACATCACAGTAAAACTTTAGGGATTCATCCAGATTGCCAACCCGTAGCATTGTATGTAACATTCTCATCTTAATTACTAACTCCTTTTGTTCCTTTGTTCTCACTGTAGTACAACTTTGACAAATGGTTGGGACTTCAGCCGTCTATCGATAGACTCATACTAATTCACGAAATACCTAATACAAATAGAAGGCAGATTTTTGCTAAGGGATAACAGCTAATAGTTAACAGCGATTAGTAATTCGCCATTCCCTATTAGCCATTAGTCTTAATTCATATGTATTAACATTAAAGTGAATGGGCATCACATCTCTCTTGAGAGGAGAGTCGGCAGGAGACAAGCTACCTGTGGATTTAATGGGTATCCCCTCACACTCCCCCTCCCTTTCAAATTAGTTATTGTAATTTTTTATTTGAATACAGAAGACTAGAAAAAAGAGTGCTGGTAGAGGTAATCTAGGTCTAGACCATTCCTCATCTCATTCCAGAAAAAGATGACTCAAGGTGCAAAAGCTAACCGAGCTGGTCATGTTTTAGAAATGACTGTAGAAGGAACATTGCGCGGTCATGGTTATTTTCAGCTATGCCCTAGTGTTGCGAGGCAAAAACACCGAGAGTATCTATTAAACTATAGTCTGCTACCCAAACGGTATGCTAAACATATTTACATTGGCACGGGAATTTATCAAACCGATCTTTATGTTGATTTTTATATTATTGATTCAGATAAATTATCTTCTGGATTAATTATTGAGTGTAAATGGCAAGAAAGTGGTGGATCAGTTGATGAGAAGTTTCCTTACTTAAACTTAAATATTAAAAATTGCTATCCTGACCCAACTATTTTAGTAATGGGTGGCAAAGGCATGAGGCAAGGAGCTATTGATTGGTTTCAAAAACAAACTGATTGTAATCCGAATTTGTTGGCGGTTTATAATGTGGAGAATTTTATTGCCTGGGCTAACAAAAATCTCTAATAAGACGTTATTAAAAGTTCACTAATTTTTCCTCGCTTACTCGTATCTGAATTAATGGCTCTGGGTGCTAATATTTCGTTAATTTTAGGAAGATTTTGACTTGAAAAAACTTGTGAATCGGTGTAGAGTCCTCGAATAAATTGACAATCAGAATTAGAAAGCATAACCTTTACACCACGACTCGCTAGTTGAGCGAATATATCCCTAAGCTGCTTCTGGTCATCTTCGTTAAAGGAACAGCTATTATAGGCTGTAAAATAGCTAGTATGGTTGAGAGGATGGTAGGGAGGATCGAAATATACAAAGTCATCACGGGTTTTAGCATAATTCAAAATTTCTTTAAAATGCCTAACTTCAAGTTGAGCAGACTGAAGTGCAACCGAGGCATCACGTAATAACCCTTCATTACAGATTTTAGGATTTTTGTATCGACCTATAGGAACATTAAATTGACCCTCTGAGTTGACGCGATAGAGACCATTAAAACAGGTTCTATTGAGATAGATTAAACGAGCAGCTCTTTCAATAGGTGTAGTGTAACTACTTGAGCGAATATCATAATAATATTTATGGATTTTGGTGGTATCTGCATCATGATTAATCTGATGCTTTCGTAACTCTATGATTAACTCTTCTACCTTATCTTTAACACACTGATAGGTCTCAATTAGGTCTGAATTAATGTCACTTAAAATAGCCGAATTAGGACGTAAATAAAAAAATATAGCTCCCCCGCCCAAAAAGGGTTCATAATAATGATTAAACCCCTCTTTAGGGAAGTATTTTTTATAGTGATGAATCAGCTTACTTTTGCCACCTGCCCATTTAAGAAAGGGCACGAGTGAAATTTTTTCCTGAACCGAATCTGGCATTTATCTAAACACAATTGACTCCTAAAGACTTTAGCACGCTATCCTTAGCCTAGAATAGGAACAAGAATGACTCGGTTCAATTTTAAGCGATCGCGTCTCTGGAAGGCTGTTATGGTAGATTATTCATTAAACTAAAATAGCTATTGGTACACCGAAAAGTAGTCTAAGAATAATGAAGGATTTTTTCCAAAACGTTTCGCGCTTCCCTCGCTTCCTGATTACTATCTCTTTGGGCATATTTTTTGCCCTGTTTGAGCGCTTTAAACCCCTCGTAAGTAACCCCATCAGCGCGATCGCACTCGTTGGTTTGGTTGGGGGAATCTTTCTGTTTTTGGTCTTCACCCTCCGCGCCATGCTAGGGTTGAGTTCTGTTTAACCTAAAAACCGTTACCCACAACTGCCCATACTGTAACAAAGGGGGCGTTATGACGACAAGTCGCCGTGTTTCTAAAGTTTCCTCGCTGATTCAGCAAGAAATCAGCCAAATGTTGCTCACCGATATCAAAGATGACCGCGTGGGTGCTGGAATGGTTAGTGTTACCGATGTTGAGGTTTCTGGGGATCTCCAACACGCTAAAATTTACGTGTCGATTTACGGCACGGATGAGGCAAAAGCAGAGACGATGGCTGGGTTAAAATCAGCTACGGGTTATGTCCGCCGGGAATTGGGTAGACGGATTCGTTTGCGTCGCACTCCAGAGGTGGTATTTATTGAAGATCGAGGTATAGAACGGGGCGATCGCATGTTAACCCTACTCAATCAACTCTCTCAAGAGCGTCAGAGTAAGGGGCTTAACGATAATAGTTTTGAGGAAGAAGAGTAACCTTTTTGCCTCATATCAAATCTGTTGCATTCCACATATTGTAGAGTAGAGATGTTGCATGGCAGTGTCTCTACGGATTGTTGTGTTGAAAACCGTGCCTACCCTACGGGTATCTTAAGCCCCGTGGTAAGTATCAAATTTTTGTAAGAGACCTCTATGAGAATTCTGCTCACAACCAAGGATTAAAAATACCTCTTCCCCACTCCCCACTCCCCACTCCCCATTTTCAAAACCGATCTCGTGAAACTCATTCCCAATCTTAAATCCCTCTCTCTAGAAGCTTTAGTTGCTCAGATGATTGTAGTACGAGCATCGGGCTACCTATTTGATCACCAAATTCAGTACCCCCAATGGGAACCTCCCTCTCAAAAATTGCAATATTGGTTGCAAGATTTGGGAGTAGGCGGGGTCATTTTACTCGGTGGAAGTGCTGGGGAATTAGCAATCCGCTGTCAACAACTGCAAGAATGGGCAAGTATTCCCTTACTGATTGCCGCTGATATTGAAGAAGGAGTAGGTCAGCGTTTTAGTGGTGCGACCTGGTTTCCGCCACCGATGGCAATTGGGGCAGTTGCGGTTAAAGATAGTAATAAAGCCCAAGATTATGCTCAACAAATGGGGGCTATTACTGCCCAAGAAGCCTTGGCAATTGGTATTAATTGGATACTAGCACCTGTTGTTGATGTTAATAATAATCCCCAAAATCCTGTGATTAATATTCGGGCGTTTGGGGAGACATCAGACGTGGTTAGTCAACTCGCTTGCGGCTTTATTCAAGGGACGCAAAAGTATCCAGTATTAACGACGGCTAAACATTTTCCTGGTCATGGAGATACAGCAACAGATTCTCATCTGGATTTGCCGATTTTACCTCATTCAATAGAACGGTTGCATGAGGTAGAATTACTACCATTTAACGCGGCAATTTCAGCGGGAGTGGATGCAGTAATGACGGCGCACCTGCTGATTCCAACCTTAGATGAAGAATATCCGGCTACATTATCTCAACGGGTTTTAACGGGGTTATTGCGACAAGAATTGGGATTTGAGGGATTAATTGTAACCGATGCTTTGGTCATGGGAGCGATCGCCCATCGTTATGGTGCAGATGAAGCCCCAATTATGGCATTAGAAGCGGGTGCGGATATTTTACTCATGCCTGTTAACCCGGAAACGGCAATTCCGGCAATCTGTAACGCGGTGCGATCGGGACGCATTCCTCAAGAGCGGATTTTGGCTTCGGTAAAACGGATTTGGGAGGCGAAGAGTAAGGTGATGGGGAGAGGGGGAGAGAGGAGGTGAGATATCAGCCATC
>DNGI01000478.1:2300-3252 GCA_003486645.1 Cyanobacteria bacterium UBA11370 | reverse complement strand
ACACCCCACACCCCATTTATTGATGAGTAGCGATCGCCTCTGGTTCAGCACGTCGCCCGGATAACGGTGCAGCGAGTAGTAAAATTTTCTCCATTAACCAAGGTGCAATCCGACTACCCCACACCGCTAAATGACCTTGCCATCCGACTAAGATTTCTGGTGTGTCCTTTTGTAGTCCCGTAACTAGTGCTTTCGCTACGTCCTGGGGAGTCATCGGCATCACCCACCGGAACAACTCTAATCCTCGCACCATATCTGTATCGGTTAGAGAGGGTAGTAATGCCATCACTCGAATATTATAAGGAGCAAGTTCACCCCGCAAGGCTTGAGTAAATCCCAAAATCGCAAACTTGGTTGCTGAATAGGTCGCCATCGTTGGGGCTGCGACTTTACCCATTAAACTAGACACATTAACAATAGTGCCCTGCCGTTGTGTTGCCATGCGTCTTGCCACTAAACGAGTAATGGTGTATAATCCCATCAGATTAATGGCGATCTCCTGTTGCACGTTCGGTAGTTTAGACCGCAAAAACGGAGCTTGGTGGGCAACCCCAGCACAGTTAACGAGTAACTGAATGGGTCCATAGGTTTTCCAAGCACGAGCAATGGCAACGTTGACTTCTACTAGTTGAGTCAGATCCAGCGCCAGAATCACGACTTCTACGCCGAGTGGTTCAATTTCTCTGGCAACTTCTTCTAACCGTTGGCGATCGCGTGCTACCAACAACAAGCGTTTTATTCCTTGTTGAGCTAATTCTAAGGCGATCGCTCGTCCAATTCCTCGTGAAGCTCCAGTAACTAAAGCTGTCTGTCCTTTGATGTTCATTGCTAAAACCTCGCTGAGTGGATATCTCACCGCACGATTGACCTGTACTGAGTTGCTACGATGTTGATTGAGAGAGCATCTTCAGTACGCGGTGAGACGAAATGTAATTGCTAATTGCTAATTGTT
>DNGI01000478.1:1297-2043 GCA_003486645.1 Cyanobacteria bacterium UBA11370 | reverse complement strand
GCTAATTGCTAATTGTTCATTGCGATAAACAGTTAGCCATTAGCCATTAGCTATTAGCCATTAGCCATTACCAATGAAGTATTTGTTGTGACGAGAGTTGAATTCAGTTTGAGCTGAACTGGTAATAGGTAACGGTGATAAACGAGAAAGACTGATGAGTTCGTCCTAGCCGTAGTCAAGCGATCGCCATCTAACCACTATGGATTATTCCTCCGAGTTTATTATTACCTGAATTCGAGGTTAGACATTGACCCATTCAAAACTTAGGGATACACATTCAGAAGTTGAGTAGGGAACTTGGATTGATGTCTACCGCATTATGTCGAATTCAGGTTTCATGAGGATGAGTGGTTAGCAAGGATCAACCAATTTGGGTTTTATGATTTCGGTGTTTGGATTATCCCCAGGAATGAATCGGGAAACTTGTGTGCGATGTGTTGATTCAATCCACAATCCTGACATCCAAAATCTCCAATCCATCGCGTTAAGCAATTTGTGAAGAGCCAGGGTTGATGTAGAGCATATGCGATCAGTCTCCTAAGATACGAGTTTTGACTTTCTACCAGAAACAACTTCATAAGCACACTTTAGCAACCTCTTCAATAGCTTGCAACATTTTTTTATAAATTCTGCGTAACATTTCTTTACATAATACTCAAACCACCCTACGCTAGATAGCCTTCTAAACGCTATAAGGACAGGACTTACGCAAGTGTCACAATAAAATCAACTTGTAGGGTGCGTCA
>DNGI01000478.1:0-1100 GCA_003486645.1 Cyanobacteria bacterium UBA11370 | reverse complement strand
AGGGTGCGTCAGACCAAGTTATTGATCGAGATAATCAGGGTTTGCTCGTCTGACGCACCCTACTCCATGTGCCAGTTGCGTAAGTCCTAAAGGAGTAAAAGCCATACAAAAGTTGTTTTTTTGGTTAAGTTAAGGTTAAGAGTAGGTAAATCAGTTGTTAATATTGGAATAGAGGATTTCACAACCAGGAGGTGAGCGATGGCAAATTCAGCAATGCCCAATTCCACTCAGGCAAGCAAGAATAGCTTCCTGTATCCTCGGAGTCGTTATCGTGGAACGTTTACACCGGAGCATCTAGCGTTTAACGCCAATCTGCAAGAATTTGCTCAGAGAGTTTCCTATATCTCTGCCTTAGAAACCGGAGGTAAGCTTTCTTCTGAACAAGCCTATGAACAGGTGAAATCGCTATGGAAGCAGTTAGAACGAAGCAAGCACTCTTTGGGGATCGGAAAAGCTGAACCACCAGGAACCTGATAGTTTTGCCAGAACGTAGTATCTGGAGGGAAACGTTGATACAACCCGTCTCAGTACTGGTGATTGAAGACGAAGAATTTCTACGTGAGATCATCCTGAACATACTCCATACTAAAGGGTTTAGGGCGATTGGCACTGGAGATGCTCGCCGGGGTTTACTCTTAGCAAAAGAGTGGATTCCCGATTTGATTTTGTGCGATATTAGGATGCCAGAAATAGATGGGTATCAGGTACTGCGATCGCTTCGTCAAGATGCCCTGACAGCCAATATTCCCTTGATTTTTCTTACAGCAGAGACGCTGCAAGAGGTGGTGAGTCAAGGACAACAGCTTGGTGCAAACGGTTATCTCACAAAACCCTTTACCACGCAGGAATTGTTAGAGGCGATCGCAAGCCATCTTAAAAAATGAGAAGGCAGAGGGCAGAGGGCAGAAGGGAAACCCCATAGATAAATTTAGGGGCTTTAAACCCCCTTGGCTCCAGGTTAAAACTACTGCTACGGTCGGTATAGTCAAATCTTGCATCGTTATCTATCACCGCCAGGGAATAAATTCCCTGCCTCATAGCAAAAGTCCGTTAAAACGGACTGAAATCAATGCTCAGAGTCGGTTGAAACTCAGATCTTG
>DNGI01000477.1 GCA_003486645.1 Cyanobacteria bacterium UBA11370 | reverse complement strand
GAGAATTTCCAACTCGTAGCAGGCGCGAATTTTGGGCGAAATGTAGAAGTCTCATATCAATAGGGAGTTAGCTCAGTTGGTAGAGCGCTGCGATCGCACCGCAGAGGCCACCGGTTCGAGTCCGGTATTCTCCATTACTATTTTTTGTTGTTTTTTAATGTTTTTCAAACTAATTTTTCACTTTGTTAAGCCTGTTGTAACTCTTGTATCATCCTTGTACAATTTTGTCTCTGGCAACTCTAGATGAGTTATGGTAAAGAAGACAACCTAATTCTTAAGTAAATCTTAAGAGGAGTCGTGTTCTGAATGGATCACGACACAGTGCTGGAAAACCAGCTTGTCGATTCCCCTGCCCAGCAAGAATTTTGATGTAAGGAAGGAGATTTTATGACTCCCACAATGCTGCGTCAGTTGTGGTCTTTGATTGAAACGACTCAATCCAATCTACTACTGAAATTGGATGATGCTAGTTTGGTTCAGTGGTTGCTCAAGCAATTTAAACAAGAGCAAGCGCTTAACGCTGAGGAAATGCACATCTTGAGTGACTACCTTAGCAATCGGTTATCTTTGATTCGAGATCTTGCTGAACAGCGTTAGGCAGTTGTCAGTTATCAGTTGTCAGTTGTTGATGACCCATGAACACTTCTCAAAATTTATCAGTTTCAGGTTTAGGACCAACTGTGCCAGGTTGGGTGAGGAAGAAGTTATCCGCTGCTTCGTTTTGATAAATACATTCAATTTCAGGGGAACCTTCTAGAGGACCAGTGAAGCCAAAGGTATTCATCCGGTTCTTGCAGTCCCGGACTTGTTCTGGACTGACGAGTTTCTTTTGCTCTAAAATCGCCCAGTTGTTCCGGCGTAAGACACACCCCGGTCGCATACTGGGCTGAGTTACGTAAACATTAAAGGGGTTGAGGGTTACGAAAACTCGCATATCCGTAACCATAGCGCTAGCTCCATACTGGATGCAAAGTTCAGGATTGGGCGCACTACGGTCAATGACTTCGCGGGATGCGACATTTTCGGGGTTGAGTGTTGCTGTGGAACTAAAGGCAATCCCAACTCCCACTCCTATCGCAAAAACACTCCCTAAAATCGCTAGGGTAGTGGGGTTGAGGAGGGAGGGTTGAGGAGGTGAGGTATCACGAACGGAAGATCGGGATCTACGTTTCATCGTTGCTTTATCGACGTTAAGAGAACTGGCAGGGAGGAGTTAGAACTGCCCTCATGACTTACGCAAGTGTCACAGTTAAATCAACTAGTAGGGTGCGTCAGACCAAGATATAGATCGAAATAATCAGGGTTTCATCGTCTGACGCACCCTACTCCATGTGCCAGTTGCGTAAGTCCTACCCTCCTTCTTTATAGTATGCCTGTAGATTCCTCACTCTGCCGTTAGCCTAAAGGCTAGCTACGAAAGCTACCACTTTTTGTAGGGTAAGAATTTGCCAGACATGATCACTTTAACGCGATCGCCTTTGGGATCGTCTTCCTTTTCCACATCTAGGGTGAAGTCAATCGCACTCATAATCCCATCCCCAAATTTTTCATGGATAATCGATTTAAGGGGCATTCCGTAGACCTGCATAATTTCATAAAAGCGATAAATCAGCGGATCAGTCGGGATCGTTGGTTCCAACGAACCTTTTACAGGATATTCGGTTAACGCTTCCACAAATTCTGCCCCTAAACCCAACGCCGAAACAATTTTATTCGCCTCATCGTCCGAAGCACTTGCCTGACGGTAGAGAACCGCAGCAATCCAAACTTCGTCACGTCCGACTATTTTTTCTAAATCAGCAAAGGTTAGACCCTTGGCTTTCTTAGCCGCTAAAAGTTTTTCAGTAATTGCTGAAGTTGCCATTGAAAACTCCTGGTTTTAATTCTCCTCACTTTAAGCTCAAAGCTGAAGTAATTAAGTATCATTAGCGACTGCGAAATTATCAAAACTCAGTTCATTGATCTGATTCCATTTATAAATCTCTTCTCGAAAGCTCTTCCATTGCTCATAAACTTGTTTGAATACAGGATCTTTGGCGGCATTTTGTTCATACAATTCAAGGGATGCTTTTTGAGCGGCTTGCATAATTTCTGGAGAGTAGGCAATTAATTTCGTGCCACCTGCAAGAAGACGTTCTAGGGCTTGTCGATTCAACGCATCGTACAAAGATAACATATTCAAATTTGCCTCCATGGCTGCGGTTTTAAAGATTTCTTGATACTCTTTCGGTAACTTTTGCCATTCGGCTAGATTCACTTGGGCTTCTAACGTTGGTCCGGGTTCCCACCAGCCGGGATAATAATAGAATTGAGCGGCTTTATGTAAACCTAATTTCTCATCATCATAGGGAGTTGCCCACTCCGCTGCGTCAATTGCCCCTCGATCCAATGCTAGGTAAATCTCCCCGCCGGGTAACACTTGAACATTGACTCCTAAACGGGACATGACTTCACCCCCCAAGCCAGGAATACGCATTTTTAAACCGTTAAGATCGGCGACAGATTTAATCTCACGTTTAAACCAACCTCCCATCTGCGTTCCGGTATTTCCGGCGGGAAAATTAATTACCCCAAAGTCAGCATAAATCTTCTGCATGGCTTCTAAACCCCCACCATGATATAGCCACGCATTTTGTTGTTGAGCATTCAAACCAAAGGGTAGACTCGTGCCAAAAGCGAGGGCAGGATTTTTACCAATATAGTAATAACCAGCCGTATGACCACACTGAACTGTTCCTGCTTGAACTGCATCTAAAACCTGCAATCCTGGAACCAGTTCCCCAGCGGCAAAGGGTGTAATTGAAAAACGCCCATTGGTCATTTCACCTACCCGTTTGCAAATTGTTTCTGCGCCCCCAAAAATAGTTTCTAGGGATTTTGGCCAACTCGTTGCCATCCGCCATCTCACAATAGGCTGGCTATTAGTTTGGGCGACTGAACCTGTTTTTGTTGGGCTACACGCACCTAAAGCGGCGGTAGTGGTTGCACCGATGGCGGTATTCGCTAAAAAATGTCTGCGTTTCATACGTTTTTATTAGCATCCTATTGAAGAATCTTTTGAAGAACTCTTCTAAAGGAATTTCTGTATTTTTTCGATCTTCAAGCCTTGATTTTATCAGAGTTAGTTCCTTTTGGAGTGGTGGTGTTGATCACTCAGGAGTCAGAATTGGTGGAGTTATACCAATTGACTGGGCAAGCGAAATTTTCTACTTTTGATTAGCCTATCTTCAATTCTCTTAACTGTCCGTTGAGCTGTTGATTCGTGTACCCCCCAACATAAAAGCTATATGAAATAGCGTTCTGTACCCTCTCCAATACTCTAAATGTCAGCAAAATTTTCTGGTATTGATTAGTCCCCTTACGGGGATTAAGTAGTTAGAAAGTTTAAGTTCAATCCATCATTTAAAGAAGCTCCCGCAGAGTTTCAGTCCCCTTACGGGGATTAAGTAGTTAGAAAGCGCAATCCGAGTTTTCCCCCTGTATCCAAATTTGGAGTTTCAGTCCCCTTACGGGGATTAAGTAGTTAGAAAGCCCCATAGGTTTCAAAGTCGTTTCTATTCATCGGAAAGTTTCAGTCCCCTTACGGGGATTAAGTAGTTAGAAAGGTTAATAGGAAAAAAGGGAACTAGCGCAAACACATAGTTTCAGTCCCCTTACGGGGATTAAGTAGTTAGAAAGGGATTGAGGAACCAAGCCCTACTCCTGTGGTTAGTCGTTTCAGTCCCCTTACGGGGATTAAGTAGTTAGAAAGGCCGGGAAGTGTTAAGTCATACTATGTCCGATTGAAGTTTCAGTCCCCTTACGGGG
>DNGI01000333.1:10685-11218 GCA_003486645.1 Cyanobacteria bacterium UBA11370 | reverse complement strand
GGGAGATAGGGGGAGGGGGAGATGGGGGAAGCAAAATCTAAAATCTAATATCTGTCTTATTGCGTTCTAAGCTGATGTGCATTTAAACCGCACACTATAAACTAAAGGTAAAATTGAGTGTAGACACTATTATAATAAGACAACATTTCTAACTCTAAACCAGAATGAGAAAACACTTCTGGAATCAAATTTTTCGAGTAGTTATTGTACTACTAGGTCTGTGGTTAGCAGGGGATTTGCTGGCTCATCTAGTAGCCGAAATTTTATGGTTTATTGAAGTTGGTTATTTATCAGCATTTCTGTTACGGTTACAAACTCAGTTTGGTTTGTTTGTGGTTGTCGGTACTCTATCCACTGGATTTTTATTGACTAACTTCTATTTAGCAAATCGCCTGAAGTATCCCACAGAAATTTATGAATTTAACAACACCCTTCAAAAGTCATCCTTTAAAGACTCAAGTTTATCAAGATCCAGGTTAGAGAGAGAAAATATTACTAAACCCGCCTCTCCTTACCAACAACCAACAACCAAC
>DNGI01000333.1:10212-10465 GCA_003486645.1 Cyanobacteria bacterium UBA11370 | reverse complement strand
ACCAACAACCAACAACCAATTCTAACCTTGCGATCGCTTTTACCCCTAGTACTCATCCTCATCTTACTGGTTGGACTGATAGTGCTGCACTACGGAAAAATTGCCCTCTCGCTTTGGCAGATAGACTTCAGTTTATCCAATGTAACACCATCCCTACCCTCTTCCTTTAGTTGGGCATCTATACAACAACTATTAATCGATAATTTTCAATTTGGAAATCAAGAATCAGCCACCAACTCATCCGTTACATCCG
>DNGI01000333.1:8324-10012 GCA_003486645.1 Cyanobacteria bacterium UBA11370 | reverse complement strand
CACCAACTCATCCGTTACATCCGTTACCAAATCCGCTGCTACAATTGGTCAACTAGCGGTAGTTATAGGCATTAGCGGAGGATTAGTGATGAATCCTCAATTTGGGTTAATAGCGATCGCTATCATACTCTCCTCTCTCTGGTCGCTGATTGTATCGAGTCAGTGGGGCATAATTTTAGAATCTCTCTATCCCACAGCGTTTAATACTAACGATCCCCTCTTTGGACAGGATATTAGTTTTTATATATTTCGCTTCCCCGTATGGCAACTATTAGACGTTTGGCTAGGGGGATTAGTTCTGTTTGGGTTAGTGGCAACAGCACTGATTTATTTAGTGTCGGGGAATAGTATTTCCGAGGGAAAATTTCCAGGGTTTTCTTCATCCCAACTTCGGCACTTATATGGATTAGGGAGTAGTTTTGCCGCAGCGATCGCATTCCGCTATTGGCTTTATCGTTATGAATTACTCTATTCAGTTCGTGGTGTTACCTATGGTGCAAGTTACACTGAGGTGAATGCCCAATTACCGATCAATACAGGTTTGAGTTTTTTAACAGGTGCGATCGCTATCGTTTTACTTTTACAGGCGATTTGTCCTTCTAAACAGCTTCAAAGAACGAGCAAAACGGGATTAAGACTTTTAGGATTTTACCTGATTGTGGTAGCGATCGCTGGAGTGATTATCCCAGCCATAACACAACGTCTAGGCGTTCAACCCAATGAATTAGCGCGAGAACGACCTTATATTGAACGTAGTATTGCCTTAACGAGAGATGCGTTTGACCTAGATAGTATTGATACCGAAATCTTTAATCCCGAAGGTGAACTTACCCGTGCTGATATTGATAACAATATTCTCACAATTGGCAATATTCGCCTCTGGGATACTCGTCCCATTCTCCAAACGAATCGTCAACTTCAACGTATCCGACCTTACTATGAATTCCCGGATGCGGATATTGACCGCTATACTCTGAGGGTTGAGGCAAGTGGAACTTCTCCCTCTTCTGAAGAGGAAGAAACTAATGAGCAAAAACCCGAACAAACCGATGCTTTCCCCAACAGTTCTTCTCTGCCTTTTACAAATAGTAAACAACAAGTTTTTATTGCACCTAGAGAGTTAGATTATAATGCTGTTCCTGAACAGGCAAAAACCTGGGTGAACCAACACTTAACCTATACTCACGGTTATGGTTTTACCCTCAGTCCAGTAAATACGGCTGATCAGGGAGGATTACCAACCTATTTTATTAAGGATATTGGCACAGGTACTGATCCAGGTCGGGGAGGCAATTTATCAACATCAAGTCCTCTAATTCGAGATAGTATTCCCATTGGTGCGCCTCGAATTTACTACGGAGAACTTACTGATACCTATGTGATGACCTCGACTAAAGTTAAAGAATTTGATTATCCTAGTGGGGAGGATAATGTTTATAATACGTACGATGGGAATGGAGGAATTAGCATTGGTTCAACTTGGCGCAAGCTTTTGTTTGCCCAATATCTGAAAGATTGGCAGATGCTTTTTACCCGTAACTTTACCCCCCAAACGAAGGTACTATTTCGCCGCAATATTAACCAAAGAATTCGCGCGATCGCTCCCTTCTTACGCTACGATGATGACCCCTACTTAGTCGCCGCCAATACTGAAACTAATCAACAACAAACAACAGACAACAAACAAC
>DNGI01000333.1:0-8069 GCA_003486645.1 Cyanobacteria bacterium UBA11370 | reverse complement strand
ACAAACAACAGACAACAAACAACAAACTATCTCTACTGGATTGTAGATGGTTATACCACCAGCGATCGCTATCCCTATTCCGATCCAGGAAAGCACGAATTCAACTATATCCGCAATTCGGTAAAAGTTGTGATTGATGCTTACAACGGTGATATTGAGTTTTATATCGCTGACCCTGACGATCCAATTATTAAAACTTGGAGTAAGATTTTTCCTAACTTATTCAAACCCTTAGATGAGATGCCAGAAACTCTGCGAAGTCACATTCGCTATCCAGGAGATCTCTTTAGTATCCAGTCTGAACGATTACTAATCTATCATATGACTGATCCGCAGGTATTTTACAATCGGGAGGATCTGTGGCGAATTCCTCAAGAGATTTACGGCGGTGAGTTGCAAGCAGTAGCGCCGTATTACCTAATTATGAAATTACCCACTGCTACTTCAGAAGAATTTATTTTACTTAATCCCTATACTCCTGCTAGTCGCAACAACCTGATTGCATGGCTTGCTGGTCGTTCTGATGGTGATAATTATGGCAAGCTTTTATTGTATCAGTTTCCTAAACAGGAATTGGTTTATGGACCAGAACAAATTGAAGCATTAATTAACCAAGATCCGATTATTTCTCAGCAAATTTCTTTGTGGAATCGCCAGGGTTCAGGAGCAATTCAAGGGAATCTTTTAGTGATTCCAATTGAGCGATCGTTACTTTATGTTGAACCGTTGTATTTAGAAGCGGAACAAAATAGTTTGCCTACTTTAGTCCGAGTAATTGTAGTTTATGAAAACCGAATTGTGATGGCTGAAACGTTAGAACAAGCACTTCAGGGAATTTTTAAGGCAGGACAAGAATCAACACCAACCATTATTCGTCCAGTTGAGGAACCTGCTTTGCCTTAAGATTATAGTAAGCTAAGGCACTTTCTGCTTTCAATATCTGTATATTTTGTACGATGATTTTCCTTCTGTTCAAGATTAGAACCATGAACTAGAGGATTTCTGTCAGTTGTTGGCATAGCTCTAATTTATCTTGAAGATGAAGTGCGATCGCTTTAGCCAGAAGAGGTGGGACAGCATTACCAATTTGATTGTATTGACAAAGAAATTTTTCATCAAATCGTTTTTCCCGATGCAGGAGTTTATGAGATACAACCGTCTTCTTTCCCAAAAATCGATAATTATCCGGAAAGGATTGAATTCTTGCTCCTTCACGAGCTGTTAAATTTCGATGTTGAAAAGGATGGATAAAGTTAGCATAAAACGAAGCTGCGATCGTGTGAGATGGCTTGTATGGATGCAAACGGCGATTATTCTGATCATAAGCTTTATTGGATAACTCACCATTGCCGCTACGTCGTCTAGCTCCATGTTCTTTAGGCACATCTGAACTTGATTCACCCCAACGAATATGTCGGAAACGTTCTACTAACCGTTCAGAATGTTCCATTGCAACATGGTTATAAAGAGCAGTACTACCATCTCTAGTCCATGCCTGATAACTGTTTTGAGGTTCTAAATTATAAAACTGCTCTTCACATCCTTCCCGTGCATTGAGCGTTGGTAAGTCTGATATTGCTTCCCACAACGTTAGTGCAGGGGCAATACTCGTATGATCAAAAATTGATAATTGAGACTTATTTAAATGTAACAATTCTAGAGAGTGAGTTTTTCGGGGAATACCTATTTCTTTACCTCGCTTGTTCCCAACAATAAAAATACGATCTCTAATTTGAGGAACGCCATATTCAGCCGCATTCAAGACCCAGACCTCTACAAAATAACCAAGCTCTTGAAACGTTTTTTTTATAATATCTATAACCTTTAAACCTTCTGTACTTTTCCGTGAGAGTAATCCCTTTACGTTTTCCATTACAAACGCTTTAGGTTCAAGAAATTTGATCCATTGAGCAAAGTTAGTGAATAAACTATTTCTCGGATCTTTAGGATCTTTTTGGGCTGGTCCAGCAATACTAAATCCTTGGCATGGAGGACCACCAATAATAATATCAGGTTTAAAAATGCAGATTTCCTTAACACTACTTTCTGTATTAAAGTCACGGATATCATGTTGAACAACTGTTATATTAGGACGGTTGTAACGTAGTGTATCACAAGCCCAGGCATCAATTTCAACTGATAGAGGTACTAAAAAGCCTGCCATTTCAAAACCTAAACCAAAACCTCCTGCCCCAGCAAATAAATCGATAGCAATAGGTTGTTCTCTCCGTACCATAAGCTCTAATACTAAATCCAGGTGAACTAAGCTGTTCGTCATTTAAACCTGATTGTCAATCATTGTGAAATCATTGTCGTGCGACCATCTTGGTCGCTACTCATACCCAATTTAAATGCGTGACAGCTTAACGATCGCTCTGACCAGCACATCCAACTCGTCTGTATTAAACCAGATTCTCTTTCTAGCTATGACGATGATTTTTTTCTTTACCGAAGTTGGCTTTTGAGAAAGAGCACGAGATCACCCACTACGGCATAATACCTTGGAGCGTACTCAGAGCATTGCGGACACGCTCAACGGGTTCACGGTTAAACCGAGCATTGGGAGCCTGCATAATAGTCAGAACTTTGGTTAATTCAGCGATCGCAGATGTACGTTGGTTGGCGGAAAGACTGCCATTCTGCCAAGCCACAGCCGTATCCCGCGCTATTTCCCCTAGAATGGTTGCCGCATACCCCGGCGAGTCTTTCTTATTGCTCACTAGCAGTGTCCGGAGTTTAGGAACCAGATCCAACGCGCCTACTCCCAACTTCCCAAGCTGAATAATTGCATTATTACGAGCGTTATCATCGGCAGAATCTAATTGGGCTGTGTAGTAGGGCAGAATATAAGGCGCAGACTGTGAACCATAACCCTGCAACTGAGATAGTGCCGCCCTCGAAATTGAAGAATCCGGGTATTTTACCAATTGCCCAACAATCGGTAAGCCTTGAGTCTGCCCCAACCTCAGTAATGCCCATGAAGTTGCCAGTTGCATCCACGGATTATTATCCTTGAGAGCGGTAGTCAGGGCAGGAATAGCATTGCGATCGCCCAGCTTGCCCAAGGCAATCGCGGCATTAACTCGCACCAGTTGCTCAGGGTTATTTGGAGCAGGGGGGTATTGCTCCGTGCCTGGAAGCCCTATGGACAAAGGGACTATATACAAGCTGTATCGGTTTAAGTTTGGCGGCACATAACGCCCTGTATCCTCCAGTAATGCTACCAGGTCAGGAACTGCCGACTGAGCCGCTCCTCCTAGATTACCCAACAGTTCCGCCGCCTCCAAGCGAACAATTGGCTCTGGTGCTTTTAACCCTTGGATTAATCCAGGTAATGCTCCTGTCCCCAGCAAGGCTAATGAAGACCTGGCGGCATCTCGAACCGTCAAATCCTCATCTTTTATTAGCATGACCAACTCAGCACTAGTGCGGCTATCGGCTTCCGCTCCCAAAACTTTACGCAGGAGTGAGCGTGAGTCGAGAAAAATTTCGGCGGCATTACGACGCAGGTTAGGGTCAGGATGCTGTAAGGCTTCTAACCAGTGAGGTAGTAAGGGTACAGAGGCTCCAATTTCCGAGAGTGCCCATGTGGCATTGAGCTTTACCCAAGGATCGGGGTCTTGCAAGGATTGAGTTAGGGGGGGTGTGGCTAAGGTTCTAGCGGGTAAACCAATTTTTCCCAGCGCGGCGATCGCACTAATCCGGAGTAGGTTTTCCGGATTTTCGGGGGGAGTCGGTGGAATGCGTCGCTCCTCAAGAGGCTCCTGAAGAGTTCCTAAGCCAGGAAGAGATGAAAGAACAGGCGCTCTGAGACTGGGAGCATACAATCCGGAACGGTATGACCCTGGTGCGATCGCTCTGCGCTCATCGTTGAGCATCTCAATCAATCCAGGAATCGCGGGTACAGCGTCATCCGTGAGATTTCCCAGCACTTCTGCTACGCCACTTTTGACCAGAGGATCGGGGTCATCCATCGCGTTTACTAATGCTGGCACAATATCAAGTTCGGTGTCGCTCAGTTGTTGAATAATGTCCCGACGCGCTTCCACATTAGCAGTGCGGAGTTGTTCGACTAACTCAGAAACGACGATAGGTTTGGTCGTTTCCCGATCCCCTGATCTAACTGGAACGGCTTGAGAGACGCTAAACGTTTCCCTTTGAGCAATAGCAGGTATCTCTTCAGCTAGGAATGTCAGGATGGTTAACAGGCTCAACGCCCAGCCGATTCGAGAACTCATAAGAAAACCTCGTTGGAAACCCCTGCGCTAGGCTAACGCCGACGTTCGTTCCTCGCTACCGCTGCGCTATCGCTTCGCTAACAGCCAGGGGAGGAAAACGGTCGGCAGGTTTCAACCTGCCATTTCGCTGTATAAGCCAGGGGAGGGTCAAAGGATGCTAGAACTTATATCTCAGCCAGCGGATTCTACCATGAACCCGGACGTGATGATCACTGTGTAGAGAATTGACACTCCCCGGTCTTGCATACACGGGGATTCTTTAATCAACTTGAATTGATACCAACTGGCATGGGCTATTGATTTAGCTCGATTATGACACTTAACCATGTTCGCTATCCTCAAGTTTGTGCGCTAACGCGCCCCGCTTCGCTAACATAGGCGACTAAATCGTTAGATTTGCATACGTTACGCGCCAGCCTCTTAAGCCAATAACAGTCAAATTAAGTTAAAAAGGATGGACTATAGTTACACTCATCCTTTAGAATTTCGCTCGTTAGCTAATAATTAAGCATATGAGCGACAAATTCAGCAAAACTCAATACTCCCCTGCTCTATTTGACATCACCCAGGATATCATCGGCGGTTTACCCCTAAAAGTCATTGGCCAGTGGCTGGAAAGCGAACAAACCCACGACGTAGCTTTGCAATTATTAGAACCCTATAAAGTCAGGGGTTATAGTGTATGTTCTGACTCGGCGGGTTTGACTAAGCTGACCAAACAAAAAGGATTACTAGAAATTTTGGCAATAATTAACCAGCCCAAAGAAATTGTCTATGCTTATGGTACAGCGATTGGCGGGCAGGGAGTTGGGATTTGGGCAGCGGATAATACCCAAATGTTCTATCCAGAATCAGTGAGTGCAGACACTCTCATATCGGCATTACTGACTATGCAAGACGAAATCATGCAGCGTTGCCAAATTAGAATTGGTCTTGGTGCTAACTATGGTGAATTTTACTCCCTGAGTGGTGGATTGTATGGTTTAGAAGCCGACACTATCGAAGAAATTGCTGAAAATCATACTGAAGGCGGTGAGGTTGCAATTACCCAAGATATTTATGAACAATTCCCATCAGGACACACGTTTGCCGTTACCAAAAAAGGCGAACTTGTTACCAAGATTGGTGATATTTTTCGGGTAACAGATGGGCCCCGTTTGTCTAATATCCAGGCGGTGGATAAAAACTATCCCATTCCTTATTCTGAAAGTTTTTATGCTGACCTTCTTGCTTATCAAGACCGACTTACTGATACGGCATTCGGTCAGGAATTGACGGGTAAATATCTGGTTCAGAAAGTGGTCGTACTGATTGAACGGGAAAGCAAAGAAGCTGAAACTCATGAAGTTGCCATGTTTAATAACCTATCTCTTGCAGCACTAATGAAAGATGTAGGAATGCGGCTGCTTCCTGAGAATAACGGTGTAGAAATAAAGGTGGCTGGACCAATAGGAATTTATGTCTTTGATCAGGCTAATGATGCCCTAAATTTTTCACGTTCATTTCGTGAAGAACTCGCTAATGGAGGAGTGGCTTGCCGTATTGGTATTGATGCGGGTTCAGTTTTGCTTTTCGATCTCGCAGTCGGCGGCAAAGATATCGCAGGAATGCCTGTGAATATTGCTTCAAAAATGGCTCAAGATAAAGGGGAATTTGGCAATTTCTATCTGAGTTCAGGAATGAAAGAATTCGTGGATGTCAGCCAATTGACTGAAATTAAATATACGGTTTCTGGAGTAGAAATGGTTATCTATCAGGGATGATACGGAGTCAATCTCTGACAAACGTGTCTTGAGTCGAAATTGGGGGATAAGGTTAACTAGCAATTAGCAATTAGCAATTTTTGCTAATAAGACAGATATAACCGGACATGATATGAGCTATTTATCAACCAGTTTATCTAGTCTTTCCTTAACCCCCAAACGAATTAAAGAATTGAGCAAAATCACAAACCAAACTCCTGATAAAGTAAACGCTGCGATCGCCCAACCGGGAAGAGGGACTAAAAGTAATACTGTACCAGCGAGTAAAGTAAATCCCGTTAAACAGGCATAGATTAAACTTTTAATCCCCAGATAGATTCGTTTTAGGGCGCGATCGCTTTCAATAGAACGCACCCGAATCTGAAGTTCACCTTGTTCAATCCGACTTTCTAAGCGGCGAATTAAAACTTCAGTCCCACTGGGTTGTTGCAGTTTATATTTAATAAAATCTCGTGCTTGGTTAGCCAGTTCTCTAACAACTTGCCCTCGTCCTCTTGAAACCGTTAAATTTTTAACAAAAGGCTGACTTGCTGCTAATAAATTATATTCCGGATTTAACGCACGAGCAATACCATCAAGGGTTGTTAATGACTTTAAAATAAACGTCATCTGCGCGGGTAAACGAAACGGCTGCTGCTCAAACATTAAGTAGATTTCGCTACTCAATTGCTCAAAAGCTTGAATATCAATCGGCTTTTCCCGAAACTTTTCTAAAATAAAAGCAACTAAGCGCTTAACAGGCATCATATCCGACACAGGTTCAATTAAACCCATGTAAGTTAGAGTACTTACTACCTCATCAGTATCTTTTTTAAGGACAGCAAAAAAAGTTTTAATCATTTGGTCTTTAGCAATTGATTTCACCTCTGCCATCGTGCCAAAATCATAAAAAATAATATTTCCATCCTGAGTTACTGCCATATTTCCCGGATGAGGGTCAGACTGAAAAAAACCATCCTCTAATAACTGTTTTAAATAACAACAAATACCAAGCTGAATCACCTCATTCGTATTAATTCCACAAGCCTCCATGGTTTGGCGGTCATCAATTTTAATACCAGGGAGATATTCCAGCGTCAGTACCTTTTTCGTTGTGTAGCGCCAGTAGACTTTAGGAACGATAATCCGAGGATGATCGCTAAAGTTTTGCCGAAATCGATCCGCATTCTTTCCTTCGTGGATATAATCAATTTCCTGATACAATAGCTCAAAAAACTCTTGATAAATTGCCTCTAATTCATACTTCTTAATTCTGGGCAGATAGCGATTAGCAAACCGCACCAATTGATGGAGAACTTCAAAATCTAAATTAAAAAGCTTTTCAATCCCCGCACGCTGCACTTTAACAACTACATCTTCCCCCGTATGTAGCCGTGCTTTATGAACTTGTCCCAAACTCGCAGAAGCCAAAGGATAGGGGTCAAAATCCCGATACAACGCATGAATCGACTGACCTAGTTCAGATTCAATCACCGCGATCGCTTCGGCTGCACTAAATTCGGGTACTCGATCTTGCAACTGACTTAACCCCTGAACATACTCTAAAGGCAGCAAATCAGCACGAGTCGAGAGTGATTGACCAATTTTAATAAACGTAGGGCCTAAATCCAGTAACGTCCCGACTAACCACTGGGCGCGACGATTTCGATGATGAGGAGAATCCTTCGCAACCGTCCTATCCCACCACAAATAGAACATCAATTTTGCCGCCGAACTAAAAATGTCAAGCTGGCGTGCAAGAGGGGAATACTTTGATCGTTGCCAACGAGGTGGCTTGGGCATAGCCTGGGTAAGCATACTGCCATTAGAGTCCGATGAACAAGGGCAATACAGCAGAATTCAGGAGTTAGGAGTCAGGTGTCACGAGACGAAGAGGCTTTATGCCTAGCTTTCTTTCCTCAGTTTTGTACTTCATCCCGTTGTAATCTGCTGTAACTCCCCGAATGATCTAACTTTAAGCTTATCCGCTAAGATGCAGCTGAATCTGCTTAAAGATGAGTATTTGTGAGGGATTGTTACAAAATCCTTTACTATTGATTAAATTGATCAACCCCCTCCCCCTCTCTCC
>DNGI01000323.1:8702-12306 GCA_003486645.1 Cyanobacteria bacterium UBA11370 | reverse complement strand
GTTGTTTGTTGTTTGTTATTAGATAATTAAAAATAACAAATAGTAAATCGCAAATAACAAATAATACACAACAAATAACAAATCGCCAATCATGATGATAGAAGACGAAGAACTCCGGAATCTGTATAAGATTTCCAGCGCAGAACATTTGCAGAAACTTGAAGACGGTTTGCGGGATCTACAAAAGCATCCTGATGACGAGGCAATATTGGAAGAGTTGCGGCGGGAAGCTCATAGCCTTAAAGGAGATTCCCGAAGTGTTGGAGTAGAATCTGTAGAAACCATAATCTATCGAATTGAAACTATTCTATTGAGTATCAAACGCCAACAGATTGTATTAACTCCAGAGTTGAGCGATCGCCTTTACCAAGGATTAGATGCGATTCATTTGTTGGTACAAGAAGCAGTGACGGGTGAAGGCAGTGGGGTTGATATTACTGAGATAGTTAATGATTTGATAGTCAGTGTTTCGCCTGTTGAAGAATTACAACCTGAAATTCCTCCGGATAATAGTAATACTTCAGGTGTTGTACTAACATTTATTGCCGATGATGAACTACGAAATCTGTATAAACGTTCTAGCGAAGAACGCTTGCAGAAATTAGAAGCGGGTTTGCGAAACTTAGAAAAACATCCTGATGATGAAGCGATATTGGAAGAGTTGCAGCGGGAAGTTCATAGTCTTAGAGGAGATTCTCGAAGTGTTGGAGTAGAATCTGTAGAAACGTTTGCTGATTGTTTGGCAGAAATTTTTGTAAGTATTAAATCTCAACAGACGGTTTTAAGTCCACAGTTGAGCGATCGCCTCTATCAAGGATTAGCTGCAATTGGTTTTCTGGTAGGAGAAGCAGTTACAGGTGAATTGAGTGGGGTAGATACTGCTGAGATCTTCAACGAGTTGATGGTAACGGCTTTAGAACCGCAAGAATTACAGTCAGAATCTCCTCCAGAAAATGGCGTTGTTTCAGTTACTGGTTTAAGCTGTATAGCTGATGAAGAATTGCGGAATTTGTATCAAATTTCCAGCGAAGAACGCTTGCGGAAACTTGAAGAGGGTTTGCAGTATTTACAAACACATCCCCATGACGAATCTACGATAGAAGAATTGCGGAGGGAAGTCCATAGTCTTAAAGGAGATTCCCGAAGTGTTGGAGTAGAATCTGTAGAAATTATTGCTCGTTGTTTAGAAGAGATTTTGAGTAATATCTCTCGCCAACAAATTATTTTAACTCCACAGTTGAGCGATCGCCTTGATCAAGGATTAGTTGCAATTGGTTTTCTCGTTGCAGAAGCGGTTACAGGTCAAGCCAGTGGAGTTAATCCGACTGAGATATTAAATCAGTTGATGGAAGCCGTTTCAGAGGTTGAAGAATCACAACCCAAAACGGCATCAACCTTTATCGAAGATGAAGAACTTCGAGAAGTTTATAAAATTTCTAGCCAAGACCGTTTGCAGAAACTCGAAGTAGGTTTATTGCATTTAGAAAAACACCCAAATGATACGGTAAACTTGGAAAAATTGCTACGAGAAGCGCACAGTCTTAAAGGAGATTCTAGAAGTGTTGGTCTAGAAACAGTAGAAACTTTAACCCATCAATTTGAAGAGATTTTAGGAAGTATTAAAAGCCAACAAATTCTATTAACTCCACTATTAAGCGATCTCCTCTATCAAGGATTGGATGCAGTTAGCTTACTGGTACAAGAAGCTGTAACAGGTCAACCAAGTCAAGTTGATACCACTACAATTGTTGAGCGCTTGATCGAACTTGGATCTGCACCAAGTGTTGAAGAAATCCCTGATAAAAATGCCTTTGTTCCGGTCATACCCATTCCAGAATTACCCTCAGTTGGTGAACCCTATCGCATTGATACTATTCGCGTTGAAACTAAAGATTTGGATGCTTTAATGGCTCAATCTGATGAGCTAACTGTTACTCGAATCAGTATCGCTCATGCTACGGCTGCTATTGAAGAAATGACAATTCTTTGGCAAGAGTGGAAAGCGTTTTATCGGCAACGACAATCTCCTCATTCTTCATCTTTAGGAATCAATCCCTATGAAGAACGCCTGGAAAAAGCGGTAGAATCTCTAAGAAATTTAGCTGAAGAAAATACTACTAAACTAGACATCATTGCAGGAGAATTAGGCGAAAAAATTCGCACGTTACGACTTCTTCCTCTATCAACTGTATTTCAGTTATTTCCCCGGATGGTGCGGGATTTATCCAAACAACAATCAAAGCAAGTAGAATTAATCATTGAAGGAGGAGAAACAACGGCTGACAAACGCCTGCTTGAAGAAATGAAAGATTCCTTGATGCACATGATTCGTAATGCGATTGATCATGGAACTGAGACTCCCGAAGAACGACAAAAACTTGGTAAATCTCCTGTTGCTAAAATTTGGCTCAGAGGCTATCAAAAAGCTAATATGATTGTGGTTGAGGTGGCTGATGATGGACGAGGATTAGACCTTAAAAAGATTAAACAAACGGCTATTAAACGGGGGCTGTATCGCAAAGAAGAACTAACAAATATGACTCCCAATCAGATTCAATCGTTGATTTTAGCTCCTGGCTTCTCAACCCGAAATTTTATCACTGAAATTTCTGGCAGAGGTATTGGGTTAGATGTGGTACGTACTAATGTTGAACGCCTTAAAGGCACAATTGAGATAGAATCAAGCCCTGGTGAAGGATGTACTTTCCGCTTACAATTAGGCACAACTCTAGCAACTCTCAATGCACTATTATTAGAAGTCCAAGGTATTATTCATGCTCTACCAATTGAGTTTGTGCAAACAAGTTTACTCGTTTCTCAGGATGAAGTTTATACTCATAATAATCGAGAAAGTATTACATTTAATGATCAACCTATTTATCTAGCTAATCTAGCTGATTTATTGGAACTATCACACTCTCCTGCTTATGCTTTTACTACTAAATCAGATCAACATGACAGCGATCTAAAACCGATTATCGTGCTTAAGGTAGGAGAAGAACAATTCGGGTTTTTTGTAGATCGTCTCTTGGATACTCAAGAGGTAGTAATCAAGCCTCAAAGTCAGTTATTGAAGCGAATTCGTAATGTTTCAGGAGCAACTATTCTAGCTACCGGGGAAGTTTGTATGATTCTGAACCCGCTAGATTTGCTCAAGTCTGTACAAAAGCAAACAACATCAGTAGAGTTAATTAAATCAAAAGAAACTCTTAAAAGAAAACCCGTCATTCTACTCGTAGAAGACTCCCTTCCTGTACGCACGCAAGAACGACGCTTATTAGAAGGTGCTGGGTATGAAGTGGCGATCGCAGTAGATGGATTAGAGGGTTATAACAAACTTAAAACTCGTGATTTTGATGCGGTAATATCCGATGTGGAAATGCCAAATTTAGACGGGTTTTCACTAACAACGAAAATTCGTCAGCACCCAGAATATGATGACTTACCTATTATTCTAGTAACCACCCTAGATTCCGATGAAGATAAAAAAAGGGGCGCAGATGCGGGGGCTGATGCTTACATTATTAAAGGTAAGTTTAACCAAGATTTTCTTTTAGAAACTTTAGCAAGGCTTGTTTAAGTGTTAGTTGTTGTTTGTTGTTTG
>DNGI01000323.1:8304-8431 GCA_003486645.1 Cyanobacteria bacterium UBA11370 | reverse complement strand
ACCAACAGCCAACAACCAACAACCAACAACCAACAACCAACAGCCAACAACCAACAACCAACAGCCAACAGCCAGCAACCAACAACCAACAACCAACAACCAACAACTAACAACCAACAACCAACAA
>DNGI01000323.1:0-8040 GCA_003486645.1 Cyanobacteria bacterium UBA11370 | reverse complement strand
CAACTAACAACCAACAACCAACAACCAACAACTAACAACCAACAAATGCCTATTCGAGTTCTATTAGTTGAAGATTCACGAATTTCTCTAACAATCCTGAAACGGATTTTAAACTCTTCTCCCCAAATTGAAGTCGTAGGAGAAGCTCGCACGGGTTTAGAAGCATTGCCACTTATTCCTCAAGTTGAGCCAGATGTTATTTGTACAGATCTCCATATGCCCCAAATGGATGGTTTGGAGTTTACTTATGAAGTAATGGCACTCTATCCTCGACCAATTCTAGTAATTAGTGCGTCAGTCCAGGAGGATGATCCTCATCATGTTTTTCAGCTTTTAGATGCCGGGGCAGTCGATATTTTTCCCAAGCCACGTGCAGGCTTATTAATGGATGACGATTCGCTCAAACAAGAGTTGATCAATAAGGTTAAAATATTATCTGGAGTAAAGGTATTGACTAAAAAACGAAAGTCTCCTTCTTCCTTAAAACGATTAGAGGCAGGAAAGTTTTTTGATTTCTCTTTTAATTCCTACTTCAAGCCCAAAGTAATTGTTATTGGCGCTTCCACAGGGGGACCACAAGCTTTGCAAGAGTTGTTCTCTCATTTACCGCCAGATTTTCCTATCCCTATCATTTGCATACAGCATATTTGTTTCGGTTTCTTACATGGATTAATTGATTGGCTAGCTACCAGTTGTTCGTTGCCAATTGAGATTGCTAAACCGGGGAATATTCCCAAATCCGCGACTATTTATTTCCCGCCAGAACAGCAACATTTAGAGATAGATAATCAAGGGCGATTTATCTGCTCTGATTTACCACCTTTGGAAGGGCATCGTCCTTCAGCAACTATCACATTTAAGTCTGTAGCTCAGTTTTATGGCAAAGCTACAGTGGGAATATTGTTAACAGGTATGGGTAGAGATGGGGCTTTAGGAATGCAGGCGATCGCGCAATCTGGCGGCTTTACTATTGCTCAAGATCAAGCCACATCTGTAATATTTGGAATGCCTAAAGAAGCGATAGATTTAGGAGCTGCAAAAGTGGTTTTGCCGATTCAGGCGATCGCACCAACGTTGCTAGAACTATTACAAAAATAGCCTCTTTTCTCTTAATCAAGATAACCCGGAGATGAAGGTGTCACAAACAGAATTTTTAAGCGTAGAGTTAAGACAGGCTTTTATTCGGTTAATTGCCAAGCATACCGGATTAGAAATTAGAGAGCGAGACCGAACTGCCTTAAGCCAAAAAATATTTCTAAGAATGAAAGCTCTCAAGTTACTCTTTCCTCTCCATTACTATCAACTATTAGAATCCAAGACTCTAGATAGCTATCAAGAATGGCAAAAATTAATTATAGATCTAACAAATCTTGAAAGTTACTTTTTTCGAGATAAAGAACAGTTTAATTTATTACGAAATCACATTTTACCCGAACTCATCCAACGTAAACAAGATAGAAAAACAATCCGAATCTGTAGCGCTGGATGCTCAACGGGAGAAGAACCCTATTCTCTTGCTATTCTTCTTAAGGAACTAATTCCCAATGTAGAACAATGGAACTTGACAATTTTAGGTATAGACATCAATCAAGATGCACTGGAAAAAGCCCAAATAGGAATTTATAGAGCTTGGTCATTTAGAACTGTTGATCCAGAAATAAAGCAAGGTTATTTTAAGCTAATTAACCATCAGTACCAGATCGTACAGCCTATCAAAGAAATGGTCAAATTTGAGGCTGTCAATTTAGTCAACGATCCTTTTCCTCAACCCAACTCTGAAATGCGAGATTTTGATTTAATTATTTGCCGTAATGTTTTCATTTATTTTGATCAATCAGCAATAGCAAAAGTTTTAGATAAATTTTACCTTACTCTACAACCCCTCGGATATCTGATTACAGGTCATGCTGAACTTCACGATCAGAATTTAAGCCAATTTCAGACGAGAGTATTTGCTGAATCCCTAATTTATCAACGTCAAGCTGATCATGTATTAAGTTCACCGTCTAATTTAGTAATTGGCTCATCGACAGGATCTTTAATCACTCAACCAAACAATTTTTTAACTAAAGAATTCTCATTGGAAGAGGCGAATAACTCTCTCCAAACTTCACCCGAACAAACAAATATTAACCTTCAGCAAGCTGCACTTAATTTGCTGAAGCAATTACCTCCTGATACTAAAATTGCTAAATTGGGTAATCTGACGGCGGCTGAACTTATTTTACAAGTAGAAACAGCGTTAAAGCTCAGTAATGGAGAGTCAAAATGAACGAATATTCTTATTTCACCTTCAGCTTAAATCACTCAGTTGGTTACATCAGTACAGGTTACGTTGCAGAAGTTTTTGCTTTACCAGAATTAATCCCAATCGCAGATACCCATCCTGATATTGTTGGTGTTGTTAATCTTCGAGGTGAGATTTTGCCAGTTATGGATCTTAATCTGACTTGGGGTGAGGAAGTCTCTGACTATCATTTAACAGATAGTGTCATCGTTTTAATGTGGGAAAATTTGCGAGTGGGTATTATCGCCAATGAAGTCTATGGAGTGAAAAGTGTAGCCCCGGAACCAATTACGACTGAATTGACGGGCGATCGCCAACAAGTAGTCATTGAAGAAAAAAAAATTATCGACAGTGTTATTAGAAGATCGGGAGATATTTTAATTCTTAATAATCCAGAGAATTGGAGTCGAACTATACAAACTCATGAACTTCAGAATAGCTCTAATCAAGATAGAACTAACCCGAATTATACTCCCGAAGAACGAGCCATTTTTAAAGCTAGAGCTGATAGTCTAAAGCTTTCAGAAGAAACTCAGGATTTAAAAGCGTTCAGACCCATAGCAGTAGTAGGTTTAAAAAATAATTATTTTGGCATTGATTTAGGACGGGTGCGCGAGTTTACTGATATTAATCAACTAACTCCAATTCCCTGCTGTCCCCCCCCTATTATTGGTAATATGAATCTTCGAGGTGAAATTATTACGTTAGTTGATATTCGCGGATTGTTGAATTTACAACTAACTCCTATACTGGATGGTTCTAAGGCAATGATTGTTGAAGTTGAGGATATCGTTGCTGGTATCCTAGTAGAGGCAGTTTATGAGGCAATGTTTTTACTAAATCCCTTAGAGATAATACCAGTATCAGTTGGAGACTATTTAATTAATAATGAATATCTTGAAGGAGCAGCACCTTATCAGGAAACAATGATGAATATGCTCGACTTGCCCAAAATTTTATTAACAGGTGGGCTAATTGTTGATGAGGTAATTTGAGAAGTTGCTCAGGCAAGATAGCACCACTAGTTCAGATCTCCTCTCGGACTTCTTAGAGAAGTCGGGAGCTTGCCTTCACAAAGTCTACATTCTGAAGTATTACATTTATTCCCAAAATGAAGAACTCTAGACGGGATAGCTTGTCATACGTCTTACGTGTATTATAAATTAAAACTTTGCTTTTTATTTACCCTATTCAACAGAAGTAACGTTTGGTTGAGTTAAAATTAATTTTTGTAAAAAATAACCGAAATCAATATTTTTGGAATGTTATGCTGTGGGCGAATAAAATTTAGAAGGACATCTAAATGGCCAACCCTGCTTCTACTAAAAGGCCTCTCACTATTCCTATACTTGGCAAGCTTCCTGTAAAACTTACTAACAAAAAGATATTATTTACTACCATACCAATATTAGTTGCTGTATTGGGTATTGGTGGTTTCGGGTTCGCTTCCCGATATAAAGCTTCCAACGAAATGTTGCTCAATCTTAAAGAGTTATCTAATAGCGAATATCCGGCAAACCCCGCCCCCTTAAGCAAAAATTTTGAACGATATTCAGGAAGGGAGTTAAAAATCATTAAAAAAGATGATACTCACTTTGATTTCGTTCTAGAACCAAAAAATGAAAAAACAGCCAAGATCGTGATTAAAAATATCGATCTGAGCCTCTTAACTCCCAAAGCACCCGAATGGACTAAAAAAGATAAAGGATTAGAAGTTATTGCCTTTACAGACCGAGAGTGGAATCGACAGCAAATTAGTTTTCCTGCTGACTCAGAACATATAGAAATTACTGGCGGAGATGGTTTTGAACAGAAAAATCTCTTTGAGGTTGCTTTGGCTAATAATTGCCTAAATGCTGGCTATTGGGAAATCTTACTTTTTACTAAAGAAGATAACAATAAATTCATGTACTATCAGGGATGGTTTACCTTCCCGATGGGGCATTACAAAAGTGTCTTTGAAAAAATTAATAACCTCTCTTATTGGAAGCATTGGTGGAAATTAGAACACTGGCAAGATCCCGACGGTACAGTTGTTAATACCAAATTGCTCAGGGAAGTAATTGACGAACAACAAATCGCGGCTCAGTTTCCCCTTGATGAAAGAATATTTGCCACTGGAGAGCAAGCTCGAAAAATCAGGACGACACTCGCTACTAATTTGACAACCTGGGGAGACTTTTACACAGATAAAAACAAAATTGAATTTGCCACATTTCGCCCACCTGGATTCTATGATCATAACGTCCCTTGGGGTCATCAATACTGGAGAATTGGCAAATTTGACAAAGCTACTTTACGGAACATTAAACCTGTCGGTGTTCAGCAAAACTTACAGGAAATTGAGTTAGCCTTCAACGATACAAAGACAGGGGAACAAAATCGATTAGTCATCAGCGGTATTAACCTCAAAGAGCTATCGAAACTGCCTGTAGAAGAGTACAATAAAGGGTTGTATATGCCTCTAGGAATTGGCATACCTCCCTTTTATCAA
Source organism: Cyanobacteria bacterium UBA11370 (assembly GCA_003486645.1). Classification (GTDB taxonomy): domain Bacteria; phylum Cyanobacteriota; class Cyanobacteriia; order Cyanobacteriales; family Coleofasciculaceae; genus UBA11370. Next base: position 3,259 of record DNGI01000323.1, on the reverse strand, counting down.
AGCTACGAAGATCTAGAAAAGAATCATCCCCACGAAAGCCCCTATTTCGCCGTCTTGCTAGATTCAAAAGACCAGTGGATCGACCACCACAAATTAGCCCTTGATGGAATAGCCATGCACCTTGATAAAGAGAATCCTAATCTCTTGCATCTCTACTTACTATCCTATGAAAGGAACACTTTAATTGCTCACTTTTCGATGAATTTGAATGAGTAAATCATTCCACTAAAGTATGGGCAATAGGGGGACTTTATAAACAGTTCCCCACTCCCCACTCCCTATTCCCCAACATATTTTTGTACCATTTGCAACAATTCTTGAGGCTGTGGGGGTTTTCCTAAAAATTCCGTTGCACCAACTAACTGAGCGCGAACCCGGTCAATATGAGTATTCTGAGCTGTCAAAATAATAATCGGTGTCTTCTTAAATGCAGGGGTTTCTCGCAAAAATTTACAAATGCTATACCCATCCGCATTGGGTAAGAGTAAATCTAGTAAGATCAGATCGGGTTTGTGTTCAATAAGTTGACCAAATCCTCGCATTGGTTCTGGAATACTCAACATTTGATACCCAGCAGGCATTAAAATTTTCTTTAAAGTAAGAGCTAGCACCGGACTATCATCAATACAGGCAATTAAACGCTGTTTCTGGTCAGATTTTTCTTGTTTAGGTTCTGATAGAGGAGGCGCAGCTATAGTTGACTGTTTGGCTGTGGGTACGGGTAAATCTGGAATCTCTTGAAATTCCAAGATACCTTTCTCAACTAAGGAATTTAAGGAAGAAGTAACATCAATCACTGATTTTTCTAGTCGCAATGCAATATCCCAAAGCGTGAAATTGCCCTTGAGATACTTATCTGACATTGGCAGTGATTGAGGGTCTGCTCCCGGCTTTAAAATGGGTGTCAGAGTAGGTCTGATATGACCTAAACGAGCCGCTTGCCATTGTTGCTGTATCTGCGTTGCTGTGGTGATAACAGTCTGCATTTCGTTCGCCGATAAAGCGACAACTCGGCAGAATGTTGATATCGCTTTTGGACTCGGTTTCCAATCGCTTTTAAAATCTGTGTAGCTACTTAGTTCAAAACAACATTCTTGAACAACAGTACGAATAACTAACTTCGCTTGAATTGGGCTGAGTTGCTTTTGGCTGAATCCTCGATCAAGGAGTTGACATTCCCAGGGTTTATTCTCAGCGAGTTGGGCACATTCAACACGCCAATTCCAGTTAGGACGATGTTGCTTTAACGCTCTGTCCCAGCGCCTCACCGGATGAAATCCACCTGTCGCATAGAGTAATTGACCACGCACGAGGTAGAGATGCCAAGTATCTCTAGGATTTCGTAGGATTAATTCGCCGTCACCAAGTTTATTCAGGTTGTCTAATTCTTTAGTCAGCCTTGTTAGGGTCATTAGCGATCGCTTAAGTCGTATTTTTTTAAATTAGGGATTGAGGATTAATCATGATGCGAACCCCTCGAATTGACTCCCTTTACTTCAGAAGATTACTCATCCCCTGCTCCCTAGACTTGCCTCTCTCCTCTCTACGACCTTCTAGATACTCTTTGGGTACAAAGGGAGTAAAAGTTGTGGCAAACTCCTAACCAGGATCGTATCTCACCGTTTCTCATTTGGCGAGTAAAATCAAAACCCTTCAGGAAAAGATCATGTTCGAGCAATTTACCCATCACCGAATCGCAACTTCGGGTGCAACGATCAAACTCGTCAAAGGAGGTCAAGGACCACCCCTGCTACTGTTACACGGTTATCCTCAAACTCATGTCATGTGGCATCAGGTCGCTCCTCTATTGTCCCAATCCTTCACTGTGATCTGCTCGGATCTGCGCGGTTATGGGGATAGCGATAAGCCACCCTCCGATCCCGAACATCTCACCTATTCCAAGCGAGCAACTGCACAAGATCAAGTCGAAGTCATGGCTAGTCTTGGGTTTGAGCGCTTTTCCGTTGCAGGTCACGATCGCGGCGGACGGGTGTTACATCGCCTCTTACTTGACCATCCCCAACGTGTTGAAAAAGCGGCTGTCCTAGATATTGTACCCACTCGCAAGATTTTCCAAACCGTCGATCAAGAGTTAGCCACTGCTTACGAACATTGGTTTTTTTTGATCCAACCCTACGATTTCCCAGAACGCCTGATCGGTGCTGATCCAGCATTTTATCTGAAAACCAAACTTCACAAATGGAGTGCTGACTCAACGGGTTTTACGGAGGACGCGATGGCGGAGTATATTCGCTGCTTTAGCGATCGCGCTGTCATCCATGCGACCTGTGAGGACTATCGCGCCGCCGCCTCCATTGACTTAGTGCATGACGAGGTTGATATCAACTATAAAATCCAATGTCCTCTGCTTGTACTCTGGGGAGCGCGAGGTGTAATGCAACGCCGCTATGATGTACTCGAAACCTGGCGGGAACGAGCGGTGAATGTCCAAGGTCAAGCCTTAGACTGCGGTCATTTCCTACCCGAAGAAGCTCCCCAACAGACAGCTATAGCACTACTCAATTTCTTTGGTTCTCCATCAGGGATCAATAGACAAACAACCAATAACACACAACAAACCATGGACTACTGACAACGGACTACTGAATTATGCTAAAACTGTATTACGTGTTTTACAGATATATTACCGCTTAGGTGGGTATTCCAGACTACAAGCAGGGAGACACTCTTAGTCAGCGATCAGGGCGCATCACCAGAAAATTCACCAAAAGGGGGTATAACCTTCATTGAGGCTGTACCTTAAATAGGTGCAGTTGCTCAAACGTTAATAAGTTAATAAATTATCTTTGCGAGGAGTTAGTTTTGGCATTCATCCGACTCGCAGATCTGATCGTCAACATTAACTGCATTGCAGCAGTAAGATATAGCACCTACAACGGGTTTGGTGACGGGAAAGAAATACCAATTGTCAATATCTGTCTGATGATCCCAGAGGGGTCTTTAGATGGCGAGACCGAACCCTGCTGTGACTGTGAAAAATGTCCGGGTGTAGAGAAGCTTGAGTATGAAAGCGAGTTGGCGATCGCTATCTGGAATTACTTCACTCAATCAAGTGAGGTTACGGTCTTATTTGAGTAAGTTACAGGTGCAAGTTCTCATTTGGAGATGGTACACCAAAATAGGATGAGGCGGTAAGGGGGTTAAGAGTCAAACAAACAAGGGTACAGGAATTCCCTCTTTCTCTAATCTTCAATCAGTCTAATTACCCATAATAAAACCTCTCCCCCTCTCCCCCTCT
>DNGI01000297.1 GCA_003486645.1 Cyanobacteria bacterium UBA11370 | reverse complement strand
TTTGTCTCCATAAATAAATTCAGGGGCTTGTATCCTATGGGGTGTGGTTGTTTCTTCCCCCTACACCCCACACCCCACACCCCACACCCCGTTTTTGGTCACTCATGGGATAGGGCAACTGAGTGGATAATGGTAATTACTGGAGCAGTTTTGGATTCTAGGGGATAGGGATACACAGAAATGCCGCGTATCTTTGATAACATAGAACAATCCCTGCTGCCGACCTTACGGGACACGCTGCAAATTTCAGAACGGGCTGATTTCTGTGTTGGCTACTTCAATCTCAGGGGGTGGCGTAAAATTGACGACCAAATTGAGCAGTTTTTGGGTGGATTCGGGTCTTGTTGTCGTCTTTTGGTGGGGATGCAGCGGTTGTCCAAGGATGAAGTTCATTCATCTTTGAGACTTTCCCACGAAGATATCGGAATTGATAATAGTGTAGTCATTCGCTACAAGAAACAAATTGCTCAAGAATTCTGCGAACAATTAACTTGGGGCGCACCTACCAATCAGGATGAGGCAGGGTTACGCAGGCTAAGTCAGCAGATTAAAAGTCAGAAAGTTATTGTCAAATTATTTCTCAAGTATCCGCTTCATGCCAAACTTTATCTAATTCATCGGACTGACATCAATAATCCTACAATCGGCTTTTTAGGAAGTAGCAATCTTACTTTATCTGGGCTACAACATCAAGGAGAGTTGAACATTGATGTCCTAGATCATGATGCAACTCAAAAGTTGCAAAAGTGGTTTGATGACCGATGGAATGACCGTTGGTGTATCGATATTTCTCAAGAACTGGTTGAAATTATAGATAACAGTTGGGCGAGAGAAAACCCAATTAAGCCTTACTATATTTATCTAAAAATAGCCTATCACTTATCCCAGGAAGCCAGAGCGGGATTATCCGAGTATCAAATCCCTCGTGATCTTAAAAATCAATTGTTTGACTTTCAAAAAGCAGCCGTTCAGATTGCCGCCCGTCACGTCAACCGTAGAGGGGGTGTACTGGTAGGGGATGTAGTCGGGTTGGGAAAAACGTTAATTGCGACAACGTTAGCCAAAATTTTAGAAGAGGATTTTTTCTTAGAAACCCTAATTCTTTGTCCGAAAAACTTAGTAACGATGTGGGAGGATTATGTTCACCGCTATGGACTGCGGGCAAAAGTTCTCTCCATTAGTCGAGTACAAACTGAGTTACCGAATGAACGTCGTTATCGGGTGGTATTGATTGATGAGAGTCATAACCTGCGGAATCGGGAGGGTAAGCGTTATCGGGCAATTCAGGAATATATTGCCCTGAATGAAAGTCGCTGCATTCTGTTAACGGCTACACCTTATAACAAAACCTATTTAGATTTATCGAATCAACTACGTTTATTTGTACCAGAGGATAAAGATTTAGGGGTACGTCCAGAAAAACTGTTGAGTGAGTTAGGGGGAGAAATCGAATTTAGCCGCAGATACCAATCACCTGTGCGTTCACTCGCGGCTTTTGAAAAGAGTGAATATCCTGATGATTGGCGAGAACTAATGCGGCTGTATATGGTACGTCGAACTCGCAGTTTTATTCAAGTTAATTATGCTAAAGATGACCTAACCCCCCAGCCCCCTTCCCTGCAAGGGAAGGGGGGGCAAGATTACTTCTACTCCGATTCAGGTAGCGCATCTTTTATATCTCCCCAAATCCTGCAAGGGAAGGGGGGGCAAGATTACTTGTACTCCGATTCAGGTAGCGTGTCTTTTATATCTCCCCAAATCCTGCAAGGGAAGGGGGGGCAAGATTATTTCTACTCCCCTCTTCTTGTAGGAGAGGGGTTGGGGGAGAGGTCAGAATTAATAAGACGCAAATATTTAGAGTTTCCGGATGGGAGACGGGCTTATTTTCCTATTCGCCTGCCACAAACGGTGAAGTTCAGTTTAGCTGAGGATCAACCTTATGCTGCCCTTTATTCAGAGAATGTTGTCCAACTTCTTAATTCTTTGAATTTGCCGAGATATGGGTTAGGTAACTATGCTGTGTCTGCTAAGTCGGTTCACAGTAAATCCTTGACACCCGCTGAAATTTTGCAGCTTAAAGGGTTATCTCGTGCTGGTAAGCGGTTGATGGGGTTTTGCCGCACTAACTTATTTAAGCGTTTAGAAAGTAGTGGAGTGGCTTTTCTTCAGTCCCTTGACCGTCATATCCTGCGGAATTATATTTTCTTGTATGCGATCGCCCAAGATTTACCCTTACCCATTGGCACTCAAGAAGCGGCACTTTTAGACACTCGCAATAATGACGAGGATTTAGATGATCTTGCAGGAACACTGATTGATCCAGAAGTGGATGGGGATGAGGAACCCACGCCTGAACAGCTTTTATGCCAAACTGAGAGGAATTATCGCCAACGTGCTGCTAGCGTTTACCAAGAGTATGCCACTCGTTATCAGCGTCGGTTTAAATGGTTGCGACCCAAATTATTTAAGGCATCTCTCAAAAAAGATTTACTGACTGATGCTCAAGCTCTAATTAGTTTACTGGATGAATACGGAGATTGGGATGCAGCTAAAGACCAAAAGCTAGCCGCATTAATTGAACTCCTGCGTAACATTCACTCCCAAGACAAGGTGTTGATTTTCACCCAGTTTGCCGATACCGTACATTATTTAACTACAGAACTCAAACGTCGGGGTATTGATCAGGTTGAAGGGGTGACAGGGAATTCAATTGACCCGGCAAGAATAGCTTGGTGCTTTAGCCCTATTAGTAATGGTAAATCCGTTTCTGTTGATGAGCAATTACGAGTTCTGATTGCGACTGATGTTTTCAGTGAAGGTCTGAACTTACAAGATTGTGCCATTATCGTTAATTATGACTTGCCTTGGGCAATTATTCGGCTGATTCAACGGGCGGGACGGGTAGATAGAATTGGTCAAACTGCCCCTACAATTCTTTGCTATTCTTTTTTACCTGCGGAAGGTGTTGAACGCATCATTAACTTGCGGAGTCGTTTGCGCCAACGACTTCAGGAAAATGCCGAAGTTGTGGGTACAGATGAAGCCTTTTTTGAAGATGATGCCAATGGGCAGATGATACTTGATTTGTATCACGAGAAATCCGGTATTTTAGAGGTCGATGATGATAGCGAAGTAGACCTAACGTCGGAGGCGTATCAAATCTGGAAGAATGCCACAGATAATAACCCAACGTTGAAAAAGACGATAGAAAATCTGCCTCATGTCGTCTATTCCACCCGTACCCATCTCCCTACTACTACCCAACCGGAAGGGGTACTGCTGTATATGAAAACCGCAGAAGGTAATGATGCGTTAGCTTGGATTAATCGGGAGGGTAAAAGTGTTACTCAGTCGCAGTTTGAGATTCTGCGAATGGCACGGTGCGAACCGGAGACGAAAGCAATTCCTCGTAACCCCCAACATCACAAATTAATCAAAGAAGGTGCTGAGTTAATTGCTGAGGAAGAAAAAAGTGCAGGCGGTCAATTAGGTCGTCCTTCGGGTGCAAGATTTCGTACCTATGAACGCCTCAAGCGTTATGCCAAAGAAATGCCTCTATTAGTAACTCCAGATTTACTCAAGGCAATAGACCAAATTTATCGCTATCCGTTGCGACAGTCAGGCATTGACCGTTTAAATCGTTCTCTCAAAAGCGGGATTGATGACCAACAGTTAGCCGAATTAATAGTTGCTCTTTATTTAGATGATCGTTTATGTTTGATACATGAGGAGGGTCAAAGTCAAGAACCCCAAATTATTTGTTCACTAGGATTGTTTCAATCCTCAGATTAGGGAATTGAATTAATTATGCCTCTAGATTTCCAGCGTACCCGTGATTTACTCGACAATTTCAACTTTGGAGAGTTATTTATTGAGGTCTTAGGTTGGTCACAACCTTTGACTAAAAAAGCTGTACCGCTGGAAATTGAAGATAAAAATTATTCTTACAAAAGAATAGCTGAACAATCTGGGGTAGTTATCTTTGAATTGACAGCAGAGGATGGGAAGATTCCGGAAGCGAAACAACGCGCTGCTATCCACAAAGAAATTACTGAACGGATTGCTGAAAATCTATTGATTTTCGTCGATAAAGAACGCACTCGGAGTTTATGGTATTGGGTAAAACGAGAGGGAACAAAACGCTATTTCCGCGACCATTTGTATGTAAAGGGTCAACCCGGTGATTTATTTTTAGGTAAGCTGGGTAGCTTGGTAATTGATATCACGAAGTTGGAAGAGAGTGAACCATCTGTTGTTGAAATTGCTCAAAAGTTACAAAGTGGTTTTGATGTTGAGCGAGTTACGAAGAAATTTTATAAGGAGTTTCAAGAAGAACATCAGGTTTTTTTACAGTTTATTCGGGGAATTGATAATGAAATTGACCGTCGTTGGTACACGTCAGTAATTCTCAACCGTTTGATGTTTGTTTACTTTTTGCAGCGGAAAGGGTTTATTGATAATGGGGATTTAGATTATCTCCAAAATAAATTAAAGCAGAGTAGGCAACGGCGAGAAGATTGCTTTTTTAATGAATTTCTCCAGGCGCTATTTTTTGAAGGGTTTGCTAAACCAGAAGCGGAACGTCAGCCAGAGGTACAGACGTTAATTGGTCGGATAAAATATCTGAATGGGGGTTTATTTCTCAAGCATCGGATTGAGCAATATTATCCGGATATTGCTATAGCTGATGAAGCCTTTGAGAAGATTCTAACTTTGTTTTCTCGGTATTCTTGGAACTTGAATGATACGCCTGGGGGTAAGGATGATGAGATTAACCCGGATGTGTTGGGGTATATTTTTGAAAAGTATATTAACCAGAAGGCATTTGGGGCGTATTATACTCGTCCTGAGATTACTGAATATTTGTGCGATCGCACGATTAACAAGCTGATTCTAGATCGGGTGAATGGGACACTTGAAGCCGATTCTTCCCAACCTCCCTTAACAAGAGGGGAGAAGTTTGAGGATATCAATGAACTACTAATTAAGTTAGATTCCCAACTGTGCGATCGCTTAATTCACGACATCCTTCCTAACTTATCATTACTCGACCCCGCTTGCGGTTCAGGTGCGTTTCTAGTTGCAGCGATGAAAACCCTAATTTCGGTATATAGCGCTGTGATTGGCACGATTAAGTTAAAAGGCGATCGGCGCTTGAAGAAGTGGCTAAATGAGGTAGAAGCGAATCATCCATCACTGCCTTATTTTGTCAAAAAGCGGATTATTACAGACAACCTCTATGGTGTAGACATCATGGAGGAAGCGACAGAAATTGCTAAGTTACGGTTATTTTTGGCGTTGGTTTCTTCTGCACAGGAGGTTGATGAATTGGAACCTCTGCCGAATATTGATTTTAATATTATGGCGGGGAATTCGTTGATTGGTTTGATTCGAGTGGATGAGGAAGGGTTTGATGCAGTTGGTGAATCTCGACAGGGAAATTTGCTGCAACTTTTAGCGGCTAGTAATTACCGGGAGATTCTAAAAGAGAAAAATCGCAGTATTGAGCAATATAAGAAACACGCTTTTGAAACCGGGAAGCTAGAGGGAACATCTCAGGAATCTCGTCTGCAAATGTTGCGCGATCATATTGATAAGGTTAATCGAGAGTCGATAGGAAAGTTAAATCAGTTATTGCTAGATGAGTTTAGTACAAAATTAGGGATTAAGTATGAAGAAGCGCAATTGAAGGGGAAACCGAAGAAGCGGGTATTGAGGATTGAAGATATTGAGGCGTTGAAGCCGTTTCACTGGGGTTATCATTTTGACAAGATTATAGAAGAACGAGGGGGTTTTGATGCGATTATTACGAATCCGCCTTGGGAGACATTTCAACCTAATGCCAAAGAATTTTTTTCGACATACAGCGATCAAGCATTTCAAAAAAGAATGGATTTGAAGGAGTTTCAAGACGAAATTAATAAAATGCTGGATAATGAAAATGTACAAAATACTTGGTTAAATTATCAAAGTAGCTTTAATCACCAAAGGAACTATTTTAGATTTGCCGAGCAGTATAAATACCAAGTACCTATCGTAAATGGTAAACGGCATGGTAAGGATGTTAACTTTTATAAACTCTTCTTAGAGCAATGTTTTAATCTCCTTCATACGGGTGGACAGTGCGGAATTATTGTTCCTACAGGGATTTATACTGATTTAGGAGCAAAACGGCTTAGAGAAATGCTATTTTACTCCTCTCAATTAGGAACTATATTCGGTCTTTCAAATGAAAGGTTTATTTTTGAAGGTGTAGATCATCGCTTTAAGTTCTGCTTACTAAATTTTGAAAAAGGAGGCTGTACTAACTCTTTTCGAGCTGCCTATCGTATTGATCCACGAGAAGCCATCAAAGTCGAGCAACTAGAGACATTTCTCAATGACACAAATGAACAATTGGAGATTTCATTATCCTTAATTAGCAAGTTATCTCCTGATTCGCTGTCGGTGATGGAATTTAAGGATAAAAATGACCTATATATTACCCAAAAAATCCTCAATCATCCTTTATTAGGGCAAAAAATAAAAAATTGCTGGAATTTAGAATTACATCGCGAGTTTAATATGACTGATGATGCCTTCCTTTTCCAGAGAAACTCAGGTGATTCTACTTTACCTCTTTACGAAGGAAAGCTTATCCATCAGTTTACTCATGCGCTTTCGAGCGCCCGTTATTGGATAAAGATAGATGAGGGGCGAAAATCACTGTTAGGTAAAAGGAAAGATAATGGACAAAATTTAGGATATCAAAAATATAGATTTGCTTATCGTACCGTTGCATCAAAAACTAACGAAAGAACTTTAATATGTACAGTTATTCCACCTTGCTTTACAGGAAATTCTCTCAATATTTCTGAAAGCCTTGATAGTAAGAGTTTGTTAATTTGTGTGAGTCTTCTAAATTCTTTCATTGTTGATTGGTTACTTAGACAGAAAGTTACAACAAATATCAATATGTTCTACATATACCAACTCCCAGTCCCTCGATTAACAAAAGGTAATCGCTACTTCAACGAAATAGTAGAACGTGCTGCCAAACTCATCTGCACCACCCCAGAATTCGACGACTTAGCCCAAGAAGTTGGACTCGGTTCCCATAAAAATGGTGTCACTAATGAAGTTGAACGGGGCAAACTGAGAGCGGAACTAGACGGGATGATAGCCCACCTTTATAACTTAACCGAAGACGAATTTAAACACATCCTCAGTACCTTCCCCATCGTCCCCGAAGCAACCAAACAAGCTGCCCTAGAAGCCTATCGTACCTTCACCCCCTTATCGGGAGATCCAGAACTTGTTGCCTTAATTCTGCAAGGCGAAAATGCCGAACTAGATTTCAAAGCCTCTGCTTGGTGGGATATTCCGCGCAACAAAAAAGAGAAATTCAACAAACGCATCATTGAAACCGTATCCGCCTTTTTAAATATTGAAAAAGGAGGCACGTTGCTAATTGGTGTTGACGACAATGGAACAGTTGTTGGTATCGAGTATGACTACAACAAAAAATTCGAGAATCGCAAGAATCGTGATGTCTATGAAAATAACCTGATGACCAGCTTACTCAACGCTTGCGGTCAAGATTGTGGCACTTGCATTCAGATTTCCTTCGGTCAAGTAGAAGGCAAAGATGTGTGCCGACTTAATGTATTGCCATCCCCTCGACCTGTTTATATTAAAGACGGACAAGAAGAAAAGCTCTTTATTCGGGCAGGTAATTCTAACCGTTCACTCAGCGTCAGAGAAGCAACCAACTATATTCAAACCCATTGGCGTTAATGAATTTAATTAAATCACCATGCTTAAATCCTTTCGCGTCAAAAACTTCAAAGCTGTGCAAGACAGCAAAAAAATTAACCTTACACCATTGACTGCTTTTATCGGCTATAACGGCTCAGGGAAAAGCAGCATTATTGAAGCTTTGGAAATCTACCAGAAAATTGTTAGCTCTGGTCTTGATTCTGCTATGATTCCCTGGCGGGGCTTTGAAAATATTCGTAACTTTGCAGTTCCTCATCAGCCACAAGATTTAGGTGTAGAGCGTCCTTATGAAGCTAACCCGATTGAATTTAATCTTGCATGGCAAAACTATCAAACCACAATGACTGTCACAACAGGGTCAAGCGGCGATGAACTATTTATCCAAAAAGAGAGCTTAACTATTAAGCGTAAGGTAGTAGCTAAACGTACAACTAAAGGAGAAATATACTTTGGTGAAGACTACATAGGTGAGTTGCTCGATGGACAATCAATGATTAACTATTTTTTGACAAATAAATTCCAGATTGATATATTTAATCAGATCGCACGCTGGCAGTTTGTCAACTTGAACCCTTATGTAATGGGTTCACCGCTTCCCCCAATTCGTGCATTTAACACCATTAATCTAGCCAAAGATGGTTTGAATATTGGAGAATATCTTCTAAGCATCCAAAAACTAGATCAAGCAGCATTCGATGGCATTATTGAAACTCTACAATATGTACTTCCCTACGCCCACGACCTACAACCCACACTAACTTCAGAACTAGAACGAAACGTCTACCTACAGTTAACAGAGAGTGGCTTTAAAGTACCAGGTTGGCTTCTCTCAACAGGAACCCTAAGAATCATAGCCTTGTTAGCGCTATTACGACATCCTGAACCTGCGCCTCTGATTGTAATTGAAGAAATTGAAAACGGTCTTGACCCTAGAACCATCCACCTAATTGTAGAAGAAATTCGGAATGTAGTTGAAGCAGGTAAAACTCAAGTAATTCTTACAACTCATTCGCCTTATTTACTAGACCTTTTGTCTCTATCTCAAATTATTCTAGTTGAACGTGACGATACTGGTCAGCCTGTATTCAGTCGTCCTGCCGATCAAGAATCACTTCAAGAATGGTCTAAGAAGTTTGGCCCCGGCAAACTTTACACTATGAATCGGTTGAGTCAACGCGGATAAGCATGAAAGTTGGAATGATCTTTGAATGCGGCCCAGATGGTGCAGATAAACAGGTGTGCGAACATCTAGCACGTATGCTCCAACCAGACATTGAAATTTCCAGTGTGACACTCGACAACAAGCCCAACCTACTTTCTGAGTGCGGCGCTACTGCTGCCCAGTTATTAGAAGATGGATGCGATCGCATTATTATTGTTTGGGATCTCCATCCACCTTGGCGTGAGAAAAAACAACCGCCTTGCCTCAAAGAAGATCGTGCAGCAATTATGGACTCCCTTGCTCAAGCTGGAGTAACATCACCCCACGTACACCTAGTTTGTATTAAAGAAGAACTGGAAGCATGGCTACTCGCTGATGGTCGTGCTATTTCCGCAGTACTCTCAAAACCAACCCATCCAGTCAAAGTTAAGGATAAAAAGAATCCAGAAGGAATAAAAAATCCCAAAAAGCAACTGAACAAAATCTTTCAGGAAAATACTGGTCGTCGCTATGAAGATAGACAGCACGCGAAGATGATCGTCGAAAAGCTAGAGGATTTGAACAAGCTTAGACGCAGTATTACCTTTGTCCGCTTTGCAGAAAAGGTAGCAGGAGTAAAACTATAGTGACCCAGAAATTATCAACCTCATTGCCCAAGGAGAAAGCTCCGAATTATAAGGCTTCTCGTTTTTATATTAAACAATCTAACCTCTCTCCAAACCTCTCTCCTACAAGGAGAGAGGCTTTGATTCTTGCCCCCCTTCCCTTGTAGGGAAGGGGCTGGGGGTTAGGTTAATATCATTATGTTGGAAAATTAATCTCAAACCTGAGTTTATGCGATCGCCTCACCTTCCTAAAAGACTCTGGCATTCGTTATTCATCATTAGTTTAACATCCTTATTAGTGGCAGGAGGCTTATTCATCGATAGACACATTACTGCCAATACTTACTTTGATCAGGGTCAGGATTTGCAAAAGCAAGGGAAACTGGATGAAGCCATTTCTGCTTATCAAAAGGCTACCCAATTAAACCCTAATCATGGTCAGGCTTACTCCCATATGGGTTGGGTGTTACAAGAACAGGACAAATCTGAAGAAGCCATTGCCGCCTATCAGCAAGCGATTAGAATAAATCCTCACGATGCTAATTCTTACTTTGGTTTAGGGATGGCATTTTATAATCAAAAAAACTGGAATGAGGCTCTTGTAGCCTATCAAAAATTCATCCAACTTAAGCCCAATGAAGCCTTAGCTTATATTAGCCTCAGCGCTGCACTCAAACAACAGGATAAACTCAGCGAAGCGATCAACGCCTATGAAAAAGCCATTCAACTTAATCCCACATTTACTAATGATTTCAAACGGTTAGGTGATGAACTCGCCTATTTGAAGAAACAGCACGATACACTCGCCAACTATCGCCAAGCTATCCAACAGAATTCTAACAATGTCCGTGCTTATAATCGTCTAGCCAAAGAACTGCATAAACAGGGGAAACTCGATCAAGCGATCGCTACCTATCAACAAGTGATCCAACTTGAACCTAAACGAGCGATTCACTATAATAATTTGGGAAATGTACTCTTCGAGCAAGAAAAATTTGATCAGGCAACCCTCGCTTATCGCCAAGCCATTCAACTTAACCCCAAGTATGCCATTGCTTACAACAGTTTAGGAAATGCCCTCGCTAAACAAGCGAAATTTGCTCAAGCCATATCCGCTTACCAGCAAGCCATTCAACTCAATCCTCAACTAGCGATTACTTACAATAATATCGGGAATGCTTTACAAGATTCAGGCAAATTAGAACAGGCAATTGAACAGTATCAGAGGGCGATCGCCTTAGATCCAAAATTTACGGGAGCAAAAGATAATCTTCAAGAAGCCCAACGGCTTTTTGCTTTTCAAAAAAATCCCCAATTAGCCTTATTACCTGAACAATTACCTCCTTTAAAAGATAACCCTTTACTCCCGCTAAAACGCGCTGTTGTGCGGATTATTTCCCACCAGTCTACCTACTCCGAACGTGGAAGTGGCTGGGTAGTGAAACGAGAAGCAAATAAGGCTTGGATTATTACCAACCGTCATGTCGTAACCGAAAAAAATGAACAGCAAACGTATCAGAATATTGAGGTTGAATTTTATAGTACACCCCCCTCTGGTCAATTTCGGAAACGACGACCCGCTAGAATTGTAGAACTAACTTCTGCCAATGATCAATTAGATTTAGCGTTACTGGAAGTTACTGATACACCAAAAGATATTCAACCCTTACCTTTATCCCCCCTATCTATTCTCTCAAACCAGCCTATTTTTGTGATTGGACATCATTTGTCAGGGAATTACTGGACAGTTGTAAACGGAAAAATCAGCAATACCACTAAGCAAGAGTTAGAATTATCTGCTATCTTAAGCTCAGGTTATTCGGGTAGTCCAGTATTAGACCAGCACAATCGTGTTGTCGGCGTTGCTGTTAAAGTGAACCTTTCCTGTAAACCCACTCAAAAAGTAGAAGGGATAACTGGATGTGGTATTGCATTTCCAATTAACTTAGTTAAACAAAAATTGGAAGTTTGGGGAATTCAGTAGATTATAATTTTTACAGAACTATAAAATAGATTACCTCCTCAAAGTTAAAGTAAAATAAACAAATGACCCGACAGCCTCATGATCAATTTGCAAAACAGTATTTATCAGAACTCCTTGCACCATTAGGGACTGTCGAAATTAGCCGAGAAGTAACCGATGAAGTTCGCCAAATTGACCTCTATTTCGCCCCATCACCCACACCCCCAACCGAACCCCCCAATCTAGGATTACTCAGCCAACTGGTATCGAATCCTTGCTTAATTGAACCCTTTCGGAATCAACCCAGCAAAACAGAAATTCGCACCTGTTTGTTGAAGTTATTGTCTCTCCAAAGTGACTTACAGCGTCAAGCAAGACGTGAAAATCGTAGCTTACCCGAAACCGAACTCCCTCGTTTATGGATTCTAGCCACCTCAGCTTCAATCACTCTCCTGGATAGTTTCAGTGCTAAACTAGAACCAAAGAACTGGTCTCAAGGAGTTTACTTTCTACCTGAAGCCCTAAAAACAGCCATAATCGCCATCAACCAACTTCCAGTTACCCAAGAAACCCTCTGGCTGAGAATTTTAGGAAAAGGCACAACCCAGCAGCAAGCTATTAGTGAACTTCTTGCCCTTCCCAAAGAACACCCCTTACGGAGCAACACATTAGAACTAATTTATAGCTGGCGGATCACTTTAGAAAACAAAGAAAATTTGGATGAAGATGAGAGGGAATTAATCATGAACTTATCAGAAGCCTATATACAATGGAGAGAAGAAACATTGCTGCAAGGACTCCGACAAGGACTCCAGCAAGGAACGTTACAAGGACAGCGCCTCGTTCTAGAAAGCCTCTTCAAAGTCAGATTTGGAAATCTTGATGAGGAACTATTAGCCGTTATTACAGCATTACTAAAATTACCGCCCGAAGAATTTACACGATTGACATTACAATTAACCCGTGAAGAATTAGTTGCTCAATTTAGCAAAACAGAAAATTAATCCCTGAAAAACTTCTCCCTACATCTCCCCCTAAAACTAATCTCCTTAACACTAACAATATCGACTTATAAAACCCCAACCCCACCCATAACCCATCCGTTACATCCGTTACCAAATCCGCTGCCACCGCTACCAAATCCGTTGCCACCGTTGCCCAATATGACCCTAACCCCAACCCCCACCCTACTCAACCAAGACCAAGCCTTATCCTTAGTAGAATCAGCCATTCAACAATCCGAAGCAGACGGTATCTTTATCAGTCTTCGTACTAGTGAATCCGCCCTCAGCCGCTTCTCAGAAAACCAAATCAGCCAAAACATCAGCCGCAATAAATTCAACCTTACCATTACCAGCTATTTCGGCAAGCGCAGCGCATCAGCGTCCACCACCGAACTCGATCCAAATGCAATTCAAGAAACCATCCGTCGTTCCGAAGAACTAGCACGAATTGCCCCAGACGATCCAGAATGGATACCCTTATTAGAACCCCAAACCTACGAACAACGCCAACCCGCCTTTGATCAAGCAACCGCAACCTTCTCGCCTTTAGCACGCGGAGAAATTGTACAACGAGTTTGTGCCCTAGCCGCCAAAGCAGGGGTTGAAGGGTCTGGTACATTAAGTACAGAAGCCTTTTTAGATGTAATCGGAAACTCAAGAGGATTACGAGCAAGCGATCGCGGAACTGAAGCTGATTTTAGCTTTACAGCCCGGATCGAAGATGGTTCGAGTTGGAGTCAGCGTACTGCGTTTGCGATCGCCCAGTTACCGATTGAATCCCTCACTGAGGAATTAATTGAACGGGCGTTATCCTCCCGCCATCCCCGCGAAGTCAGTCCAGGTAAATACCCTGTCGTGTTTAATGGTGCGGCTTTTGCGGCTTTGCTTCCTTGGGTAATCTGGAATTTAGATGCCAGGGCGGCGGATGAAGGGCGATCGTTTATGTCTCGTACCGATGAAGGAGGCAAACCCGCTGGCAATCGCTTGGGTGAGACACTATTTAGCCCATTGGTGCAAGTTCAGCGCCATCCCGCCCACCCCCTATTGCAAATGGGAACGTGTTTTGGGGATGGATTGAGTAATCATTACTTAGATGTGATTAAAGACGGCATTCCTCAAACCCTATCCTATAGCCGCTACTGGGCACAGCAGCAGGGCAAAGAACCCACCGGAGGATTATTTCCGATTGTGATGTCCGGTTCTAATCAAAGTCTTACCGATTTAATTGCCCAAACGGAACGAGGCATTTTAGTGAATCGGTCATGGTACGTGCGTTATGTCAACCCCCGGACATTAGAAGTGACTGGGATGACCCGTGACGGCACATTTTGGATTGAGAACGGACAGATTGCCAATCCAATCAAGAATCTGCGTTTTAATCAAAGTCTACCCGATATGTTAAGGGATGTAGATGCGTTAAGTTTCGTGCAACGTTTTGGGAGTAGTGTCATACCTGGAGTAAGAGTAAAAGCGTTTAATTTTAGTAGTGTGACGGATAGTGTTTAGAGAAATCCTCTGGCATCAAGAGTAGGGAAAAGGGGAAGGGCGAAGGAGTAAAAGTCAGTGTAGAAGTAATACCAAGTTGCCTTCATACATAATAATTTCTCTCCCCCTTGTCCCCCTTGTC
>DNGI01000300.1:13121-16616 GCA_003486645.1 Cyanobacteria bacterium UBA11370 | reverse complement strand
CGGCTAATTACTTATCAAAAAAACTCTCCGCGTCGCCTACTAATGGTGATTCAACCAGAAGTTTGCGTAAGTCCTAAGCTAACTATCGACTTTTTTAACAAATGCGACGAACTTCGTCCATCTAGAAATGCTGAAAGGGTACTGCCACTATAGCTTCGCTATAGTGGCAGGGGAATTGAAGCCAAAATAAAAAGGCGTAGCAACATTATTTTTGCGGGGCTTCTTGATGCAAGGACGTAGGCTTTGAGTTGTTCTAACGTTACGCCACCACAACTAGAAACTCTCGTAAGCCCCAGTCCAAAACACAGGTTTGTAGTAGAACTTATTAACATGTTCGGCAAATTCTTTTCTAATCAGCCGACTACTAACCGTCTTTAAATTGTTTACTTGCCTTGCTTATCTGTACTTTTGTAAGATATTACCATGAAGTTAACCCACATCTACAGAATCAAGCCATCTACTGAGCAAGTCGCCGTCATGGACACTTGGTTGGAGATGATGCGCCGACACTTTAACTACGCACTAGGTCAACGGTATGACTGGTTACGTAGAACGCGGTGTCAAATTGATAGATGTAGCTTAACGAGAGAGCCTATTGGTGATATTCCGGATAAATTTCCTGGATACAACCTTCAAGCAGCCGAACTCAAAACAACAAAAGAATTGTTCCCCGCTTATAAGGAGATTCATGCCGAAGTTCAGCAACAGAATCTCAAGCGTTTAGATAAGGCTTGGGACAGATGGATAAAGCCGGATAAGTCAGGGAAAAGAGCAGGTAGACCCAAGTTCAAAAAGAAGGGGCAAATGCGCTCCTTTACCTTTCCTAGGATTAATTGCCCAAAAGCCGGAATAAACAGAATAGAAGCTGGCGTTTTAACCTTATCTAAGATTGGTTCGATGCCAGTTACTATGCATCGACCTTTGCCTGATGGCTTTGAGTTAAAGACAGCAACTATCGTCAAGAAACCGGATGGTTGGTACATTGCTGTCTCCTTGGAAGATGATTCAGTTCCAACACCAAAACCTGTTGATGTTAGCGAAGCGGGGCGAAGCCCAATCAAAAGTGCAGTCGGTGTTGACCTCGGACTCAAGTCTTTCCTCGTAACTTCTAATGGTGAATCTGTAGACGTTCAACAGCACTACAGAAAAACCCAAAAACATCTTGCTCGTCAACAGAAACGCCTAGCTAATAAGGAACCAGGCTCTGTTAATGCACTCAAACAGAAAGAAAAAATCTCCCGCATCCACCAACGTATAGGTAGAAAACGGGAGATTTTTCATCTGCAAATTGCTCACCAACTTGTTAAGAAGTATGACCTGATTGTTGTCGAAGATTTGAATATCAAGGGACTAGCTAAAACACGTTTAGCTAAATCAATTTACGATGTGGCTTGGGGTAAGTTCCTCACAGTAATGGAAGCAGTGGCTCTAAGAAGCGGCGTACATTTTGTCAAGGTTTCCCCTCACAACACCACCGTGAATTGTTCGAGCTGTGGCACGAAAGTCCCCAAAACATTATCTGTCCGAGTTCATGAATGCCCTAGGTGCAATTTGGAAATGGATAGAGATGAAAATGCCGCAATTAATATCCTTTACAAAGGATTAACCGCCGTGGGACTCACGGTGGCTGCCTACAGACGGTTAAGTGGTTGCACTCCGGATGAAGTAGGAATGCCCAAAGCGTGATCTTGGGAAGCTGCCGCTATATTCGTAGAATTAGCGGCAGAGGATGTCACAATCAAAGGATAAAAATCTCTTTCCCCCACTCCCCACTCTCCCACTCTCCCACTCTCCCCATTTTCAACAGAAAATTCTTATCAGATAATAGAGATATAATCGAACTCTCACAAAAACTATTGAGGGCATGGCTTTTGGCGATGCCTTGACGTAAAGATGCCTGGTGATTTCCAGCTTAATACTCTCAAGCCTCATTACGAGCAGCTCTTTGCTACCTGCCAGCTTAGAAAAAGTTGGCTAGACCGGATTGGGGCAGTAGCCGAAACCATCGTAACACGGCGATCGCTATACGATCAGGTGGAACGGCAAACCAATGTGCCTTGGTGGTTTATCGGAATTTTGCACTATCGAGAGGCGAATTTTGGAGAAGCGCACCTTCACAATGGCGATCCCCTCAACGCTAGAACTGTTCATGATCCGCCTGGTCGTCCCCAAGCGTTCCCGGCTAATGGGCAGTATTATACGTTTGTCGAAAGTGCGGTAGATGCTATCCGGTGGAAAATGCTAGATCGAATTCCTGATCGTTCACTCAGCGCGTGGCTATGGAGTTTTGAGTACTGGGATGGGTTTGGGTATGCTATGCACGGCATTAACTCGGAGTACCTGTGGAATGGAACTAATCACTTTGGATCTGGTAACAACCGGGGTAAGTGTCTCCCGAATGGTTTGTGTGATCCCAATGCCACCTCAGATCAGGTAGGATGCGGCGCAATTCTTTGGTACATATACCATAAAGGGATGCTAAATGCAACTCAACCGACAGGAGTTGGGGCTACCCATCAGCCGGGAACGGTTAGCACTCCCTCTGGGCAATCTCAAGGACTGATTGAATTGGTAAATGCCTTTCGGTACTACAAAAAACTGCCCCATCAAGATGCAGCGATCGCCTGGTTGGAAACGCAACAATCCCCTGCTGTACTCAATGAATTTGCGCGGCGATGGCGGGAGGCAATCACACCAACGGCGTTAGGATTGCAGAGTGTAAACCAGTCCGTTGCTGTCGGTGCGAATGGGGGATCGGCGGCTGTTGCAACTGCACCTCCCCCTGTGACCCGTCCCCAACCCCGTACCCTAGAAGAACGGATTATTGCTTATTGCGAAGACAAGGGCTACCAAATTGACCGAGGGCCAGGAGAAAAAAATATTATTTATGTCGAAGGGATGTATCCGGATGGGCAGTTGAATGATGACAAAGCGAATGCCTGGAATGATACCCGGATGGTGATTGAATTTAAGGACGGCAAGCCCGTTGTTCTGGGTAAATGGGAAGCGACAACCGAACCCGGACGTTATTATACCATGAATCCCATGAATGCGGGCGGAGTGGCTCGGATTGCCTTTGGACAGCATAGGGCTTGGCAACTGGGTAGACATGGACAAGCTGATCCTCACGAAGCCTTAGTGCAAACAGGTGGTCCACTCACCGTGTACCGGGATTTAAATAAAGATGGCATGAGGTCAGGCGATCGCACGGATACTGGACACTTTGGGGTGAATCAACACTGGGGAGGGGATTCTCCTAAAGATGAGATTGGTCGTTGGAGTGCAGGTTGCTTAGTAGGACGGACGAGAGCAGGTCATCGGGAGTTTATGAGTATTATCAAACAAGACCCCCGCTTTCTCAAAAATAGAGGCTATGTGTTTTCATCGATTGTGATTGATGGTACTGATTTTTTCCAAAAATATCCACCGAGTTAGGGGAGTGGGGAGTAGGGAGTGCCAACAACCAACAACTATAGGACTTACGCAACTGGCACA
>DNGI01000300.1:0-12839 GCA_003486645.1 Cyanobacteria bacterium UBA11370 | reverse complement strand
TTGGTCTGACGCACCCTACAAGTTGATTTAAGTGTGACACTTGCGTAAGTCCTGAACTAACAACTAACAACCAACAACCAAAAACCAACAACCAACAACTAAATTTTCTGCAATGCTCGTTGTACAAAGTTATTAAACTCTGTCCAGCCGTTATAACCTCCATTGACTAGCTTACGGACTTTCCGCCAGTCTTTATCGCGTGCGGCTTGGTAAACTTTGCGATCGTAAAAGTAACAAGCAAGGACTTCAGCGCCTACTTTAGGATCAAGAGCTAATTCAGGATTGCCTTCTAAGTCTACGCCGAGTTTCTTGCCGTACTCTCGGTAGTTTGCCCGTCCTGTGATTTGAATATATCCTCGTCCATGGTAACGTGCCCCATCTCCAGGTTGATTATTACCGAGATCTCTGCGATGTTCGTACATTTTAGTGAAGTACTTCGGACCACCGTATTCGTTGATGGGACGGAAACCGCCTGTTTCTACACCGATGGTTGCGATCGCGCCGATGAGTGTGAGTCTATCGAGAATATTCTTTTTTTGTAAAGCTTCTAGCACTCCGGGTAGATAAGCTTCGGCATCTTTGAGGGGACATTTGAGGATATCAGCAATAACCTGTGGAGTAGCAAGAGGGGGTGCTGCGGGTGGTGTTGGAGGAGTTGCGGGAGTTGCAGGTGTAGGATTTGAGGGTGCAGGAGTTGGGGGTGTAGGCGATGGACTCGGTTGAATTGCACCGCCAAAACTACCTCCCGTCAATTGGCTGGGATTGACAAAATCATCATCGTCTAAGGGTGAAACGCCTGGTCCATTGTTAGCTGGGAATGCGGGTGCATTATTGAAGGGGTTGGCTGGAGTTGGAGTTGCACCAGCGAAATTGCTTCCCCCGCCAAACGGATCGCTACCAAATTGATTAGGATTAACAAACTCATTCTGATTCGCTTGGGGAAAGCCTGCGGGTGCATTGTTTCCGGGGAAAGGGGTGGGTTCACTATTGGGAAAGCCTGCGGGTGCATTGTTTCCAGGGAAAGGCGCGGGTTCACCGAAAGGACTGTTTGGGGTTGGGGGAGTTTCTCCAAAGTTATTCGGTGTACCAAAGGGAGAATTACTGATTTGATCAGGACTGGCAAATTCATCGGTTTCGTTGCTTCCTCCAAAGGGATTATTCGATGCAAATGTTCCTGAATCTTCAAACTGATTACCATTCCCTCCAAATTGGGAAGAATCTACAAAATCACCTCCCTCTGTTGAAAAGGTAGTATCTCCGTTGTACTGACTTGTGCCAAATTGATCTTGACTTGGAGTCGAATTATTACTGGCTTTAGCCGCTTTTGCAGCAGCTAGTTGTTGTTGTTGTTGTTGTATTTGTTGCAAAACAGACTGCATTTGTAGGGCGCTTTGTTGAGCAATTTCTTGTGCCTTTGCATCGGCTTGGGTCTTCTCTTGGGCTAACTCGCTGATATAGCCTTCTACATCTTGCTTGATGATATTTTCAACACGATCTGCAAAATGGATATAAGCATCATCATGGTTTGTATGCTCTTGATAAGGACCACTGAGTTGAAAGAATTGCCATCCCTCAATCTTCATCTGTTCAGCCGAGTTGCGATAGTGACGGTAGCGTTCGCCGTAATGAAAGAACTCTTCCACCGCTGCACTAATAGCTACAACTTGACTAACAACAAAAGCTGCCCAGCCTATGGCAATAGGTAAAGATTCTTGTGCCGTCTGCCACCAAGTAGCGGTTGGGGATGAGTTGTTTGCTTCTGTTTGTGGTCTACTTGTGTTAGTATTTACGTTATTTATATTTATGCTATTTACACTCACTAAAGCAGGAACAATTACGCCCCCAATAATCGTAAGCATCCGCAACTGATAGTATCGCTTCTGCGCTCTACCAGCTCTACCTTCTAGCCAGAGCAATTGATCCAGCCATCGGTCTTTCATACACTGTTTCGATAAATCGTCCAGCTTAATCTTTTCGATTAGCCCAACCATTTGATCTTTAAGATATTTTGTATAAGAGTCTTTTTTTGCCATTCGTTCCTTAGTTTTCGGTAATTTATTGCCCAATTCTTGCGGAGTAGTTTCGTTATTCGGCAGACTTCCATAAAATTCTCGTTCTCGCGGGTCAGTTTGGTAGGTCATTTTAAAATTAGAAATATTTAGTTATTCGTTTTTCTTAAATTATCTCATTAACAGATTATGGCGACAACTAAGTAGATGGACATCCAATCTACTTAACAAAATCAAATAAATAGTGTGCGAACTGTAATTTACTACAGGATTCAATCCGCTGTTGCCGTCCTTGTTGATCCATCAAAATCGCCTGGTTAGAATCGCTGCCAAACCCTGTATTGGGTTGATCAATTGGATTAGCTGCGATCGCGTCCAAGTTCTTAGTTTTTAACTTTTGCAACGCAGGCTTGATAATATCACCTGTCTGTGCTGCAAAACCAATTAACCGTTGATGGGGTTGTTTGCGTTGTCCTAATTCTGCCACGATATCCGGCACAGATTCTAGATGTAAAGCGTTTGGTAGTTTAGTCTTCGGCAACTTCTCTGATGCGTATTCGACGGGTTTTACATCTGCCACCGCTGCTGCCATTACAATTAGATCGGCATCTGGGAAACAGGTTAACATTGCCTCCCGCATTTGTGCTGCACTCACAACGGAAATTGCCTGAATTCCTGGCGGAACCTCCCAAGTTGCAGGTACATGAATCAGTGTTACCCTTGCGCCCCGATGCAATGCGGCTTGAGCTAATGCTAATCCCATCTTACCCGTAGAAGGATTCCCAATAAAGCGTACTGGGTCAAGATGTTCCCGTGTTCCACCCGTACTGATTAATACGTGTTTGCCTGCTAAATCCCGATTGCCTCCTGTATGCAATAAGGATTGAATTGCTGTGAGAATCTCCGTTGGTTCTGCCATGCGCCCAGTACCAATGCGATCGCACGCTAACACTCCTGCACCTGGGTCAACACGATGATATCTTGGATCACTCAATACCTGTTGCCAGTTACGTTGTACAGATTGTTGTTCCCACATATCCGTATTCATTGCAGGTGCTAATAGCACGGGACAGCGGGAAGCCAGTACAGTATTGGTTAATAAATTATCCGCCAAACCATGGGCTAATTTTCCCAGTGTATTTGCGGTGAGGGGTGCGATCGCCAAAACGTCTGCCCATTCTCCCAATTCAATATGCAAAGGGCGATAGTGAATAGGTTCCCAGAAGACGCGATCGGTGTAAGCTGGATGGCGACAGAGGGTGGCAACAGTCAGGGGAGTAATAAAGTCTTGAGATGCCTGAGTTAGAATGGCTCTAACTTCTACCCCACTCTTAAATAAAGTAGAAATAACTTCACAAACTTTATAGGCGGCGATACCACCCCCTATACCGACTAAAACTCGTTTACCCTGAAGCCCCTGCATAGATTAAAACGTTTGAGTTATCGGTTCTGAGTTCTGAGTTATAGCACTACGTTTTTTGATTAGAACAATTAAACTTGGGTTGAAAGGCAACAGCTCATCTGGCAACAGAGGGATGTCCTAACCTGAATGCGTAGTGCTATATAAGTCTTAATTCAAAACTCAAAACTCAAAACTGACTATCCTCGCGCTACGCTAACAAAACTCTATTAAGCTTCATCATAGCCTTCCAGATCCAGCAAGTAGAGGTAGGGTTGGGCTAACTCTGGACGCTGAAAGGCGATCGCCCGGAGTAAATGCCAATCATCCAGTCCCTCAAAGGCATTGGTGTAATCATCTTGTTCCAAACGTCCGGCGAGTTCAGCAATGTCTTCTGCTGTGAGAGCGGAAATATTACGCTGGGACATACTTAAAGTTACCATTACTCACGCCTCCCTTGAATAGTATCTAGAGTGAAGCCCTGTCCTGATATAACAGTCACCCTTCATATTATCCCCATTGAGTAGTGGCACTTGGCAAGGGGTTGTTGATTGTTGGTTGTTGGTTGTTGGTTGTTGGTTGTCCGATAACCGTGAAAGCTGCATAAAAGCTTTTTCTGTGCCTCAATAAGTTTAGTAGAACTACTTATACCAAATCTAAATGAGTCATGAAAAAGTATAGAGGTTTTTATAGAGCCGTAAATAAGGCTGTATTCCTTTCCCTCTGTTGCCTGTTAAGAGTTCCCCGTTTCCTTTAGACTAACTATAGTTTTGAGACTCCACGTTAGCATACTCAAGCTTAAAGTACCTTCAACACTATGCTCTAGATCATAATGAGGAAGCCAAAATGTCGAGCTTACAACATCAGGACATTATTGATAAATTTTCTTCAGTATATACTTGCACGAGTCGTAATGGTTATCCCAGCTTCAAGCCATCTATACAAAAGCGATTAAAAAGTCGAATGGAGAAACTAGTTCTGTTGCATCCAGAATGGGACGATAAGCACTATGTTCAATATTTTTTGCGATCGCTCAATGATAATTCTCAGTCCGAGTCTGAACAGCAATTATCTCATTTGCATCTCGTCGCTTATTTTGACTTATCTCGCTGTCACTTTATCCAGCAATTTTCACAAAAATTTCCCTTTCCTGCCGCCACATGTCTTAAGTTTTTTGATCTCACCACTGATGTTCTGTACAATCGAGAGAAATTCAAAAAATGCCTTAATAGTTACGATCCTAAAAATGAGAGTGGAGCCAACTTAAAAACCTATCTCCAAGCTGTGTTACGCAATATCATTTTAGACCAGCTAAATTTTGAATCTCCTTGGCATTTGTTGTGTGATGTAGACCTAAACAGTCGCCGAAAATTTAATAATGAGAGACAAAAGCGGCAAGCATCTCTCTTCCGACAAGGAATAACCGAGCCTCAAGTTTCTCAGTATATCTTTGCTTGGCAATACTTTATCCCTATTTACAAAAACAATAGAGTCTATAATTCTAAAACAAAAAATACGACAAGATGGCCTGAGTCTGAGCAAGCTGATTTTGAAGAAGCGGCTAGAGACTATAATACCAATCGATTCCAGCCTGATGCACCCCTACAAGTGTCTTCTGGAAAAGAAGTAACACCTGAACTCATCCAAAAATGGATGAATATCTGTATTGAAGCCTTACAACACTATCCAAATCTAGTTGAAATTTCGCGTGATGCAGATAGTTATGAAAAGCAATACGACCAATCAGATAATCCTTGGGAAGTTTTAGAATCAGAAGCAAATCAGACCGATTTTATAGAACAGATTGACCCAGTTTTTAAGGAGGAAATAAAGAGGATTGATAATAGCGTTGTGAAAATCTGGTAACATTAGCGAAGAACTAATCCAAGCCAAAAATGAATTAGAATAAGCCGTTGTTAACCAGATCAATACAGTCAAAATAGACTGTGTTAATTCTTGGTTAAAAAGATACTATCGGCAGATTATTGAATCCCAATTGCTAGAAAAGCTAAAAAAATTAGAATCACCTCTACAAGACGTTATAAAAATGCACTACTGTCAAAAATTAGCTGGACACCAAATAGCAAATTTTAGACCAGATTGGAATGTAAAACAAGCAATTATTCAGGCTAAACAGCAATTGCAAAATTCTCTACTGGAGTGGAGTTATAATACTTTTGGTCTTTCTTTAGAACCAGAGAAAGAACAAATGAACAGCTTTGGGATAGCCAGGGATGGGATATCCTTTTTTTTGCTGGACATAGTTCAACACAAGCGGATGGTAATTCAGGTCTACTTTATATAAACCCCACTGAAAGTATAACATTTTCTCAGTTAAAAAATGCTCTCAGTGAAGCCGTCAAACGTGGATTAATGGAACCCCTGAGCCAGTGAGTCAGATTTCTGAAGCAGTATTGAAGCAGCCAGAAAAGCAAGATAAAATCCGTAAACTCTGTTGCTGATACTCAATAGCGCGATTAAAGTTACCAGAAATTGCATAAGTATTTCCTAAGTTTCCCAACGCCTGCATTTCGCCATAGCGATCGCCAATGGTGCGAGACAGTGCTAAACTCTCTTGTTGATACTGAATCGCTTTTTGATAATCATTTTGGGCGAGATAGGCATTACCTAAATTTCTCAGGGTTAGCGATTTCCACTGCGGTGCAGATTCAATGGGTGTAATTCCTAAGCTTTGATTGTAGTAATTGATGGCTTTTTCGTAGTCTCCAAGGGCAGCATAAGCCGCACCAATACCGGATAAAGCGATACCTTCTTGGGCATGACTGCGAACGTTTCGCGCTCTTTCTAGTTGTTGTTGGTGAAACTCAATTGCTTTAATATAATCTCCAACTACAAAGTGAGAAATCGCTAAATTGTTCAGTGCATACATTTCCCATTCAAAACTTTTTTCCTGTTTGGCAACGTCTCAATTTTGCTGGTAACATTCGATTAAATTGGTATAATTTCCTTGAGTGCGATTCGCTGCCGCAGTTTTGTTGATTTCCTTAACTTTTTGTTGGCAGTCTTGCATCTTTTGCGCGATCGCTGAATCCCGTTGAGTATTTTGTTCTAATGAAGAAGTCTCGTTTTGTTCTGTGGATGATGAAGGCGATAAGGCAGTATCTGTGGATAGTGAAGGCGATAAGCTAGTTTGTTGAGGTGTTGCAGATGGCAGTTTTGGTTCGGGCACATTAGATACATTAGGTACATTAGGTACATTAGGTATAGGAGGACTAATTGGCAGATTAGGATTACTTGGAATATCAGGAGTGCTAATATCTGGTACTCCTGTAATTAGCAAATCAGGAGTGATATCTCTTAAGCCTGTAGTGCCTATAGGACGGGTTGGTTCACGAAGTTTATTTAATGTAGATCTAGAGAATCTAGAAACACCAGAACCTGCACTATTTGAACGATACTCCCATTGAGTTGGAGGCTTTAGTAATAGCGAAGGTTCAGGTAAAACACTTTGAAGAATTGCCAGTTCCGTGAGGGAAGGTGACTGATATAAAGGTTCCCCGATCAGTAATACTTGATTATTTTCAGGTTGCAAATTAAGGGGTAGTTGATTCGGTAAATTTGATTGTGGAGGTTGTGGCGGGTTAGTAACATTAATTGCAATTTGAACTGGCGCTGAAGTAGAGACGTTATCCGTTGCACGAATAGTAAAACTATTTACCGAACCCGTGACATTTTGAGGTGGAGTATAGACTAAGACATCGCTGCGATTAATTGTGTCACCTGGACTGAGTGCAATTCCATTTCGGGTCAGAGTTCCGGCTGTAATTGTATTAATACGAATTCTTGTATTATCTTCATTTACATCATTCACCACTGGATTTAAATCCGCTAATGTAAACGTAAATGGCTGATTTCGTTGAGTATTATTGATCTGAGGAGTTGCCGTTAGCGTCGGTGCTTGGTTAATAAATGTGATGCTAATTCCATCTGTATTAGGATTCCCGAC
Organism: Cyanobacteria bacterium UBA11370; assembly: GCA_003486645.1. Lineage (GTDB taxonomy): Bacteria > Cyanobacteriota > Cyanobacteriia > Cyanobacteriales > Coleofasciculaceae > UBA11370. The sequence continues at coordinate 5,464 of DNGI01000300.1, read as the reverse complement.
TATAAAAGTATTGTTATTGGAGATTGAAGTATTAATATCCGGAATCGTTTGCGAGACAATTTGATTATCGCCCGTCCTAATTGCTCCGACTGTACCATTATTAGTTGCATCTCCCACAACAAAAGGAACATTATTCAATCCACCATTATGTTCAATTTTAACAGAGCCTCCCTGAGTATAGATAGTGGTATTTGAAAAATCGTCACTTAGGTCACTTACGATGCCCTCTCCCTGGACAACTCCATTAGCGGTAATGATGACATTACCACCAATTATGCCTAGAGTGTTAATACTATTAAAAAAGCTTGAAGGAAAAAGCTTTTCACCCAGTTGACCTTCAAAACCCTCCGAACTTTATTGACAGGTCTATTGAGAATAAACTTGATTGAGATTCCTTCTCGATAATGATAATCAGGAATAGGGATGAGAGAAACTTATTCTCAACAAATCTGTCAATAAGCCTTCATCTTTTTGTAGGTCAAGGGGGTAGAAAGCTTGATTTATTAAGCCTTCAGCTTGCTTGTCACCCCGTCAGGACAACAACCAACAACTATTCACAAACAACCAACACCTATTCACAAACGTTCTGACTTCCATCAGGCATAATTGCACCACAGAGATTCGCTTGATTCAGATTAGCCCCTTCCAAATTAGCACCATTTAAATTAGCACCCTGAAGGTTCGCCTCCTGTAGATTAGCGATCTTCAAATTAGCTCCTTCTAAATTCGCGTTACTCAAGTCAGCTTGAAACAAAATTGATTGCTCTAAATTAGCACCTGTTAAATCAGCATTATACAGACTAGCACCACTCAATCTTGCCCGTTGAAAATTAGCACCTCTGAGATTAGCATTAAATAAATTAGCCCCACTCAAATTACGACCTGCGGCTCCTTGATTAATAATTTCCCACACAGTCCGCCATTTGGGATCAAATCGAGTTTCGTCATTAATTTTAGCAGTTCTCAAATTAGCATTTGCCAAGTTAGCGCCTTGGAAATTGACATTTCCTAACTCGGCATTTCCTAAGTCAGCATTCGTTAAGTCAGTATTACTTAAATCAGCATAACGGAGTTCCGTATTACTGAGCTTGGCATCCGTAAGATTAGCGCCACGTAAATTAACAATAAATAAATAAGCCTCTGATAAATTAGCTCCATTCAAATTAGCCCCCTCCAGGTTCAACCCTTCTAAATTCGCCCCTGACAGATCCGCTTCAACCAGGTCTTTCCCTTCAATTCCTCGATTAACCACTTCCCAGACTAAAAGCCATTTACTATCAATTTTTGTTGTACTATCCAGTTGAGTCCCTCTCAAGTCAGCCCGAAATAAATTCACCCCGTCTAAATTAGCACCTTTGAGGTTAGCTCGATTCAGTTTAGTGCTTTCTAAATTAGCTTGTTGAAGATTGGCTCCTTCCAAAGACGCATCAGCTAATTGAGCATTTTTTAAATCGATCATCGGCAAATTTGCACTGCTCAAATTAGCGCCTTGCAAAGAAATAGCGACAGCCTTAGCCTTCGTCAAATTAGCCAACCGTAAATTGGCATTTCTGAAGTCAGCACCTTCCAAATTAGATTCCTGAAGATCTGCATTTTCTAGATTGGCACGAAACAGATTAGCACTGGGGAGTTGAGAATTTTTTAGATTAGCTTCCTTCAAATTTGCGCCAGAAAGTTGGGCTTCTTGAAGGTCAGCTTCTGCCAAATTAGCTGTCAACAAATCAGCTCCTGATAGCTTAACTCCTCGCAAATTACTCTGGCTGAGGTCAGCACTTTGTAGGTTAGCACCGTTAAGTTCAGCCCCAGCCAAACGCGCCCCTCGCAGATTACATTCAGCACATTCCTTCGTTTCAAGTAACTGATCAACATCTCTGCGTTTAGCCGCTTGCACCGAATCATTAACGAACAAGAACGCCACCAGTGCGGTATTGGTGAACGCAATAGCTAGAGCTATTTTTAATGTTTTAATTGTTAGAAAAAACATAACATAAACACTATTGAGAAAATAGAGTGTGAGGTGTACAGAGGTAGAAAAGTTATGAGCGCTGAGTTCTCTATTAAGAACTTTATTAAACTCAAAATTAAAAACGGACTATCGTCCCGCTTTGCTAACAAAACTCAAAACTCGTACTAAAATTGTGGCGGTAAGTCCACAGGTGGTGGCGAATCTGATGCGCCGGGAGGAACAGGGGGTGTCGCACCAGGCGGAGGTGTCGGAGGTTTAATCCCAGATGCAGCGGGAGAGGGACTGGGTGAAGGCGATGGTGTTCCTCCGGGGGGTGCTGAGGAAGAAGCACTATCTGGTGGAGGTGGCGGTAGAGCATCCGGTGCTGCACCTCCTGGGGGTAATATTGGTATTCCAGCCTCTGATGTAGCTTCTGGAGTAGGCGGTAGGAACGTTTCAATTGTAACTGAACGGCTCTCTTGTTCACCCTCGGCATTCGTTACTTGCAGGGTAAGGGTTTGTGTGCCGGGTTCTGGACTAATCGGATACCCTACTTTTCCTTCAGTTGGAACCGTACCTGGCGAAGGCAATAACTCGACCTTAAGATCTTTGCCTCCCTTTACTTTCCACGATATAACTAAAGGAATGGGTTTATCCCACTGAATTGGTAGAGAAACTTTAGGGCCAACGTCGGTTCCATTCAGCTTAAATTCAAGAATTTCTATCGGAATGGGTTTGGCTTCTATTTTAAGTGGATCAGTTTTGATGGGTTCTAATCCTTCAGATTCTCCTTGTCTGGGAATAACCTTTAATTCAAAAATATACGTTCCTGGTAAACGAGCATTAGTCGGGACATTCTGACAAATTAATCCTTCATCGTTAACATCACAAAATTGTATCAACTCTTGAGGAAATCCTTGGGTAAAATCATAGGTTTTTTCTGGAACATTCACAACCCCTTCCGGATCTCGACTAATGAGTTTTAAAGCCCTTATTTGTTCAGGATTGCTAATTTTCCAATTGAGTAAAATTCGGTCATTTTTCTTGTTTTGTGTAGCCTTCTGATTCGGTGGAGTATTCTGATTGGGTGGAGTATTCGGGCTAGGTGGAGTATTTTCAGCACTAGCCGTTTTATCCTCTTCACTCGTCTTATTGTCAGCCGTTTCAGCACTCGCCTCATCGTATATAGGTAGGGGTTGAGTTGCAGTCAATTCATCAATCGTCGGGATTGGAAACGGGTCAATCCGAATGGTATTAGTTTTGAGAGTAACAGGTGTAACTCGTCTACCTTTAGGTGTTAACGTCAATTCAAAAACATAATCACCCACTCGACGCGCATCCGTTGGTACATTCTTACAAACGAGTAGCCTTTGAATCGTGCAAAATGTCTTCAATTCATTCGGAATACCCTTACTAAAATCGTAAGCCAGTGGTCCACTAATCATCATGCCATCCGGTGACACACCTTGCAATCTTAACAGTTGTAGCCGTTTGGGATTATTAATTTGCCAATTGAGGCGAATCACATCCCCATTTACCGCAGAATAGGAACTACTAGCAGGCGAAAATTCAATAATTTCCGGGCGGGGTTTGGGACTAAAGAATAACCACCAAATCAAGAAAATCAGCGCCCCAATCAGCCCAACAATTCCGAGAATAACTAATAAAAAATGCCACCAAGGACGACCTTCCCAAATTAACGTTCCCTGATAGCGATTGTTAACTAGGGCATACTGCTGAGTATCTTCCAGTTCTACAATAAAAGTAAACGTCCGTCCGTAAAAAGGTCTACCCCACCACTTTTTCTTGGGTTGTATTAGTAAGCTAACACTAGCCGAACCTGCGGGTAATAACCGCACCCGATCCGGTGTTAAGGAATAGGTGCAAGTATCGTCTCCATCCGCACTTTTAGCTCGTAGAATAATTTCACGGGTTGTATTACTACGATTGCGAAGTTGTAACTCAAATAACCCTGATTGGTCTTTAACTTTGCCAACTAAAGTAACGAGTTCAACATCTAATAAATAAACCGGGGCAACCTGTAAATAGACCGTATCCAACAACACCAAATCAGGATTGTTAGTAGAATACAAGCGTACCGTCGGCGAATATACACCCGCCCAAGTATCCAATGGAGGATTTAAAAGGAGTTGGATCTGGCCGTTGTCACCGGGGTTTAGTTCCAACCCATCCAGAATCCGAACTAATCCCACTTCCGGCAACCCTTCTGGATAGATGACGGTAAACCAATCACGCGCGAGATCAGGACAGGTAAGACGAAATCGGTCTACGCGATCGCTACGGTTATATACTAAAACCTGTACATCTAAGGCTGTGCCCGGTGGAATTAGGGCAGGTGCAGTTGAACTGGTAACAGGAAGTAGGGTAAAGGTTGGATCAGAAACCCGCACCGCTTCCTGCACAAACGGCAATACTTGAAGCTTGGCTTGATGCTGGATGGGCGTATCTTCTGGGTAATGCTGCTGGGCATCAATTACCAGCATATAGTTGTAGCTATCCGGTAGAGTATTCAGAGGGACTTGAATCTCAAAAATCACCTCACTACTCTGCCCTCGACCTAACGCCAACCGTTCATAGGGCGAAACACACCATTGACGCAACGGTTGAGAGGTTTCATCAATAAAAATATCGATTAACGCACTTTGATTGCCCTCATTGGTAATCGTGACGCACAATTCAAACGTAGACCCAGGTGCGATCGCAAAGTCCCCAGACGGATTAATAATAGTAGAGAGCGGCTTACCCGGAGTCAGCGCTTGCTGAATCATCTCAGGCAACTGACTTCCTCGTTTTCGCGCCACCTGAGTCCGATAGCGCACTAAACCCGCAATATTAATTTCCTCGACAAAACCCTCTGCAACTAAGAGATTTAATTCCCGGCGAGTCGTCTGATCATCCTCACCGAGATACTCCGCCACTTCCGCCAACGTACATTCCTGCAAACGCATCATCCACGTCAGGATGCGTCGCTGTTGGGCAGGTAGGGTGAGGATATCCGCCATACTAAAACCTACACCCTTATTTTCCGCCTCTTGGCGCTGTGTCCTCAACGCCGGATTTGACCAATCGCCCGTCATTGTTTTATATCGTTACTTCTAATTTGATGTGGAGTGAAGAGAGAGGGAGAGGGGGAGAGGGGGAGAGAGGGGGAGAGTTTATACCAATTTATAATAATAAGTGGGATTAAACTCCGATCTGGCATCATTCTTAATTAGCTTCATCACCTGTCAGGGAATTTATTCCCTGTCTAATACCTGAAGTCCATTTTTAACTCAGATCTTGCACCAGTCTCAATAACTCGCCAGTGGTTTTAACCACTGTCTAATACCTCAAGTCGGTTGAAACCGACTCCGGGCATCGATTTCAGTCCGTTTTAATTGAGATCTTCCACCATTCTCAACAAAGTGCTACAACCCTTGATTTCTCGTTAATGAACTAAAACTCTCGTCCAGTCGTCTTTAGACGACTTTAGCTATTAGACAGTGGTTTTAACCACTG
>DNGI01000335.1:16105-38998 GCA_003486645.1 Cyanobacteria bacterium UBA11370 | reverse complement strand
TATTGAAAATTCTCCCCCTCTCCCCATCTCCCCCTCCCCCACTCTCCCTACTTCTTCCACGGGGCTTGAATTAAACCCCAGGTTGGGCTATTCAGGGCGAGATCCATATCGCGGGCGAAGATTGCAAACCCGTCATAGCCGTGATAGGGTCCGGAGTAATCCCAGGAGTGCATCTGACGGAAGGGAAGGGCCATTTTCTGGAAGACATACTTCTCTTTAATGCCAGAGGCGACTAAATCAGGCTTCAGGGCTTGGACAAATTTCTCGAATTCATACCCGGTTACGTCGTCGTAAATCAGAGTGCTGTCTTCGATGTAGTGAGTGGTGCGTTTGTAGTCATCATTGTGACCAAATTCGTAACCTGTCCCGATGATTTCCATGCCTAAATCTTTGAAGGCGGGGACGACGTGGCGGGGACGCAATCCACCCACCATCATCATCACTTTCTTGCCTTGTAACCGGGGACGATACTTAGCCAGTACAGCATCACTTTCGGCTTTATACTTAGCGATGACTCGTTCTGCACCTTCTTTGATAGTGTCGTCGAAATGTTCGGCGATCGCTCTCAAGGATTGGGCAATTTGAGTAGGCCCAAAGAAGTTATATTCAAACCAGGGAATCCCATACTTCTCTTCCATGTGACGGCTGATGTAGTTCATCGACCGATAGCAGTGGACGAGGTTGAGTTTCACTAAGGGAGTCAGCATCATTTCGTTAATCGTGCCATCTCCTGACCACTGGGCAACCACTCGTAAGCCCATTTCTTCGAGGAGAATGCGGGACGACCAGGCATCACCCCCGATGTTGTAATCTCCAATAATAGCGACATCGTAGGGACCGGGTTCAAAGCCGAGTTCTTCTTTCTTCTTATCGGCTTGAGGGAAAACCCAGTCACGCACGGAGTCATTAGCAATGTGGTGTCCGAGGGATTGGGAGACACCCCGGAATCCTTCGCAACGTACCGGAACAACCGTTTTGCCAATATCTTTGCTGGTTTTTCTGGCAACGGCTTCAATATCATCCCCAATTAAACCAATCGGACATTCCGATTGAATACTAACTCCTTGATTGAGGGGGAAGAGTTCTTCGAGTTCGTAAATTAATTTCGTTAGCTTTTTGTCACCGCCAAAAACGATATCTCGTTCTTGGAAATCGGAGGTAAAGTGCATCGTCCCAAAGGTATCAATACCCGTCGTTCCGATATAGTAATTACGGCGACCCGACCAGGAGTAATAACCACAACCGACAGGCCCATGAGAAATATGGATCATGTCTTTAATGGGTCCCCAAACCACCCCTTTAGAACCTGCGTAAGCACAACCACGAGTGGTCATTACGCCAGGGAGAGATTGTTTGTTGGATTTAACACCGCAATCGGATTTTCCTTCTTCATAAACGCCGAGGTGTTGTTTCCGCTTCTTCTGAGTCTTTTCGGGGTAAACTTCTAATACCTCTTCAATTAGCGCTTTCTTTTCATCTACTGTTGACGACATAGTGTTCCTCTATTGAGATATAAGGACTGGGGAACGGAACTGAATCAGTAGGATTGAAAGGTGGGAGAAAAAAGGCAACGGTAAAGCGTATAATGAAATTCATTCAAGGTTATTTACGGTTAGCCGTTCGCTGTTTATTGTTTACCGTTTGCCTTTTTGGATTCTCAATCCCACTGGGTTGAACTAAACAGCAACGGTTTCTTTTTGTTTGTCGGCTTCGACAGCTTTTTGGTATTCTTCGTCACCACCCAACAGACCGAAGTCAACTAACAGTTCCTCTAATTCTTCCATGGTGATTGGGGTGGGAATAACGAGATTTCTGTTCTCTTCAATCTTGCGGGCGAGAGTCCGATACTCATCCGCTTGTGGGTGGTTGGGATTGTACTCAATCACCGTCATCCGACGTAATTCTGCATCTTGAACCACGTTGTCGCGCGGTACAAAGTGGATCATTTGAGTGCCAAGACGACGGGCTAATTCTTCAATTAACTCAACTTCTCGGTCAACTTTACGGCTATTGCAGATTAAACCACCGAGACGAACACCGCCGGAGTGAGCGTATTTGAGAATACCCCGTGCAATATTATTAGCGGCATACATTGCCATCATTTCACCGGAAGTAACGATGTAGATTTCTTGGGCTTTACCTTCCCGAATCGGCATCGCAAAACCGCCACAAACTACGTCACCTAGTACGTCGTAGGAGACGAAATCGAGGTCTTCGTAAGCGCCTTCTTCTTCGAGGAAATTAATGGCGGTAATAATACCCCGACCTGCACAACCAACACCGGGTTCAGGACCACCCGACTCAACGCATTTAACGTTTTTGTAGCCTGTGAGTAGCACTTCTTCGAGTTCGAGATCTTCCACAGAACCGCGTTCGGCGGCTAAGTGGAGAATGGTGGTTTGGGCTTTGGTGTGAAGCATCAAACGAGTGGAGTCTGCTTTGGGGTCACAACCCACAATCATGATGCGATTGTTGTCAGCTAAAGCGGCAATTGTGTTTTGAGAGGTCGTGGATTTGCCGATACCGCCTTTACCGTAGAATGCTATTTGACGCATGATTTTGTTTCTCTAGATTTGAATAGGTTTGTGATTGGGATAGGGTCAATCGATTTTGGATTTTGGATTTACGATTTTGGATTTACTCTACACTTTAGGGTGGAGCTTAAGGATTTTAGTTTTACGATTTTAGATGGGTTCCGTTCTTCAGAACGGGGTTTGTCCCCAAAAATCTTTTAATCCAAAATCCTTGCATCTAAAATCTAAAATCCGGCTACAAGAGCTGCACTACTGGAGGCGATCGCTCTTGGGGTTGATTAGTTAGAATGGTCATTGGTTTTAGTGTTTGTTCAAGTTTTGAAATAACATTTGGATTAAGTATTACAATCCAAAATCCAAAATCTAAAATCCAAAATGGTTTAGACGGATTCAACAATTAGAGTTGGGAGAATGCGTTCTCTGAGTCTGCCTTCTATGGCAACTTTGAGCGTTTCCATGCTGCTGGGGCAAGACCCACAAGCGCCTTTGAGGATAACTTTGACGCGATCGCCTTCAATATCGAAGAGTTCAACATCGCCGCCGTCTTCTGCTAAAACAGGTCTGATTTCTTGTTCTAATACCTGTTGAATCAGGGTAATTTTTTGCAGATTCGTCAGCGGTTTGGGCGATTGAGGTTCACGAGTTTGGGCTTTAGCTTGAGCAAGTTCTGTTGCGACGGCTACACCTGTTTGACGTTCCTTTTCAACCTCAAAGAGTAAATCATCAATATCGGTTAAACAAGAACCACAACCGCCACCCGCTTTAACGTAATTCGTAACTTGTTCAGCGGTCGTAAGATTATTCTCTAGGATTATTCTCCGAATTTTTGTATCACTGATGCCAAAACACCGACAAATTAATGCACCTTCATCATCTTCGTGAGTGTCTAAAGGGATACCTTTGTAGGTCGAAATAGCGGCTTCTAAGGCTTCTTGTCCCATGACAGAACAGTGCATCTTTTCTTCGGGTAATCCACCTAAGAATTCGGCAATTTCTCGATTGGTTAATTTGAGGGCTTGGTCTACAGTTTTACCTTTGAGTAATTCGGTTAGAGCTGAAGAAGACGCGATCGCAGAGGCACAGCCAAAGGTTTGAAATCGAGCATCAAGGATGATTTGAGTTTCTTCTTCAATTTTGAGATGTAAGCGTAAGGCATCCCCGCAGGCAATACTACCCACTTCTCCGGTAACAACTGCTTCGCCTTGATTTTTTTCTGTAATCGATCCCTGGTTGCGGGGATTGTAGAAAAATTCCATTACTTTGTCGGTATAGTCCCACATTTTTTTTGTCCGTTGTTGGTTGTTGGTTGTTGGTTGTCGGTTGTTGGTTATTTGTTGTTGGTTATTTGTTGTTGGTTATTTGTTGTGATTGTAAAAACCAGCAACTAATGACTAATGACTAATGACTAATGACTAACAACTAACAACTAACAACTAACAACTAATGACTGTTCTTTTAACCACTCCGCTTCATCATTATTGAAAGGAGATAAGGCGCGGAGACGTTGAATAATTCCTGGCATAACTTCAAGGACGCGATCAACTTCCGCATCTGTGGTGTAGCGGGATAGGCTGAATCGAATTGAACCGTGTAGTACACTGTAGGGGAGTCCCATTGCTCGCAGGACGTGAGAGGGTTCTAGGGAACCGGAGGTGCAAGCGGAACCGGAAGAGGCGCAGATGCCATATTGGTCGAGAGATAGCAAGATTGCTTCGCCTTCGATATATTTGAAACCAATGTTTGTAGTATTGGGTAGGCGTTGGGTAGGATGACCATTAACAAACGCATCGGGAATGGCAGCTAATAGACCTTGTTCGAGGCGATCGCGCAGTCGTTGTTCTTGCTTAATATTGGCGATATGTTGTTGGCTTAATTCTTGTTCAGCTAATTCGGCGGCTTTACCGAGGGCGACAATTCCAGCTACATTTTCAGTACCACCCCGACGACCCCGTTCTTGATGTCCACCGATAAGTAAGGGACGGAAACGGGTTCCTCGACGCACATATAATGCTGCAATTCCTTTAGGTGCGTGGAGTTTGTGACCGGAAAGAGTGAGCAGATCGATGGTGCTAGTCTTCATATCCAGGGGAATTTTTCCCACCGCCTGCACTGCATCAACATGGAAGATTGCACCATACTCTTTCACGATCTGCCCAATTTGCTCAACTGGAAAAATGACACCTGTTTCGTTATTGGCATACATGATTGAAACGAGGGCAGTATTCCCAGTGAGCGAAGCTTCAAGTTCATCTAAATCGAGCAATCCTTGGGAATTAACGGATAGATAGGTAACAGTATATCCCTGCTTTTCTAGATTTTTGCAAACATTGAGAACGGCGGGATGTTCAACTTGGGTGGTAACAATATGTTTCTTATTCGGTTGGGCACTCAAGGCTGCACGAATCGCGGCATTATCACCTTCAGTTCCACAACTTGTAAAAACAATTTCTGATTCTTCTGCACCTAATAAAGAGGCGACTTTTTGGCGTGCTTCTCTCACAACTCGACCTAATTGTCCTCCAAAGGTGTGCATACTGGAGGGGTTGCCATAATAGAGAGTTAAGTAAGGCAACATGGCGGCTAAAACTTCTTCATCAAGTCGGGTTGTAGCGTTGTTGTCGAGATAAATACAGTCTTTCATGGCGGTTTGAGTGAGGAAAGAGGGAAGGAGAATTCTTATCGTTGGAGATTAGAGAAGTTGGGAAAATTAGGGAGAGGCGGGTTTAAGGCAGATAGCTATGGAGAGGGCAAACCCGCCCGTTAAGGGGAATACCATTTAGACTTAGACTTTGGAACAATTGAACTTCTAAAACAATCGATAGATAGGATTTCCAAAATCCAAAATCCAAAATCCAAAATCCAAAATCGTCTACGCTTTCAGCTTTTGCAGATACTGTTCGTAGAAATCGAGAGCAACCTTATCGATCACATCATACGCTTCAAACGGTTCTACACCCGCTTTGCGTAATTCATCTTGGGGACAGTGACCAATTTTAGAAGCCAGAACACCTTTACAATCGGCGATAGATTGAATGATATGTTCTAAGGTTGCTTCTTCGCCGTATCCACTTTGACAATAATGATCAACTTTGCGATGTCCTACAAATTTGGCTTCATTTCCATCCACTTCAAAGATTTGGAATTCTTTGGCATGACCGAAGTGTTGATTAACTAAACTACCACCTTTAGTTGCCACAGCAACCAAGATTTTAGGGCCAGTTTTAGCTTTCTTTTCAGCCGCTTTCTTGGCTTTAGCCGCTTTGAGTTCGGCTTTGAATTCTTCAATCCCGGCATGGACTTCTTGACGTTTATCAAGATCATATTCGGGAGCCATTTCCATGAACTTATCTTTAGTAAATTCTTGACTCCGATCTTCACCTAAAAGCCCCACTGCATCCGCACGACACTGACGACAGTGACGCATCATTTTCATATTACCGGAACAATTATCTTGTAGATTTTTCAGTTCCTTGGGTGTGGGTCCTCGTTGTCCCGTTAAACCAAAATGAGTGCCATGTTCAGGGGCTGAAATTAAGGGCATAATATTATGGAGGAATGCGCCCTTAGACCGGATGACTTCATCCACTTCAACTAAGTGTTCGTCATTAATTCCCGGAATCATAACGGAGTTTACTTTGCAAAGAATATCCGCTTCTTTGAGGGCTTGCAAGCCTTCCATTTGCCGTTCGTGGAGAATCTTTACCCCTTCAATTCCCCGATAGCGCTTGCGTCCATAATGAACCCACGGATAAATTTTTTCGCCCACTTTCGGGTCTACCATATTAATTGTAATGGTGACGTGATCGACATTGAGTTGTTTAATGCGATCGACATAATCGGGGAGCATTAATCCGTTGGTGGACAAGCACAATTTAATATCCGGTGCTTTATCGGCAATTAATTCAAAAGTACGAAAGGTTTTTTCAGGATTGGCTAACGGATCGCCAGGACCCGCAATCCCTAACACCGTCATTTGGGGAATTTTTCCAGCAATAACTAATACTTTATGTGCTGCTTCTTCCGGAGTTAATAATTCACTAACCACTCCAGGACGACTTTCATTCGCACAGTCATATTTGCGATTGCAATAGTTGCATTGAATATTACACGCTGGTGCAACAGCCACGTGCATCCGGGCGTAATGGTGATGAGCTTCTTCACTATAGCAAGGGTGCTTGGCGATGCGCTCTTGAAGTTTTTGATCTTGAATTTCTGTTGTTGGAGAACCGCAGCTTGAAGAAGCGCAACCTCCAGAGGTTTTGGAATGTGGTTTAGTTGAAACTGGAGTTAGAGTGCTTGTCGTTTGTAACATTGAATTCCGCGAATAGTGGGTTTGATGACGACTTCTTAGGGTCTGAGTCAATGGGTGAATGTGGCAATGAAAGAGTATGGTGTCCTCTTTTTTTAAGAACTGAGGAATGTGAATCTCATTCCTCTTGTCTGGGCGTTAGGGAAGTTATAGCACCCACTTGTTTCAGGAAAAGAAAATTCGCGGTGGATTTAGTTTATTGAACTGATTAATGGTGTACTCAAGGGTTCAAACCTTGATTGAATAGGGGTAAAAACTTTTTTTGGGGGTGAGGGGTTAGTATTTTTAGGATGAGGGGCTAGTATTTTTTATGAGGGTGGCTAGTGTTTATGTACTCAACCTCAAGCTTTATGGAGTAGGGGTTTGAGGGGGTTATTTGTCTTGGTGGAAGGGTAGGAATTTTAGACTCAAAGAAAAGGTCAAAAAAACTGGAGTAAGCGATTCAGACTTCTCCAGGCTGTCAACGGAATTCAATTTCGTATCTAATTTAACATTATTATTTGGGTGAATTTGATAAGTGGCAATCTAGCTGAAAAAATGGAGCAATTCCAAGGCCGTAAGGCTTGATTTATATAGAGTTTAGACTATAACAACGCCAGTGATTGTTGAGTACTAAATTGGATCGGGTAAAAACCCGTCACTAATTCCATTCAAAGGGTTATCTCGATTGAATTTGACCTTGAGTACTCAAATCCTAGCCTTCCGACCCATAAATACTAAGACCTGTATCAAAAAATACTAGAACCCTACCCCCAAAAAACTTTTTTAAATCGTTCTAAAGCTTATCCTCTCTAGGTTTAATTCAGTTGAGTAGAACTGCAATCAATACTAATCAGCATAATCGATAGCCGTTGCAGTAGGGCAGATTGAGGCTCTTGCTATAAGCATTACAACCAGACCAATTTGGATTCGACCCAGACGTTGATGTTACAGTCCATTACACTTGGAGGAAGTCAGAAATGCGGGACAAGAGGTGAACTCAACACCCCTACTCCTAATTCATCTCATGATTATTCTCCTTCACCCTTTCCTATTCCCGTAACTAACCCTTTTTCCTTTACCGGGTTGCGGGTATTTCAGACCGATTTTCAGATTATCTTTGAACGAGATCCAGCGGCGCGTAATCCCTTGGAAGTACTCTGTTGTTATTCCGGTTTACACGCGTTGATCTTGCATCGAGTGGCGCACTGGCTGTATTCTCAACGCATTCCATTCTTTCCTCGATTTCTGTCTCATCTGGGGCGATTTTTGACGGGTATTGAAATTCATCCTGGTGCAACGATTGGACAGGGAGTATTTATCGACCACGGAATGGGCGTTGTGATTGGTGAGACGGCAATTATCGGTGATTATTGCTTAATCTACCAGAATGTAACGCTCGGTGGAACGGGGAAAGAAAGCGGGAAACGTCATCCCACCTTGGGCAAAAATGTCGTTGTAGGGGCTGGCGCAAAAGTTTTGGGCAATATTCAAATTGGCGATCGCGTTCGCATTGGTGCAGGCTCAATTGTGCTGCGAGATGTGCCAGATGATTGCACGGTAGTGGGAATTCCTGGTCGAATTATTTCGCGTACAAACACAAGTCGCGGCGATTTCTTAGAACACGGGAAATTGCCCGATGTTGAAGGTAAGTTAATTCGGACGTTACTCGACCGGATTGACCAATTGGAAAAACAGATACAACAGATACAGAAATTACCGTTAAGTCGCTGTGAAAATGATACGTACTCTTCCCAATCCTGATGCCTTTGTCAGTCAAGTGGCGAAGGTTTCCCGTGGCGATCGCTGGCTCGTTTATCGCCGCCTTCAAGAATTAAGAATTTCCTGTTGGTGTCCTGCGGATGGCTCCCTCTGGGTTGCTGTGGATAGTTGTATTGATGCCATCCTCGTCCGCAGTACAGTACAACATCTTATGGCATCTAGACCAGAATTACTCGACTGGTTAGAGCGTTGTTGGGAAACCCGAATTCCTGAACACTTCCCCAAACATTAACCAACGAGCAAACAACTAACAACCAATAACTAACAACCAACAACAATGACACAAACAATTGTTCGCTCCTTCGGAGAAATTTCAGACAATCCCGTCGGTTTAGGATTAGAAATTACGACTCCGATTTGTGAAGGCTTGAATATTACTCTAGCTAGCTTTCAAGCCCTTTATCTCCAGTATCAAAAACATCATTTTGTTATCGAGGGGTCTGAATTTTACTCCATTCATGAGTTCTTTGAAAGCAGTTATGAGGCTGTTCAAGATCATGTTCATGAACTGGGGGAACGTTTAAATGGATTGGGTGGAACTCCAGCCGCAAGCTTCACTAAATTAGCGGAATTGTGCTGCTTCACACCAGAACCCGATGGCATATTTTCATCGCGTCAAATGATTGAACATGACCTCGCCGCAGAACAAGCGATTATTAGCTTAATTCGTCGCCAAGCGACTCAAGCAGAAAGTATTGGCGGTCGTGGTACTCGCTATTTATACGAGAAAATTCTCCTCGCTACCGAAGATCGAGCATTTCATTTAAACCATTTCCTTGCACCTGATAGCCTCACGTTGGGCTTTGTTCAATCTCGATCTAGTTAATAGATGAAGGGGAGATGGGAAAATTTTTGTCAAGGTTTGTCAGATTTATTTCTCAACTAAATGACTAACCTAGTGTAGATTTAATTTGCATTTTGGACAGGTAGGATACCCATTTCACAAGAAATCTACTATATATCAATTTGCAGATTAAATGTAAGGGTAGTTGATAACTTAAATAGCATTTCACCTTGGAAAGGCTACACATATTCTTCCTCCCTCCCCACTCCCCACTCCCCACTTTCAATTAAACTCCAGATGCTGTCACGGAAAGCAATGAATCAGATTCAAATTAATGACACAACATTGCGGGATGGAGAACAAGCCGCAGGGGTTGCGTTTACCGCACACGAAAAAGTTGCTCTGGCTACGTTAATGGATGCGATCGGTATTCAAGAACTCGAAGTGGGTATTCCTGCAATGGGTAGTGAAGAAGCTGAGGCAATTTCTGCTATTACTAACCTAGGATTACGTGCTTCGCTTATTGGTTGGAATCGTGCCGTTCGTTCTGATATTGAAGCCTCAATAGCTTGTGGTTTGAAACGAGTTCATATTTCCATCCCCGTCTCAGAAATTCAAATCGCCGCTAAGTTTAATGGCAATTGTCGCCTAGTGTTAGAACGGCTGCAAGATACGATTCGTTTTGCGGTTGATCAAGGGTTATTTGTAGCTGTAGGCGGAGAAGATTCGTCTAGAGCGGATGAAAATTTCCTCCTTGATGTTGCCCTTTCTGCTCAAGACTGGGGTGCGTCTCGTTTTCGCTTCTGTGATACAGTTGGTATTCTCGATCCTGCTACTACATTTCGGAAAGTTTCAAACCTTGTAAAATTGCTTTTCATTCCCGTTGAAATGCACACTCATAATGATTTGGGTTTAGCAACGGCTAATGCTTTAGCGGGTATTCAAGCGGGAGCTTTATCCGTGAATACTACTGTTAATGGATTAGGGGAACGTGCCGGGAATGCAGCGTTAGAAGAAGTTGTAATGGCACTCAAACGTATTTATAGTATTGATGTGGGAATTAATACACAGCGATTGCGAAAACTTTCCCAACTTGTTGTTACTGCGTCTGGGTGTGCAGTTCCTCCTTGGAAAGCAATTGTTGGTGAGAATGCCTTTACTCACGAATCTGGAATTCATGCTCATGGAGTCTTAAAAAATCCCGTTACTTAC
This sequence comes from Cyanobacteria bacterium UBA11370, assembly GCA_003486645.1. Classification (GTDB taxonomy): domain Bacteria; phylum Cyanobacteriota; class Cyanobacteriia; order Cyanobacteriales; family Coleofasciculaceae; genus UBA11370. Next base: position 28,398 of record DNGI01000335.1, on the reverse strand, counting down.
GAACCGTTTGCTCCAGAAGAAGTAGGTTTGGAACGTCGTTTAGTAGTAGGAAAACATTCCGGACGGCATTTGGTACAAAAGTTACTGCAACAATATGGAGTCAGTTTAACGCGAGAAGAAACCCAGTCCGTTGTTGATGCGGTGCGGCATCTTTCAATTCAAGTGAAACGCAATTTAACGATAGAAGAATTGCTGAATTTAGTCCCAAATCGGAGGATTGCTCATGGTGTCGGATGATATGGAACTGGATAGTCCCCCTGCTTTTGAAATGGAGCAAAAGGTGCGATTACGCAAACTCATTCGGAATGATGGCACTTTTCCTGGCAAGGATATTGGAGTAGTTTTAGCAAAAAAAGGTGATGTTGGCTATGTGGTTAGCATTGGTACTTATTTGCAAACTTACTACATTTATGCCGTCCATTTCATTGAAAATGGTTTTGTGATTGGCTGTCGAAAAAAAGAACTAGAACTTGTTGAGTAGGATGGGGAATCAATGAACTAAAGTTATCTTTTTTGTTTCAACCGTCCCAATCTCTCATGCCTCATCCCTAAATATTGGAGAATAATTAAATGAAAGTCATGTTACGTCGTGCTGCAACTGGAAATTTAGTTGCTTATGTTGCCAAAAAAGACCTAGAAGAAGAAGTTGTCAACGAAACAGTTACCGACGCTGGAAAAGTTTTAACACTGGCGAATGGCTGGGAATTAGAATTTTCTAATCTAGGCGAACCCCTCACCCTTCCCCAAACTTATGAAGCTAGACGATTGCAATAAAGTTTTGAGCTTAAAACGTTTTTAGCCCGTTTTAGCAGCGGGATTATCGATTCGCCAGGGACTTTAGTCTCTGGCAACTATCATTCTTTGTATTGTATTAAAAAGCCATGAATCTCGAAAACTATCATCAAGTATCACATTTCCAACTTGAGGGACAATTTGTAGAGTTTATTTGTAAACCCAATGGTGAACTTAAATACTTGCGAATTGCAGTTGCTCAATACCAGCTTCAAATTAAACTCGCTAAGGAATTGCGTAGTACTCTAAAGATGAAATTAGTTCCTGGCGATCGCATTCAAGTCTGGTGTGAAAATAAATCCGATGGAAAGTTCGGTAAACTCAAACTGAAAGCTTATCAAATTCAGCAAGTTAGTTGTAATGTTGAATACAATTCCTCTGTAATTCCGGCATCTTCTTCTATCAAATCTGGAAAAATTTTGCTCTGTCAAAAGTCAGGATGTCGCAAGCGAGGTGGCGATAAACTCGTTCACGCCTTAGAACAAGCTTTAGCTAATCTTGGTTTAAAAAATTCTATTACAATCGAAAAAACGGGGTGTCAGAAACGCTGTAAAATGGCTCCTAACTTCGTTTTAATGCCTGGAAAGAAAAAGTACAGTCAGATTTCTCCTCATGCGATCGCACCACTACTGGAAAAACACTATTTGGGTAGTTCTGATCTAGAAGCTGATGTGAATCATTGAAATTAAGTTTATATTTTTCCGAATTGGTTGATCATGGGTCAATGATATGATTTAAATCTCCTTTTATTTTTTATATATCAAGATTTGTAAAGTTATATTTAAATAATTTCAATAACTCAAAAAACATTATTCAAATTAGTTATTTTTGTGTAGTAAAAAATACTAAAAATTATGTTTTTTTGATCGAAGATTAAATATGCAAAAAAAGTCGTGGTTATAGCGACTTAAGCAGATTCATTGATTGCTGTTAGGACTAACACTCCTGAGCCCCTTTGGTTTTATGGTTGTCAACCGATTTTCGATTGACCTCACTCACAAACGAACCGGATTTGAAGATTGGAGATGTAGGATTTATGATTTCTACTAACCCTAAAAGTTCAACCTTGAGCCAAATAATTTAAGTCCAAAATTTGGCATTAAAAATCCAAAAGGGGATAACAAGCAAAATGCTCCAAACGGGGAGCCATTTTTATTTAGAGGTGCTTCTTCAAGACTTGATATATACTTCCCGCAGGCACAAACTAAAAGTTTGATAGCTAGTAGCTAACAGGGTTTGAACAACTAGCAATTATCTCTATCTATAACGGCGTGAAGTATTGCCCAATTCCTTACTCCCTTAATCAATTTGAGTCTAGAACTTCACCTTGAAACAGAATGAACACTCTTAACCTCAACACCCACTATCCAACCTCGAAGCAGCATCAGCCTCAACCATCTGCAACAGTGACAGATCTGAATACCTACCGATGTCAAGTAAGTCACTGTGAGTACAACAAAAATAGACTTCAGTTAGAAATTACCGCGCATAAACAGGCAGAACAAACGTTACAGAGTAACGAAAATTTCTATCAAACTCTGGTCAATCTTTCTCCAGTTGGTCTATTTCGCACGAATAACAAAGGAGATTTTATTGATGTCAATCAACGCTGGTGTGAACTGACAGGATTAACAGCAGAAGAAGCGATAGGAAAAGGTTGGGAACGAACAATTCATCCAGAGGATCGAGAACAAGTTCTTACCCAATGGAATTTAGCAATCCAGCAGAACTTACCCGTTAAATCGGCGGAGTATCGTTTAGAACATCCTGATGGTGTTACCACTTGGGTTTTAGTTCAAACAGTTGCTCAAACCAGAAATGATGGCACAATAATTGGCTACGTCGGAACCATTACTGATATCAGTGAACACAAAAAAAACGAGGAAAAACTACGCTATCAAGCATGGCATGATGCTCTTACAGGATTATCAAATCGGGCTTTATTTCTGCAACGTCTTGAAGAAGCGATTGTGCGATCGCAACAGTCCAACGAGTTATTTGCTGTCCTATTTCTCGACTTAAATCGCTTCAAAGTTATCAATGATAGTTTAGGACATTTAGTCGGCGATCGCTTGCTTTGTGAAGTAGCAATTCGCCTTTCTGCTTGTTTACGTTCTCAAGATACTGTTGCCCGACTTGGAGGCGATGAATTTACAATTCTTTTGGAAAACATCAACGATATTAATGATGTCTTTGAGATTGCCAGTCGCCTGCAAAAGCAATTAGCACAACCCTTTTATCTTGGAGAACATCAAGTTTTTAGTAGTGCTAGCATGGGCATTGTTTTGTGCGGAAAAGAAGAGAGGGAGAGAGAGGGAAATAAGGTCAGTTCTTTAGCCCAAAACTCTAAATCTCAAATCGCAGAGTTTCCGCAATGTTTTCTGCCTAATCTAATTACTACCTATGATAAACCAGAAGACATTTTGCGGGCTGCTGATACAGCTATGTATCGTGCTAAAACCCAGGAAGGAATTGTTCCTTATACCGTTTTTACCCCACAAATGTACACCGAGGCTATGGCGTTATTACAGTTAGAAAATGACTTCAGACGTGCTGTAGAGAATTGCCAAGAATTTGTTCTTCATTACCAACCTATTTTTTCCCCACAAACCCAGTTAATTACAGGCTTTGAAGCCTTAGTGCGCTGGCAACATCCCACACGCGGATTAGTTTTTCCTAATGAATTTATTCCCTTAGCAGAAGAAACAGGTTTAATTGTGCCATTAGGACACTACATCCTCGCCCAAGCTGCTCATCAATTGCGATTGTGGCAAACTGCTTTTCAAGGCGATAAATTACTGACGATGAGTGTAAATCTTTCTCCTAAACAATTCTCTCACCCTGGACTTGTAGAGCAAATTGACCAAATTTTAAAAGAGGTAGGCTTAGACGGGAGTAGTTTGAATTTAGAAATTACTGAAAGCGCTCTTATGGACAATTTAGAAGCCACCATAAAAATGCTTGACCAGTTGAGAAGACGAGGAATTCACCTATCACTTGATGACTTTGGTACAGGTTACTCGTCTCTTTCTCACCTCATCCGTTTTCCGCTCAATACGCTTAAGATAGACCGCTCTTTTATTAATCAGATGGAGCAACAAAATGAAGAGTGTTCAATGGTCTGGACAATTGTGAATTTAGCGCATAATCTGGGTTTAGAGGTAGTTGCTGAAGGAGTGGAAACGGAGATTCAGTTAGAGCAATTAAAAAAGTTACAATGTGAAAAAGCTCAAGGGTATTTTTTCTCAACTCCTTTAAATGCTCAAGCTGCAACCGCACTACTCGCTTCAGTTAAAAGTAAGCAGTTATCTGCTATTAGATCCCAGGCAACACCGAAAACTACCCAAAAGATAATCTCCGATAGGCAAGGGCTACTGCCTAGTGTAGATCGCCGATTTTCTATTCAAAAAACAACGGAACAGGGAGATAGTAACGTCGAACAAAGCCAAGATAACTCTCTAGATAAAAAGTTATTGAAATTAGCACAACGGGAACGTTTACTTAAACGTCGATTAGCAAGTCAAATTCGCAATTCTCTAGATTTTAATACCATCCTCCAGACGGCAATTAATGAAATTCGTCAGCTTATGCAGATTGAATGTTGTCAATTCTTATGGTATCGATCTGATGTCGAATCACCCGCATTTGAACCCATCCGCAAAATTTGCCAGTTAAAGAAAGTGTGTTCAGGTTGCTTACCGCCTAAAGTCCCAACGATTGCTGTTTTAGGGGAAGATTTGTTAGAGAAAAAATTGCTTCGTGTTGATGATGTCGCTACCGATCTAAACCTTGAACCGATCAGCCGAAATTCTCTTCAATCTAAGGGTATAAAATCTCTGCTAGCACTCACAATTCATCCAAATTCTGGAGAAGTTGGTGTCATTGTCTGCGAACACCGTAAGCATCAACATACCTGGCAAGAAGAGGAGGTTGAACTGCTTCAGGATCTGGCTGAACAACTGGCGATCGCTATCGATCATGCTAGGCTTTATGAGCAAAGTCGCATGGCGGCGGCGGCGGCGAATGCTCATGCGGCTGAAACCCAAAAAGCGTTGCAAGACCTTAAACAAACTCAAGCCCAATTAATTCAAAGTGAAAAAATGTCGAGTTTAGGATTGTTAGTAGCGGGTGTTGCTCATGAAATTAATAATCCGGTGAACTTTATTCATGGAAATATTAGCTATGCCAGACAATACACTCAAGACTTGCTGAGTTTATTACGTTTATACCAACAGCATTATTCTCAACCTGTTAGTGAAATTGTCAATCTAAGCGAAGCGATCGATCTCAACTTTGTGAGTGAAGATTTGCCCAAAGTCATGGCTTCAATGGCAATGGGAACGAGTCGAATTCAAGAAATTGTCCGCAGCTTACGAAACTTTTCCCGTGTGGATGAAGCGGATATGAAGCTTGTTAACATTCATGAAGGAATTGATAGCACTCTCTTAATTTTACAAAATCGCCTCAACTATCCTGGTATTAAAGTTATTAAAGACTATGGAACCTTACCGTTAGTGGAGTGCTATGCGGGACAACTCAATCAAGTATTTATGAATATTTTGTGCAATGCGATAGATGCTCTTGAGAGTTACAATGCCTTGCGATCTGCTGAAGAAATTGAGCATCATCTTAGTCAAATTATCATTTCTACTGAAGCCACACCTACTAATTCGATTAGAGTACGAATTCGAGACAATGGTTTAGGAATGAGTGAAGCCGTGCAACGACATCTCTTTGACCCCTTCTTTACGACTAAACCTGTAGGTAAAGGGACAGGATTGGGATTATCTATCAGTTATCAAATTATTGTGGAGAAGCATCAAGGCAAACTTGAATGTATCTCTGTTTCGGGTGAAGGGACGGAGTTTTTGATTGAAATTCCCGTGCGCCAAACGGCATTAAAACTTCTCAGTGAGGAGCAGAAATTACGAGAAACTATTTGCCTTAGCTGTAGCGAAAAAGAACAGTGTACTGTTAGCTTATTGGACTGCCAGCGCATCAAAGGAGGGATGTAATTATACCAATAGCAAAACCCTAGCTACTTCCCCAACTCCTGCACAAACGTTGAGGAGGTGTTTTAACTATTGCTGGTTTTGTGAGTTCGGTTGATTGTCCTGTATTCTCCAATCCTATCAGCTATTGCAAGCTGTGTATAAAACACGAAATCTCCGGATAGGCGGATTTTCGGTATCAAAGTAGTCTTCAAATTCCTGATTTTTCAAACCCAAGTTCTCGAACTGTTTAAGTTCACGTTTAGTTAGGGGATAGGGCATCTCTCCCGGAGAGTCTGATTCGTCTCGACCTCTGGCAATTAGAAGTAATTGACTTGATGGTGCAATAAATTTTTTGATTATGGATATTTACTATAACTCATATCATTGTAAAGAGTCTTTATTCTTTTTTTATCCAGCACTCGTAGTTGAAAGCACAAGGCAACAGAATCTTGGGACAATCCACCATCTCCTTGCTTGATCAACAGACAAATTGGTAAGGAGGAACGACGTTAGTTGGTGGTGAGAGGAATTGTAATGATCGTGGTTGAAAATTGAGAGATTACATTATTCTGAAACACAATCACTGGACGAATGCCTGCCTGTTCAGAACCTTGAGTAGGGTTTAGGTTAGCCAACCAAACGTCACCCGGTTGAGGGAATCAGTAGACCTCTTGCATAAATGGGAAATCAGACCCCTCAATGTATTAGTTTTACGTTGCCAAAATCGACTTTCGCAATAGGTCTACTACTCTGGAGGGTTTTGTAACATGAGAATTGATAAACTATTAAGTACGAAACCTGGAGGTCAAGAAATTATGCTTAAAGACTCCCTCATTATTAGCGTATCCCCTGAAATCATGGGTGGTACTCCAGTTTTTGCGGGTACTAGAGTTCCTGTGCAAACCCTTCTGGACTATCTCAAAGCCGGAGAATCAATCAACGATTTTTTAGATGGGTTTCCAACTGTAACTAGAGAGCAAGTTATCGCTTTTCTGGAAGAGGCGGGAAAACAACTGGTTAGCATGGTGGCATAGCATGAAGCTTCTTTTGGATGAGTGTATTGATCGCAAGCTGGCAAAAGAGTTCGTTGATCATGAAGTAAAGACAGTCCCACAAATGGGGTGGGCAGGAGTAAAGAATGGTCAACTTCTTGCCTTTGCAGAAGTAGAATTCGATGTTTTCATCACAGTTGATCGCAACTTGTCGTTTCAACAGAATCTGCCACAGTTCGATATCGCGGTAATTGTTTTGCAAGCACCATCCAATCGCTTGGCAGATTTGAAGCCTTTAGCACCAAAGGTTTTAGCTATTTTAGCTACAACAGCTAAAGGGCAAGCTACGTTAGTCAGTGCGTAAAAACTGAGAGCTTGCACCATTGTCATTAAGCAGATGGTGGGCAGTGGCTACTAACGCTATTCTTAGGTTGGAGAAGCTGTCTCTTGGCACTGCCCGCCCTACAAAACTAAAAGCTTTTAGTTCAGGACTTACGCAGCAACTCTATATATGGTGAGGGCGCATATCGATCCACCCCTACTGATGGCGGTATAAAGCTCAATTTGCGTAAGCCCTAAGTTAAAATTGATATGTCCCCTACGGAAGTATTTATGAAACTGGTCAGTATTTTTAACAATAAAGGTGGGGTTGGCAAAACAACTTATCTCTATCACATTGCTCACTTGCTTGAACGCCAAGGAAAAACTGTTTTGTTAGTCGATTTAGATAGTCAATGCAATTTGTCAGCATACTCATTATCTGATAATGAGCTTGAGCGTAGCTGGAAACCAGAGAGAGGTAATAGTATTTGGATTGCTGTTGAACGTGTCTATAAGGGAATTGGGGACATTGGCAAAAGACGACCAATGCAAGCCAATGAAGAATATAAAAATCTTCATATTATTCCGGGAGATGTTCTTCTAAGCAACTATGAAGACATTCTTGGTGATACGTGGAGTAGCGCTAAAGGTGGTAACGAGCCTGCATTAAGAGTTCAATCCGCAATTTACAGATACATCCTATGGTGTGCTGAACAAATTAAAGCAGATGTAGTAATGCTTGATTTAGGTCCTAATCTTGGTGCACTCAACAGAGCTGTGCTTACAGCAAGCGATTATTTCATTGTTCCTATGTCACCTGATCTTTTCTCGATTAGAGGCACAGAAAATTTAGGAAATAAATTGGTTCTTTGGAGAAAAGAATGGAATCAATGTCAAACTGCTTGGGAAGGCAATGGATTAGAACTTCCACAAGGAAAACCAGTTTTCCTCGGCTATGTTATGCAGCAGCACAATATCAGGCAAACTTCCGAAGCAGGAATGACGAGGGGATGGTCAATCTTTGGCGATAGAGTTAAGAAAGCAGTTCAGAAAAATATTGTTGAAAAGCTAACTCCTCTCGATCAAATTCACGATTGGGGTGACGGTAATTGGAATATTGGGAAAGTGCCTAACTTACATAGCTTAATACCGTATTCTTTGGAGGCACGCAAACCTGTTTTTGATTGTAAATCAACCGATGGATTAAATGGTGCTCACATCACTCGTGCTCATGAATCAAAACAGCACTTTGAGCCGATAGTTAGTAAGTTGTTGAAGGTATTGTAACTTTATTCGACTTATCGTCAGCCTCTGCAGCCCACCCTTCGGAGCAACACCGCTAAAACTCGCCCCATATTCCGACTCAATAAGTCATTCCCTGCCAACCACAAACCCGGAAACACTTGAGTGCGAATACCCCATCCTCATCAGCTGACAATCGTTAGACCACTGCGATATTTCCTTTATAATCCACGTCCCGGTTTGCAATCTGCAAAACCTAGTGCCTCTGTGTCGAGGAAACTGGCGATCGCCATCTCAATGACTGCTTCAATTGGATAGTCAATTTCCGCAGCACGGGCAATTAAAGCTGCTCGAATTCGCTCAGGCAGTCGTCCCAAAATGATTTCGGCATCCGTGGGAGAAAGTTGCTCCTGAAGTTTGGCTTGCATAGCTTCACCTTTCGGCTGGAATTTGGACGTTGTAAGGGGGTTCAGTGGCTCTTAAAATGATGGCTTCTAGCTCCAATAGTAACGCAGGGTTCTCCCAGTGAGAAATTGCTTGCACTGCAATCCGAATGTCTTCATCACTGTATTTGTCCAACCATGCCCACAAAAAAGCCTTGTGTCCGCCACTGAAGCGTCCTCGTAGACTCTTGGTTTTACCGATGTAGAGTAACCCATCGGTTTTGTGCCTGATTGCATAGATGCCAGGACGAGCAGGAATGTCGCCAAACTCGCGGCTCAAGGGTTGGCATTGCTCAAAGGGAGTGAAGGCGATCGCATCCAGTATTCTCCGAGCTTGGATTGGCAGTTCAGAGTCGTTTGTTGGCATTAAAGCAAGAGGATTGATTGCACAGCAATTTTGCTAATACTACTGAATAACGCAGTTTAACATCGATAAGAAGCTATTTTGATAGTATCTAGCGATCGCCAAACTATCGCTACTTCCCCAACTCCTGCACAAATGCCTCATGTTCCGATGCCGCCAACCCCTCCTGCAACACCGCTAAAACTCTCCCCATATTCCCACTCAATAAGTCATTCACTGCCAACCACAAACCCGGAAACACTTGACTCCGAATCACACCATCCTGATCAATTGGCAGTAAAACATACTCTCCCTCTTGTAAATAAAACCAATCCAATTTCTGCTCAAATACTTGCCAAACAATATATTCTCTAATCCCATTACGACGATAAGCTCTTTTTTTATCACCTAAATCAATTGCGGCACTACTGGCGGCAATTTCTGCTACTAATTCCGGTGCGCCCTCGATATAATCATCCTCACTTAACCGCGCCTGCCCTCCAGCTTCTTCCTCAATCATCAACACGGCATCGGGTTGGGGTTCATTGTCCAAATCTAAACGAACAGTGGGTTCAATTCCTAACTCAATACCTGGTGTCGCAATCTTGTAATTGCCCAACCAAACGATCAAATTTCCATGAGGTTGACCATGACTTCTAAAACGTAATGCAGCAGGCACGTAGACAACTCCTTCAATCAGTTCAGCTTTCCTAAGATAAGGCATGGCATTGTAGCGTTGCTCAAATTGATAACGATTTAAGCGATCGCCACTTTCCAAGGGTGGAATTGATGAAGGTTTTTGTTGAGGAGGTGTTTTAACCATTGCTGGTGTTGTAAGTTTAGTTTATTGCCCTGTATTCTCCGATCATACTGAAGGTCAATTCGGGCTAAACAAAAACTGGTAAATCCCCCATCCTCACAACAATCCCCGATAACGAATAAAAATCAAAATAGCCGCCCACGAACCCAACGCCACTTTTATCCCTACCAGAATATTAAGTAACGGGACAACCCCACCACTGAATAGTGCGCCTAATTCTCCGTGGGGTAACTCGTATCCAGATAGGGTGATCACCGATAGAATAATAAAAACCAGGACTGAAATCTTCTCCCAGGTTGCAGCGTGCCAGCGCTGGTAAATTCCCTGCATCCACTCTGGAGATGAAGTAATCGCAATGAGTCCGATCGCCGTTCCACCTGCTACTCCAGCGGCAAAACCACCACCCGGACTGAGATGTCCTCGAATCGCTAGTTCAATACCCACCAACGCAGCAATAGTTGCTCCCAGACGTGCCATCACAATGGAGGGTTGATCAGTAAATTGATAGATTGCACAGGACGGTCTTTCATTCGCTAGCAGAAAATGGGCACCCATGACGGCGATCGTAAATACTATTACTTCAAAGATTGTGTCATACAGCCGATTTCTGAGAATGACAGCCGTTACGGCATTGGGAATTCCACTTTCTTGTACAAGGGTTTGGACAATCGAGAGTGATAAGTCCGGTGCGGGATTAGGCATGACGAGGAATTTGACGTACAGTGCTATTCCAGCTGCAATGTAGACCCATTTCATGGCTGCTTCTCCCCTAAATCTGTTGCATTTACGTAGGTTAGGCTAGTGGTCGGTGATGCAAGTTCGGCTTGTAGGATGTCATAGAGTCGTCGAATTCGAGTCGCCGTATGATAGGGTTGCTTTTCGTCCCTACTGGTTGCCACGTCTTCATCCTGTTCTAGTCCCAACCATCGAGTACAGGTAGCATGGATTTCTTTATCCATTAGCGCCCGATGCAAAGCTTGCCTAGTCGTATAGGGAACTAACTCAAGACGCATATAGTGTTTGCCTAAAATGGTGCGTAAGTCATTCATCAGTTGGCTAAAATCCGGTTCTGTTTTGCCATCGGGTAAAGACTCATCCGCTGTCTTGATTGCCCCATCTTCCAGTACACCCAGACGCATGACCAAGGATGAACGCACCGCGATCGCATACAGTGTAATTGCCAGCATTGTACCCACCAAGGCTTGAGTCAAAGCCACATCGGGCGCTCCCAAAACCGCGTACACTAATGTTGCTACTGCTCCCACTATTCCCTGGATGACCAAAGCATTGTATGGGTTTGCCTGAAGTACTAGCATCAACGCAGACAACGGCAGCAGGGCGATTATGACATAGATATAACTATCAGTCATCGTTCCCTCCCGTGCTGGAACAGTATGCCAATACATACCCCAACACTGTATTCCAGATTGCTAAGGTGATAATGCCAAGGATGAGTAAGGGCCATTCGCTGGGTATCTTCGGAAGGAGTAGTCCAACGAGGATAAGCATACTCCCTAGGGTATCGGCAACCGAAAGAGTATGTAGCTTGAATAATACCGAGCGATCGCCAACCAAGGGAACGGTTCCCCAAAACCAGAAGAAAATTCCTATACCTATGCAGGTGTAACTAAGTGCGTTGATCATACTTCATTCAGGCGTTTAAGGATTTGTGCCAACAACATTAATCCGGCATTACCGACACTCAGGATGATGACTCCTACCACACCGAGCATCCAATCATCCCGTAAGACTGATACAACTAGGAGTATGATTGATGCCTTGGTGGCGACACTGGCAAATGCCAACATCTTCTGCCAGATATTCTCATCCTGCCAAGCCTCGTACATCGGTATCAGCATAGCCAGAATCATTGCAATTAATGCCCATTTCATACCTTTTTCCTCCGTCGTACCCAGTGAACTTCGTACCAGCCATTTTCGTGGTATTTCAAGACCACAGTCTTGGGTGTAAAGGTGATCAGAAATATATCTAGGAAGATCAGTCCAGGTGTCCGTCCAGGTTTGACTCGTTCCATCGTCACATCTTCGTAATTATGGGGACGCAGGATTATTTCAAAGGCTTCCAGATAGGCTTGGGGAATCGCCACGAGAGTTTCCCACAGTGCCCGCAGCCAGTCTTTTAAGGCTTCCGGAGTTCTGGGTCGTCCCGGTAATAAGAGTGCGATGCTGACCCCGATGATGATATTTGCCACACTCAGATTAGCCGTGAGTAGAAACCAGATCGCCAGCCGCAATATTAGATTCAGATGCCCAATCATACTAATAGACCTCTGGTGAAAAAGAACCTGAAACCCTTATCCTGTTTAAGCTGTTCGTCATTTAAACC
>DNGI01000335.1:10923-15879 GCA_003486645.1 Cyanobacteria bacterium UBA11370 | reverse complement strand
AATTTAAAGGCGTGACAGCTTAAGTGAAAACCTAATTTATGGAGATATCGAATACCATCCAGAAGAGTAAGATCAACATCAAACTCATCATCCCAATCTGATGGTCAAATTGCTCAAGTACACGGGGGAGTTTGATGACGGTTCGTTTAAAAATCAACAAATAGGCTAACCAGCCAATAGCAATAATCGCCAGTGGTTTAGCAATATTCTCAATCGTATAAGCCTCGTAGTACACCACATTCGCCACAATCAAGCCACCGATTAACAAAATCACCGCTGACCAAAAACCAGGTTTGATACTCCCTTGTCCCTCTTGTTTATGGGGCAGAAAGATAAATTTAGCAAAGGAAATAGCGGTTCCTAGTGCTGCAACGTTCATCCCAATCACTTGCCAGGGTAATAAATTCTTCATAGTCAACACCTTTGCCCCAAAACCAGATAACATGGGAAAGCCTGAGATTGAGAAACTAGCCATAACCAAGGCAATCCAAATTGGCGTACTCATGGGATTCTGTTGTAACTCCTTGAAGTTACGACTCGGTAGGGCACCTGCGATTAGAAACAGTGCGGATTTAACCAAACCGTGGGTTAGGGCATAAAAACCGCCTACTTCCGGTGCAGCGAGTATAAACCCTAATTGGGAAACCGTGTGAAACGCCAGCATTCGCTTGGTATCTTTTTCAAACACGGCATAGGACACTCCCAAAAGGGCAGTACCAACCCCAAAGATCCGTACAATTGGATCAACTTCCTCTAAGGTTAGGGCACAACGCACCAAGGGATAGACACCCGCTTTAACCACAACTCCTGATAGCATTGCCGATACCGGAGTTTCAGATTCTGAGTGAGTCAAGGGCAACCACAATCCCGATACAAAGATTCCCCCCTTAATCAATAAACCTAAAAAGATTAGGGCAAGGGCTTCCGGAGGTGCGCCTCGCAACGCGGCAAAGCCAAAGGAATGATTCGTCTGATAGGCGAGTACTGCCCCTACCAGATAAAACAACATAGCGGTATTGCTAACAAAGAGATAGCGCAAGGCGACCCAAATTGAGCGATCGCTTCGGGGATAAGCGATTAAGAGAAAGGCGGCAATACCACTGACCTCTAGTGCGACATATAAACTGATAAAGTCGGCACAGACAAAGGCGGCATTAATACTGCCATGTAAAATGATGGCTTGAGCATAAAAAAAGGCTGTTTTCCCGCTTTGCCAACAGTAGAGAATAACGGCAGCCGTGACGATCGCATTGGTTAAGATAAAGTAGCCGCTTAACTCGTCAATGACTAAGGTAACTCCAAAATTATCTAGTAATTGCAGGGTTAACGGAGAGCGATCGATAAATAGCCACGCTGCATATCCAGCGGAAGCTAGCGCCATGCTGAAGGCGAGATAGCGATCCAGTTTCGGCAGCAGATAAATGATGAACCCCACAACAAATGGGAGTCCGATCCAGGCAATGCTAAGGGTATTCATGGGGTATTGTTCTTCTCAATCTCGTTGCTTTCCAATGTCGGATTATCCTGTGCCAGTTTCATGACACCGACCAGCATTAAGCACTGAATTGAAAAGCCGATCACAATCCCTGTTAATATGACGGCTTGGGGAACTGGATCGGCGTAAGCGCCATTGTTGACATCTGAAACAATAGGTGTGAACAAGCCATTCCGCGATGCAATCAGCACGTAATAGGCGATCACCCCTGTACTCATTACATCCATGGAGATGATCTTCATCACCAGGTTCTTTTTAAGGATGATGCCGAAAAATCCGCACAGTATGGTTGCGAATACACACGCTTCTTCTAACACGGGAGTTGCCTATTGGGTCTTACGAATTAATTCACAGGTATCTCCTATTGAGAATAAGCGGTATGAGGTCTCCAATGCAAGAAATGGTCTAGATCAGGTGAGCGAAAGAATGTACGGATGAGGTTAAGCGATCGCGCTTTTAATGGTGTGTTTAAACCGATGGCAAGATGGAGGAAGAGAAGACAGGGAAATGGTTTGACGGTTTGTTCCTTAACGAATAACCTAAAATTTAGAGGCACAATAGATTAACACTATCAGTCTTATTATCACGAAAAACAATATTCTTATGATTATAATAATTTTTTTCAATGCTAGTTTTGTCAAAACTCTGCTTTTACTGATTTTTGCCTCCCCTTAAATCTCTGAGCAATTAGCAATTAGCAATTAGCAATTAGCAATTAGCAATCACCTAATAGGCTAGACAGGGAAAAACCATTCTGGGACGATACGCTTGAGAACTAACACAACTTCTTTGATCTCAAGAGTCGTCTTGGCGATTGCTATAAATACTAGAATACCGTTGAACCCACGCTTTTATCTTTACTTTATAAATCAGGTCTGAGATCATAGATACGGTCAACCGCAATCAATGCAGTTTTAACAAAATGGCACAAGAACGAAACTCAACAGTCATCATCACAGGTGCTTCTTCGGGTGTAGGTTTATATGCAGCGAAAGCCCTTGCTAAACGGGGATGGCACGTCATCATGGCTTGTCGGGATTTAGAGAAGGCACAAAAAGCCGCTCAAGAGGTAGGAATGCCCTCTGACAGCTACACTATTATGTATATTGATCTGGGTTCCTTGGAAAGTGTGCGGAAGTTTGTGAATGACTTCAGAGCAACTGGCAAATCACTGAATGCTTTGGTGTGTAATGCAGCAATTTATATGCCTCTTATAAAAGAACCATTGCGAAGTCCAGAAGGCTACGAATTGACTGTAACTACGAATCATCTCGGTCATTTTCTACTCTCTAACCTCATGCTTGAGGATTTGAGGAAGTCCTATTCTCCGGATCGCAGGCTGGTTATTTTAGGAACAGTAACACACAATCCCGATGAATTAGGCGGGAAGATTCCACCGCAACCTGATTTAGGAAATCTAGAGGGTTTAGCATCAGGATTTAAAGACCCAATCTCAATGATTGATGGCAAAAAATTTGAACCTGTTAAAGCTTATAAAGATAGTAAAGTTTGCAATATCTTAACCATGCGAGAATTGCATCGGCGCTATCATCAACCAACAGGAATTATCTTCACGTCTCTCTATCCAGGATGTGTGGCAGAAACGCCGCTATTTAGAAACCACTATCCTCTATTTCAGAAACTTTTCCCCTTATTTCAAAAGTATATTACTGGAGGGTATGTCTCTCAAGAATTAGCAGGGGAACGGGTAGCAGCGGTGGTTGCTGATCCGGAGTATAAACAATCGGGTGCTTATTGGAGTTGGGGCAATCGTCAGAAGAAGGAGGGTAAGTCATTTGTGCAAAAGGTTTCTCCTCAAGCACGGGATGATGAAAAAGGGGAGCGGATGTGGGAGTTAAGTGCTAATTTAGTTGGGTTGGCATAATTGGTCATTTGTCATTGTTAAACACAATAGACAACAGGCAACGGACAACTAACAACAAACAACTAACAACGAACAACTAACAACTGGTTAATTATGGTTGCAGTAGCGATTCTAGCAGCAGGGCGCGGGACGCGGATGAAATCTGACCTGCCCAAAGTCTGTCACAATTTGGGTTCATTATCACTTGTTGAACGAGTTGTCAATAGTTGTTTTACCGTTGATCCGTTGCGGTGTTTGGTGATAGTTGGCTATCAATCTGAACGAGTCAAAAAATCGTTGGATGGCTTTTCAGGTATTGAATTTGTTGAACAACATGAGCAATTAGGAACGGGTCATGCTGTTCAACAACTGCTACCCCATTTAGAAGGATTCACCGGGGATTTGTTGGTATTGAATGGAGATGTTCCCCTACTGCAACCTGATACGATTAAACAGCTATTGGAAACACATCAAACTCATCAAAATGCGGCTACCCTGTTAACTGCAAAATTGCCGAATCCTCAAGGATATGGGCGAGTTTTTTGTAACGAACAAAATCTATTAAAGGAGATTATAGAGGATCGAGATTGTACGCCAGAACAAAAGCAAAATTGCCGAATTAATGCAGGGGTCTATTGCTTCAATTGGGAAAAATTAGCTAAAGTTCTGCCGCAACTTCAGGCGAATAATGATCAGAACGAGTATTATTTAACAGATGCGGTTGGTTACTTAGACCGTGTAATGGCAATCGATGTTGAAGATTATCAAGAAATTCTGGGTATTAATGATCGCAAACAGTTAGCCGAAGCGTACAAGATTTTACAAACACGGGTAAAGGATAATTGGATGCAGGCTGGGGTAACACTAATTGACCCCGATAGTATTACCATTGATGATACGGTAGAATTACAACCGGATGTGATTATTGAGCCTCAAACTCATTTACGAGGAAATACAGTTATTGGTTCAGGTAGTCGAATTGGTCCAGGAAGTTTAATCGAAAATAGTCAATTAGGTCAGACTGTAACGGTACAGTATTCTGTAGTTACTGATTCGATAGTTAAAAACGGTACTCGCATTGGTCCCTATGCTCATTTACGAGGTCATGTAGAGGTAGGTGAAACTTGTCGGATCGGGAATTTCGTAGAACTGAAAAATAGTCAGCTTGGCGATCGCACTAATGTTGCTCATTTATCTTATTTAGGAGATGCAACATTAGGAAATCGAGTTAATATTGGTGCCGGAACGATTACTGCTAATTACGATGGCGTGAAAAAGCATCGAACAGAAATAGGCGATCGCACCAAGACGGGTTCTAATAGTGTTTTGGTTGCACCTGTAACATTAGGTAATGATGTAACCGTAGCAGCAGGTTCTACCGTGACAGAAAATGTAGCTGATAATTGCTTGGTAATCGCGCGATCGCGTCAAGTTGTTAAATCCGGTTGGCGATTAAAGTCTCAGTCAGAATAATTAGGATCATTGTTAGGAGAGTGGGGAGATGGGGGGATGGGGGAGTAAATTACTAATGTAACTGAGAACCAAAAACCAACAACTAACAACTAACAACTAACAACTAACAACCAACAACCAACAA
>DNGI01000335.1:2559-10723 GCA_003486645.1 Cyanobacteria bacterium UBA11370 | reverse complement strand
CAACTAACAACCAACAACCAACAACCAACAACCAACAACCAACAACCAACAACCAACAACCAACAACCAACAACAAAAACATGATCGCTACTATTGAACAAACAACTATCTCCCTAGACCATTTTTTACGTCATCCCATTGATAATAATGAGTGGGTTGATGGACAACTGATTGAGAAAACAGGTATGACATTAAGGCACGGTCAGGTTCAAGCAAAGCTTAGTTACTACTGGAGAAATCATATGATATCCAGTGGTCAAGGTGGAGAAGTTTATACGGAAGCACTTTGTCGCACAAATAAACAAGGTCGTCGTCCAGATGTATCTTACCTCACACCAGAACTAGTAACTCAATATGCAGGGGTTACAGCACTCCCTCAGAGTTTCCCATTAATTGCTGAAATTGCCTCTCCTGATGATAGTGGTGAAGAGTTATTTGCTAAGGCGAAAGAGTATTTAGAATCCGGTTGTCAGGAAGTTTGGTTAGTGTTTCCTGAGAGTTTATGGATTATTGTAATTACTCAAGAACAACATCTGTTATTAACGGTTGGAGAAATTATTAATACTCAGACTGTTTTAAAAGGATTTAATATAACCATGGATGAATTGTTAGCTTGATCCTTGAACCAACTCCTTGCCGTATCGCCACATTATAGTATGTACGGCTAATTACTTATTAACAAAAACTCTTTGCATCCCCGTTTCATTCCTAATTATAAGTATTTAAGCAAAAATGATATTACCTCCTGTGGAGTGCCATATTTTACTGATTGTAATATAATTGTAGTGTAATACCTTCAAACAACCGCTATAGTTGAAACAACGGCTATAGTCTCTAGTTCGTTTGCCAAGGATAACGAAGCAAAAAAACCACTGCTACTCATGCAACTCCATAACACATCAGGGCGCTGGCAATTGGGGCTAACCTTATCACTTTTGGCTGTTTTTCTGTGGGGAATTCTACCCATTGCCTTAACGATAATGCTTGAGGTGCTGGATGTCTACACACTTACTTGGTTTCGCTTTGCGATCGCCTTTGCACTTTTAGCTATTTACCTAACTGCAAGACAACAACTTCCTAACCCTCAAACACTCTACTCAACATCCCTAAAATTATTAGCGATCGCCACCTTATTTTTAGGGTTGAATTACCTATTTTACCTCCAAGGTTTAGCCCAAACCTCACCCACAAACGCCCAAGTTTTCATTCAACTCGCACCCGTCCTTTTTGGAGTGGGAGCATTAGCAGTTTTCAAAGAACGCTATACTTACAAACAATGGTTAGGCTTAGGAATTTTAACATTAGGGTTTGCCCTCTTTTTCCATGAAAAATTGAAAACCGTGCTAACATCGCAATCAACCTATCTGCTAGGAAACTGTATCATTATACTAGGAGCAATAGCATGGGCCATTTATGCCTTAGCACAGAAACAGTTACTACAAAAATTCCCCTCCTCCAGCATAATGCTAGTCATTTATGGCGGCTGTATGCTATTATTCACACCCTTTTCCGCCCCCCAAATACTCTTCACATTGAGTCCCTACCATCTGAGTATCCTACTATTTTGCGGTTTAAATACATTAATTGCTTACGGTGCGCTAGCCGAAGCATTAGATCACTGGGAAGCATCACGAGTCAGTGCAGTTTTAGCCTTAACACCCATTGTAACCGTAATATCCATTTGGGCTGTTTCCTGGTTAACCCCTACCCTAATTCCACCCGATCATTTAACCCTACTAGGAGGATTCGGAGCAATTTTAGTTATGATCGGTTCCATGGCTGTTGCGTTAGGAAAGAAACAATTAACACCCAACTAAATTAATCAAAAAACCACCACCTAAATAGTAGCCAATGTAACGGACAAATTAACTATAACCCTCACCAATAACCCATCCGTTACATCCGCTACCCCATCCGTTGCCACAGCCGTTGCCACAGCCGTTACTAAAAACTAAACTGTGCCCTTAAATTCCCCACATAGATATTAGGATTATCACTAAAATTATTAGGATTTCCAATCAAATAAAACGCGGGAACCAGCGAAACATTATTCGTCAACGGATAAAAATAAGCCGCTTCAAACTCATACTGTACACCCCCATCACCCCCACCAGAAATCAAAAACTTACGACCATCCAGTACCGAAAACGGGATAACATAAGATAACGTTGCCAACGCGCCTTCCTTCCCCAAATCGGGAAACGCTAATCCCAACTGAATCGATTGAGCATTAACTTCACCATCCGGCAAACTTGACCTTCTCGGATCTAAATTAGTACTCCCATAAGTATAGCGTCCAAAGACACCAATACGACGAGTAATTAACCAATCAAAATTAATCCCAAAAGTATCCGCATTAGCACTACGCAATGGTCCTCCAAACCCATCATCCGCTAACCCATAAAGTGGTTCTCCAATCGCACCTCCAACCGTTCCAAAAATTTGCTTAATATTAGAACGATTGTACATCAACCGAACGTTAATAGTATCAGTAGGAGAGAAGGTTAATTCAGCCGTAAGTGTATTGGTTCCGTTGAACAAACCTTGAGCTGGATTAGAAGAAGAATTAAACAAACCACCCGGTAAAAACTCTGTATTCTCACCCAAATAACCAACCGCCAACCGAAATTGATCGTTAATATCCCAAGTAACAACCGCTCCCGAACCTCGGTCAATTGCATTACTTAGAGTACTACCAATTGAGTTAAAACTACTTGTCCCTGTTAAGAAAAAGTTAAAGGCATTGCCATCAAAATAGCGATACCAATTCACGCGAGGCCCTACCGTTACCTGAATTTTGTCACCAACCGGAAAACTGTAGAAGAATTCCCGAATAATAACATCATTATCTTCGCCTTGAATACCAGCGGTTTGGTCAGTAAAAGGAACACCAAATGTGTTAAAAAGCCCCCCTGAAGCAAAGACATTTGCTGGTGATTCGCCATTCCCCGCAGCGAGTTGAGTCACTAAGCTATCTCGACCCGTAAAAGACGTATTAAAAGTTAGCCAAACTAAATTGCTTAACGTAATTTCCGGATCGTCTTCGATCTCTTGAACAATCGGTTTTCCCTTGGCATCTCGTCCGCCACTTCTGAGTTCAAGACGAGTATTCAAATCACTAACTTCTACTTTCACATCATCATCTGCAAAAGCACCTGTTAGGTTAACAAAAGCTAAGGCATTGAGTTTTGTTGTTGTGGAGAATTGATGGTCTTCTAAAAACTCAACACGACCTTCTAAATTATCAACCCGTGAACCTATTGTTGCCAGTTCCACTTCAAATTCTTGAATCAATCGTTGCAGAGTGACTAAATCCTCCCGGTTATCAGAACCAGTCCCAATTAGTCGCTCAATTTGCTGCAAACACGCATTCAAACCCGCCGCAAATTCATAGCGTGTCATCGCACGATTACCCCGGAATGTACCATCTGGATATCCAGCAATACAACCATAGCGTTCTACCAGCGATCGCAACGCTTCAAAAGCCCAATCTCCAGGAGAAACATCCCTCAACTGGGATACATTTGTCACCTGTAATATCCCATCCTTACTATCAACTTCTTCCTCCTCTAAACCCAATTCTGCGACTGAGGTAATCTCCTCTAGGATCAGTGTTTCATCTGATACTTCAACCGTATCCAATGGAGGGTTCTCACTTACAGAGTTTAGGTCATTGGTAACAGGTAATTGCTCACTGTCCAACCCCTGATTTGTTTCTAAAGCGATCGCTACCGATGGTATAACCTGTAACAGACTATGACACACCAATAAAGATAGCCAAAAAGTTGTTGTCCTGGTCAGGTCATCCTTCCAGGTCGTTGCAGCCTTAATCATTTGTCCTCACACCTATTGTCGAATGGCTGAGTATGTTAGCCTAATTACATTTGATAAAATGTAATTTTGATAACACTATTCGTCGTCTCCTTAAAGGTTTGAGTCTCTATATCACTAAACGTGACAAGCGTGTTGTCAAGAAGGTATCCTAAATAGATTTTGCCCTCAAATTGCATTGTGGCAATCCCTGAAAGCTTTGATTATGTCGAATTTGATCCGTGAGAATTTTAAATTTTGAATTTTGAATGGCTTATTTTATGATTGGATTAGATTTCGGATGCTCAAAAAGATATGTTAAAATCCTATAGTGTGCATCCCTCGTACATTCAAGAAGTCAACTTGGCTTGGAAGCGCAAAAGTGAGGGACGTGATCGCGAATTAGTAGAACAATTAGGAATATCTCCCCACCTTATTCATCTCTTCC
Organism: Cyanobacteria bacterium UBA11370; assembly: GCA_003486645.1. GTDB lineage: Bacteria > Cyanobacteriota > Cyanobacteriia > Cyanobacteriales > Coleofasciculaceae > UBA11370. Next base: position 6,465 of record DNGI01000335.1, on the reverse strand, counting down.
TGAAGGGTCAACCTGTTAAGGGTTTGAATTTTGTAGAAATTTGTCAGCTATTGGGACTTGACTGGCGAAGAGTTTCTGGCTTGGATATGCAAGAAAACTCAGCTTCAACTTTATCAGGAGAGATAACGTTTGATGACGTACTCTCCTATCCTAATCCGACGTTGGGAGTGGGTGCAGTTGACCAAGCCCTCAACGAATTAGTCAGTACTCTTTGTGAACTGCTACGCCGCCTTACCCGCAAAGCCGGAAATTTGCTGAGGGCAGATCGGACTAGCATTTTTTTACTCGATCAAGAAAAACAAGAACTCGGTTCTCTCATTGCTGAGGATGGATCAGGAGGCTGTTTAATTATTGATATGCCTGCCGATAGAGGAATTGCCAGTTTAGCAGCAACCTCTTTAGAAGTGATCAATATTCCTTTCGATGTTTATGATGATCCGCGCTCTGAAATTGCCAAGAGTACGGATAAAAGAACTGGATATCGCACTTATACAATTTTAGCTTGGCCGCTCTTAAATGGACAAAAAGATTTAGTTGCTGTTGTGCAATTAATTAACAAATTAAAACTAAACTATAACCCCGACGATGATTTGTTCCGGAGAGTTGATATCCAAGGATTTACCGCCGAAGATGAAGCGTTATTTGGTAAATTTGCCCCTTCAATTCTACAAATTCTCGAACGATGCCAATTTTGTTACCAACTCGCTCAGAAACTGAGGGGACAAGCAAAGCTAAATCAAGGAAATATCGCCTTTCAGCAGACTGAACTCATTGCCCAACTCAAACGCCAGGAGCAACAGCTTCGTAAAAGTCTCGAACGAATTCAATAAGTAGCTAAACTTTTTCGTGAAATCGTAAGAGCAATCATTGGTCATTAGTCCTTTATCCTTGTAAGGGCTTCCCATCGGTTTGAGTTTTGTGAGATAGTTGTGTTTTTCCCACCTACTTACTGAATAGTCCTGAAATTGCTGTGACCTTGAGTAGTTTGGAGTATGCCTGCTTCTCAAGTTCCATCTACAGTCATGCAATTTACAGCGTTCTACATTCAGCTAAAAAATAAAGCCCAGTTAAACGTCACAACTTTAGTGTTACTCAGTTTATGTTGTAGCTGTGTGAATCAGTCCCAGCAGCAAGCGAGTATTCCAACCTGTAGGGAAGCAGAAGTTGCTGTACAGGCAGCCCAAACTCAATATAATGATTTCCTAGAGGCATTCGCTGAGAAACCCACAGACCAAGACACGATTAGCAGGGCTGATGTCATTCAAACGCTTCAAGATGCTGAAGAAAGAGCCTTTGATAGCTGTCAAAATTTTAATTAGTTTATCTTGAAGTATAAAAGTTTTCGCTTGGATAAAAGTACTTCATCCAAGCAAAAACCACTATATTTTATCAAAAAAACCTAAAAGTTTAATTTACTGTTGCTGTTTACGTTTTAGTAAGGAACCACCTCCTAAAGTAGCGATCGCCATTAAACCCAGTAATGATCCAGGTTCGGGAACACTCTGAGCAACTTCAACAGAAATATCATCAACCACAGGGCCAAAAGCAGCATTAGCACCACTCAAGCTGACAAACTTCAGTTCGTCACTACCAGTACCTATAACGTTAACTTCGTAAAGTTCCCAGTCTACATTAGTTTCGCTACCATTAAATGTGTGGGTAAAGATTCCTAAACTTTGAGCGCCCCAGAAGACTTCCATTTGTCGAGGAATATTCTCGAACTCGTAATAGTTACCTGCCATAGCAAAGCTTAAGTTATAGGCTTGACCAACAACGGTATTGATAACTTGAGAAATTGCTCCTACGTCACCAAATCCTCCGTCCAAATCGATAGAATTATAATCATAGCTTTGGTCAGAAATATCTGAACCAAGGGCATTCCAGAATCCCGAATGTATATTTATCCGCGCTTGGCTAATAGTCCAACCAGGAATTTCATCAGAACCAACTTCAACGAATAAATCTTTACGCCCACCCTCTTCAAAACTACCGTTAGTAACGAGGTTGGCAGCGTTAGCTTCAAGAGAACCAATTCCAAAAGTCAAAATAGATGCACCAGTAGCCGCGATCGTAAATTGCTTTAATAGGGTGTTTCCCATTATTTTCATGATTTAATTAGGTGTAATTGTTGAGGTTATATTCATTATGGAATGAAAATTTGTTACTGGTTTAAAGTTTTGGTAAAACTTGTATAAAGTTTGCGTAAACTGCAAGTATTCATCGGCTTCAAACCCCCTAGTCTCAGTCACCAGTGATCAGTGATATTATGTCCGGTTAAATACCGATAATGAAGATTGATGGTGAAGATGGGGAGAGATTTGATTAAGCGTAATTATCCAGAGATCATATGGAAATCCCTCCACTCGCCCCACTCCCCTCCCCTTGAGAAAGCCACTTGGTATCATGAACCCCTAGACTGAAGGCAGCACTCAATGTAGGACTTAATAGGAGGGCTTGCCTTGACCGAAAACCAAATTCCCCTCCAGACGGTATCGCGCAGTGAATTAAGGCAGTTGGTTCGTAGCCAATTGCAAATCATGCTGGAACAAGAGAACCTTCAAGGCGCGAAAGCCTTACTCGTACCCGTACAACCTGTGGACATTGCCGAGGCGATTGAAGGATTGCCAGAAGCGATGCAACTGATTGCCTTTCGATTACTATCCAAAGCGGAGGCGATCGAGGTGTACGAATATCTTGACTCTAGCGTTCAACAGGCGCTGATTGAGGAATTCAAGAGTCAGGAAGTACTCGATATCGTTGATAAAATGTCTCCCGATGACCGAGTACGCCTGTTTGATGAATTACCTGCCAAAATTGTCCGCCGTCTCGTCGAACAACTCAGTCTCAAAGAACGACAAGCAACAGCGCTGTTATTAGGCTATGAAGCCGATACAGCGGGGCGGATCATGACCCCGGAATGCGTCTCCCTTAAAGAAACATTAACGGTTGCGGAAACACTAGAACGAATTCGCCGTTTAGCGACGGTTACTGAAACCATTTATTATCTCTATGTTACAGATGCCGCCCGACATTTGACGGGTATTGTTTCATTGCGAGATTTAGTCATTTCTCAGCCTCAACAAACCTTGGCTGAAATTATGACCCGTGATGTGGTTTATGTTCATACCGATACTGACCAAGAGGACGTGGCACGGCTAATTCAGCGCTATGACTTTCTCGCAGTTCCTGTAGTTGATCGGGAACAGCGTTTGGTTGGTATTGTCACGATTGATGATGTGATGGACATTTTGGAACAAGAAACCACGGAAGATATTTATGCGTTGGGTGGTGGTGTGCAATCGGGAGGTGACAATTATTTTCAAACGAATTTAATCACGGTTGCGCGTAAACGAGTGGTCTGGTTATTTGTTTTATTACTGACCAATAGTGTAACTGCCACACTCATTAATTCCCAAGAAGCAATCTTGAAGCAAGTGGTAGCGTTAGCCGCGTTTATTCCCCTACTGACTGGTACTGGTGGTAATGTTGGCGCTCAATCTTCGACGGTCGTCATTCGGGGTCTAAACACGGATGAAATTCGAGATATGGGAGCATTTCAAGTCGTTTCACGAGAAGCGATGGCAGGGGCAATGTTAGGAGTAATTCTGGGAACAGTAGCCACGTTTTGGGCTTACTTACTTAAAGGGGACTTCGCTGTTGCTTTTTCCGTTGGGATGAGTCTGGTGGCTATTTCTATTCTTGCCTCGGTTGCAGGTTCAGCCTTACCGTTTTTGTTTCGTTCCCTTAGCTTAGATCCCGCTCTAATGTCAGCACCCTTTATTACAACAGCCGTTGATGTTTTAGGAGTACTGATTTATTTTACTATTGCCAAAATAGTTTTGGGGCTTTAATTGTTGTTATGGGTCATTAATCATTAGTCAGTGGTAACAACCAACAAACAACAAC
>DNGI01000335.1:699-2341 GCA_003486645.1 Cyanobacteria bacterium UBA11370 | reverse complement strand
CAACAACCAACAAACAACAAACATGAAATGCTAAACCATCATCTAAAGATTGCGGAGTGTATCGTTATTATTGGCTCTGTGATTGGCTGGGCTGTGGCAGTAGCATCAGGTCAATTTATTTACGGGGTAGTGCCGTTGTTGGTTGCTCTCGTGCTGAATCTGATCAATCGTCTACGTTTTGAGCAACAAATCAAACATCGGCTAACAGCAGCGATCGCACAATTGCATCGACAAGTTTCTCAAGAGAGTCAATCTGTATATCAACAACAATTCCAACAGGCAATTAGCTCTTTACAAACAAAATTGCCAGAGTATCTTGCTCAGATTGAAACCTCTGATTCTCCTTCTAAGATTATTAAAATACGCCAACTTGAAGCTCAACTAACTAGCATAGAACAATCTCTTCGTAGTGTTATCGACTACCTCAATAGTGCTTCGCTGGCGGCTAGAGTTGAGCATTTAGAGCAGGCGATCGCAACCGCAACCGCAGATATTTCTGCTATACATAGCCAGTTATCAAATATCGGGAAATATCCTACCGATGAAGTTACAAAACTGCCAACAAATTTCCCTTTAGAAAACGTGAGCGAACCCTCTTTATTTCCTGTTAATTCAGAGGCTATTTCCGAACAAAAAATAAATCTTCAGGTCATCGTCCCAACTTGGAGTGAGTTACATACTCTACAGGGACATTCAGATTGGGTTAGTTCCCTAGTTCTGAGTTCAGATAATCAAATTCTGGCGAGTGGAAGTCTCGACCATACTATTAAGGTGTGGAACCTATCTACAGGCGAAACTATTTATACTCTCTGTGATCATCTACAAGGAGTGCTTTGTCTTGTGATCAGTCCAGATGGAGGAATTCTGGCGAGTGGTAGTTTCGATCAAACGATTAAATTGTGGAGTTTAGATACAGGAGAATTATTACATACTCTAACAGGTCATATGGGATCAGTGCGATCGCTGGTGATTACTCCGGATAGTCAAACTCTTATTAGTGCTAGTTATGACCAAATGATTAAGTTATGGCGTTTGGATAGTGGAGAATTTTTAGGGAATCTAGTAGAAGATGCTGGACGATTAACAGCGATCGCACTCACACCCGATGGACAAATTCTAGTTAGTGGTGGGGGTGACGGAATTGTTACTCTTTGGCAGCTTGATCCACCCGATCTACTCGTAAATCTTACAAATAATCTTAGTTCAATTTGTTCTCTTAGTATTAGTCCCGATGGTCAAACTCTAGCAGCAGGTTATATTGATGGAACTCTGAACGTATGGCAGTTGTCTACAGCAGAACTTTTGAAGAGTATTCAATGCTATTCAGGTTCTACGAGTTCAGTTATTTTTAGTGTTGATGAGCAAATTTTGATCGGCGGCAGTGCAGGGGATATCGTAAAAATTTGGCATCTAAAAAGTGATAAATTATTGAATATTTTAAATCTGGATTGCCCAAGTTCAATCCTATCAATGGCAATTAGCCCCAATGGTCAGTGGATTGTTGCAGGTAGTAGAGATGGTACAGTTAAGATTTGGCAACGAGATTGAAATTGGGAGATGGGGAGAAGGAGTGTTAGCGCAGCGGAACGTAGTTCGGGGTTGAGGTGGGGACACGGGGATACCAACAACCAACAACCAACAA
>DNGI01000335.1:0-465 GCA_003486645.1 Cyanobacteria bacterium UBA11370 | reverse complement strand
CAACCAACAACCAACAACTAATACTAAAGCTCAGAAGGAGTATCTGGAGCAATAATCTGGCTATTTGTACTAATTAAATTATCTTGTGGAGTCAGTAAATCCCTAAGTTCATTAATTTGAATACCCATGCGATCGCACGCTTGCTTGAGTTCTTCACTGAACGTATTGAGATCCTCGCCATAACCACATTGTTTAGCAGCGATTGTAATTCCCTGTTTAGCATTCGCTCTAGCACAATCGACTAACTCTAGGTCTTTCAGGGGTGTGGGGGATGCCATAACCTAAGATTACTTCTGGAGTTTGTTAAGACTAGTTTAGAAGCCAGTTTTCCAGAGCGTATCTATCAGGAGATGGAATCCTATCATGTACGCCTAATCATCCATAATAGGAACATCCTATTTTTGTATATATATAAATATATATTTTTCTTTCTAGCCCTATCCTCCCTTGTCTCCCTTGTCTCCC
>DNGI01000334.1 GCA_003486645.1 Cyanobacteria bacterium UBA11370 | reverse complement strand
TTACTAGTAAAAAAATAACCAACAACCAACAACCAATAACCAACAACCAACAACCAACAACCAACAACCAACAACCAACAACCAACAACCAACAACAACCAATCATTTTTCCAGTCGCACAACGTACCACTGCAAATACTCTCCAACACCAACATCTAACTCGCAGAAGGTTTCCATGAGATACTGAGCTTGGTCTTCCACTGAGGAAAACTTCTGCAAATCTCTCGGTAAATCATCCTGCCGAGTTAGTAAAATTGCCTTAAGTTTTTCGAGAAGTTCCTCTTGTGTCAGAAATTGCTCTGGCTGGTTCGTTTCCAGAACCACATAAGCATCTTCTTGGAACATTGAAAATGAGGTATTTCTGGGCATTTGGGGTCGTTACGTTGTTATAGCGGTTTGCAATTGGATCTCAGATCTTGCACCAATCTCAAGCTTGCCTGTAAAAGCTAGGTTTTTGGTGATTACGTCAACGAAAAATCAAGGGTTCTAGCCAGTTGTTGAGAATCCCCAGCTTAGATTACCAAATGTCGTACTACATACTACCGAGTGATAAGCAGAATCTCAAAAATTAGCAGCGATCGCTCACATTTTACTTATCACCTAAATCACGCGGTTGAGACTAAGACAAATTAACTCAGGCGTAGCGAAAAGCTGAGAAAGAAGAACAGGGGAACACCCCCTTCCCCTTCAATCAGACTCAAATGCGCTAAAGTGACGATCGCAAACCGTAATTAAAGGCTGAAAACAATCATGACGGTAGAGCTAACTCCTACAATCGATATTAGCCAGGAAACCCAACTCTCACATTACCCTAATTCTGAGATATCACGACCTAGCTGGACGATTGAGGATAGCGAGAAACTTTATCGAATTCAGGGATGGGGAGAACCCTATTTTTCAATTAACGCCGCAGGTCATGTGACGGTTTCTCCTAAAGGCGATCGTGGCGGGTCTTTGGATTTGTTGGAATTGGTAGAAGCACTCAAGCAGCGGAATTTAGGACTGCCTCTTTTAATTCGGTTTTCGGATATTTTAGAAGACCGAATTGAGCGGTTAAATGCTTGTTTTGCTAAAGCGATCGCTCGCTATAAATATGGTGATGCTTATCAGGGGGTTTATCCCGTAAAGTGTAACCAAAATCGCCATTTGGTTGAGGATTTGGTGCGGTTCGGTGAGCCGTATCAGTTTGGGCTTGAAGCGGGTTCTAAACCTGAATTGATGATTGCTCTGGCAACGTTAAAAACGCCGAATTCTTTACTAATTTGCAATGGTTATAAAGACCGAGAGTATATTGAAACTGCCCTATTAGCCACGCGATTAGGACACAAACCCGTAATTGTATTAGAGCAACTTGAAGAAGTGCAATTAGTGATTGATATCGCGGCTCAATTGGCAATTGAACCGGTGGTAGGAGTACGAGCAAAATTAACCACAAAAGGCACGGGTCGTTGGGGAGAATCAACAGGCGATCGCGCTAAATTTGGTTTAACCATTCCAGAAATTATTTCCTGTGTTGATCAGTTAAGAAATGCGGGAATGCTCAATTCATTACAACTCTTACACTTCCATATCGGTTCTCAAATTTCGGCAATTAGTGTGATTAAAGACGCGATTCGAGAAGCGAGTCAAATTTATGTAGAACTGAAGAATTTAGGTGCAAATATGCAGTATTTAGATGTGGGGGGTGGGTTAGCCATTGACTATGACGGCTCTAAAACGAACTTCCACGCCTCAAAAAACTACAATATGCAGAATTATGCTAATGATATTGTTGCTGAAGTTAAGGAAGCCTGCGAAGCTCGTCAACTTCCCGTACCTGTGTTAATTAGTGAGAGTGGGAGAGCGATCGCCTCTCATCAATCGGTTCTCATCTTCGATGTTCTCAATACTAGTGATGTTTTGCCGGGAGAACCAACACCCATTCAAGAAAAAGAACATCTAATCATCCGCAATCTTTGGGAAACTTACCGGACTATCAACGTTGAGAATTACCAAGAAGCCTATCACGATGCTATCCAGTTTAATGAAGAAGCAAAAAGCCTTTTTAATCTCGGTTATCTTAGCCTAACCCAGCGTGCTAGAGCCGAGCAATTATACTGGTCTTGCTGTGAAAAAATTCTGCAAATTGTTAGGACTCAAGATTATGTTCCTGACGATTTGGAGGACTTGGAAAAAATCATGGCATCAATTTATTATGTCAACTTATCTGTCTTTCAATCTGTTCCTGATTCTTGGGCAATTAACCAGCTATTTCCCATTATGCCTATCCACCGACTCGACGAAGAACCCACACGTCGGGGTATTTTAGCGGATCTCACCTGTGATAGTGATGGTAAGATTAACCAATTTATTGACTTACGGGATGTTAAATCAGTGCTAGAACTTCATCCCTTAAGACAGGTAGGAGAAAGGGACACAGAAAGAGAAAAGAAACAGCCAAAAACCTCCAATCCCAAATCGATGAGTGTAGCGGCACAAAGCACAATCCAAAATCCAAAATCCAAAGAACCTTATTATTTAGGTTTATTTCTGGCGGGTGCTTATCAAGAGATTATGGGGAACTTACATAACCTGTTTGGTGATACCAATACCGTTCACATTCAGTTAACACCTAGAGGCTATGAAATTGAACACGTCGTTAAGGGGGATACAGTTACAGAAGTTTTAGGTTACGTGCAGTACGACGCTGAAGATTTAGTCGAGAGTATTCGTCGTCGCACTGAACAAGCATTGCAAGAAAATCGGATCACCCTGGAAGAATCTCAACGGTTGTTACAAAACTACGAGCAAAGCCTTAGTAGTTATACGTATTTATATTAGTTGTTGGTTGTTGGTTGTTTGTTATTAGTTGTTGGTTGCTTGTTATTAGTTGTTGGTTGTTTATCAATCATCATTAGGTATTAGTCATTAGTCCTTCATCCGTTACATCCGCTATCAAATCCGCTGCCAAGAAGGACCAATGACCAATCGCTAATAACTAAGAACTAACTCCCATTTCCAAGAAGTTCAGCGATCGCCTGCTGTTCTTCGGGTTCGTTGCACAGTGGCATTCGGCGGGTGTCGGTAATCAGCCAATCTAACGCCGCTGCTTGAACATCAATCGTTGCACCCGTTTTGTCAACACAGTAACGTCCAAATACCAGCTTATCGACTAAGCGTACTCCAGGACCCAGACGGGAGTATTCAAAGATGACGCTATTATCAACGGTTGCTCCTTTACAAACCCAACAATTCGGACCAATCATCGTTGGACCAATAATTTTTGCCCCATCTTCAATATGGGTCATCGCCCCAATATAAACTGGGCCTGTAATGTCAACTTTGTCCCAATTCACCGCTACATTCAAACCCGTATAGACACCGGGCGCGATTTCCTTACCTGGAATCGATACATTTTTAATCTCTCCCATTAATACACCCCGAACCGCATGCCAGTAGTCTGGGACTTTACCAATATCGACCCATTGAAAATCCATAGACACAGCATAAAATGGCGCATCCATTTCTACGAGTCTGGGAAATAGTTCGCCGCCGATGTCATATTCCTGACCGGATGGGATATAATCTAAAACTTCTGGCTCAAAAATATAAATGCCCGTGTTGATATTGGTACTCAGTGCTTCTTCTACGGAAGGTTTTTCCTGAAAGGTTTTGACTCGACCTGTCTCATCGGTTACCACGACCCCATAGCTGGAAACCTGGTCTCTGGGTACAGATTTGGTAACAATCGTGGCAATTGCACCTTTTTCTCTATGCCACTTCACGGCGGCGGATAAGTCAAGGTCAATCAGTGCATCACCGCAAAGGACAACAAAAGTATCGTCAAAAAAGGGATAAAAGTCTTGGATCTTACGCATTCCTCCCGCTGATCCAACCGCTTCTCCCACAAGTTGACCATCGACAATTCGACCCTCAAAGGAATAAGCAATTTGAACGCCAAATCGTTGACCATCGCGGAAATAGCCTTCAATTTCATTGGCGAGGTGAGAAACGTTGACGACAATTTGGTCAAAGCCATGCTGTCGTAAAAGTTCCAGCAAAAATTCCATAACAGGTTTTTGCAGGATGGGAATTAATGGTTTAGGAATGGTGTAAGTAATGGGACGAACCCGAGTCCCTTTACCAGCCGCCAGAATCATGGCCTTCATAAATATTTTTTCCTCAAGCTATGCCACACATGGTTGATTGGGTCAATTGAGTCTGATTCTAACGAGTCTGTCGCTAGCACGTCGGACTGTTGTGGATAGACCTCATCCTATATACCGGAATGATGGTAGGGATCAGGTCATTCAATCGGCAAATTAACAATAGGTTTGTTAATCATCGACTGAAGAATTAATGACTACATCTGAATCTTTTTAGGAATAGGTTGAGCCACCCAGGTTAGCTCTAGTATTCCGGATTTTCTCATCTGTAGGCAAGCGCTAGATGCTCCTGATAGGATGAGTGCTTGCTATCGTAGTCAATCTCACTATCACGAATCAAACTACAACTCTTGACCTTAGATAGCACCCTTAATCGGGTTAATCCAGCACCCGAATTTTTAAGTCATGGTAGAACTCCTCTTGGGATAATTCAACCTTAGACTGAGCTGACAACAAAAGCAGTGCCCAGAAGACACCCACTCGGTCATGTGCTGGATCTTCAGAGGCATCAACCGCCGTTTCGGTATCGGCGATCGCTGATGCTGTTGTTGATATCGTCCACCACTCTAACAACTGCTCTAAATTCAGCCAATCCTTTCCCGCAGATAATTCTTGCCAATGACGAGAAATCAATACTTCCAGCCGTTGAGCAATTTCAGTTAAATTTTCATCATGGGCTAGATGAGCGATCGCTTTGGCAGCTTTAGCCTGAGAGAGTGAACGGGGACGCTTGGAACGAGTACGGGAAGGGGTATCTTCCAGTTGAGATGCCATCTGCTGCAACTGTTCAATCAGTTCAGACAGGGTGACAGGTCGTCGCTTGGGTGGCGGTGCGGCGGTACGGCGGCGCAGATGGCGTTCTAAATACAGAGGTAATCGTGTTCCGTCAGTAGTATCTATTTCTTCATCTACCTCGGTCAGTTCTGGCTCATCCGGCTGCTCTAACCGTTCGAGAGTATCAGCTTTGAGTAAGACTAACATCGATGCCCACAAAAATGCTTGTCCCGATTGAGATAAATCGGTATCGCCGGGATCGGCTTCCGTATCACTCCCTAGAGGTAAAGTACTTAAATAACGGTCAATAACCTCAATCACCTGGACATCCCAAGGATTAATTTCTCCCCGTTGAGCTAAGTCAATTAACAGAGCGATCGCTTCAGTTGCAGGTGTTGGAGTGGTCATTGGTCATTAGTCATTAGAACAACAAAGGACAACAGGCAAACAACAAACAACAAATAACCAACAACCAACAACCAACAACTACTCTACCATTGCCACTTCTGTGATTGCTTCAGATGAAGATAGGGGTTCTGGTTCTACTTCAATTTCTGCTTTGTAACGTTCCACATCTTGCTCTAATTCCTGAATGCGTTCATCTTTAGAGCGGATTTCCCGTAGGACTTGACGAGACTCAAGTGTGCGCGTTAACCGAGTCCAAACGCTGAAAATCCAAGCAAGAACAGCCCCAAACCCCATAGCAAAAATTAATTCAATAGCTAGGGGAGCTTCAATTTCAACGCCATCAATAATGCGAATTACCACAGGCTCAGTATTTTCCATACTAAACAAAACCAGAGCCAAACAGACCGCAAAAATAATCAAAAAATTAATTTGTCGCATTCGTTAAACCCTTAACTAGCAATTTAACATTTTAGACTTTAGATTTTAGATCTTAGATTTTTCCTGTGTAAGTTATATTGGGCAGATGACAGGCAAGATGCCCATTCCACAATTAGTTTGACAACATTTAGCGAGGTTCTGATTGAATGCCTATTCGCTTAATCCAAAATCCAAAATCGTTCGACTGAGCGCTCACGCCGAAGTCCAAAATCCAAAATCCAAAATCCAAAATCCAAAATCCAAAATCCGTAAACTCTACAGTCGCTTGCCAATTTTAGCAATCTTGTGGAAAGCTCAGAAAGGGTGGGGGATAGGGGAAGAAACAGTAGGCTATGAGTACAACGGCGAGAATTAAGACAAAATGGAGCAAAACGTCGCGGATTTACGGAAGGAGTACACATTGCAAGGGTTGAGTGAAACGGATGTTCACTCTAATCCTTTTGAGCAATTTAAAATTTGGTTTGACCAGGCTATAGCAGCTCAATTACCAGAACCCAATGCCATGACTCTGGCTACGGCGACATTGGAGGGTAAACCTTCTGCTCGGATGGTATTACTTAAAGACTACGATCAGCGGGGATTTGTGTTTTTTACTAACTACGAAAGTTATAAAGGACAGCAGTTGTTGGAGAATCCTTGGGGAGCGATCGCCTTTTGGTGGGTTCAACTGGAACGACAGGTGCGAATTGAAGGGCGAGTTGAAAAGGTTTCACCCGCAGAATCGGATCGTTATTTCCAAAGCCGTCCTAGGGATTCTCAACTTGGCGCTTGGGTTTCCAATCAAAGTCAAGTTGTTGATAGTCGTGAGGTGCTAGAGGCACGGTTATCCCATTTAAAAGAAGAATACCACAATAAATCTGTGCCGCGTCCACCTCAGTGGGGAGGTTTTCGATTAATTCCCTCAGCGATTGAGTTTTGGCAGGGTCGTCCTAGTCGGTTGCACGACAGGTTACTTTATCGCCCTTTAGAGGATGGTCGCTGGACGATTCAACGGTTATCTCCTTAGATTGGGTTTGGTCAAAAGTAGTTGGTAGCGAGGAAAAACTTTCGTTGTCTCCCTTGTCCCCCTTGTCCCCCTTGTCCTCCAAGTCTTTCCTATCTACTATCTTTGACGGCAACTGGGTATGAGGTGCATCAGACTTTCGTTATAGATCCAG
>DNGI01000336.1 GCA_003486645.1 Cyanobacteria bacterium UBA11370 | reverse complement strand
CTTGTTTGTCACCCCTTCAGATAATAATCACTATCGAAGAAATTTAATGGATAAGAGATTCTTAATTGCAGCAAACCATTGATTTTTTTAAGCTTCTACCTACTCCTTGGCGAGAACGCGGCGCAAACTGCCCTCTGCTATAACTACGAACAACGTTTGTCAGCGATCGCTATTATTCCATCAATTCATCCGCCGCAGGTTCACCGGGATAAAAGCCGTCTCTAAAAATTTCTGCTAACGTATAAGGACAATTCTCTGGGAAGGTTTTTAGTGGTAAATTTGTTTCTCCCACAGCTAAATCTCTACCACTCTCATAGATCTTTTGTAATGTTTCCTCAAGATAAGGCTTAAGGCTAGGATTTTCTTCCAGCAATTCTTGAGTATCCCGACGCTGAATCCGAATTGTCATTAACCAGCTACGACTTCGTTTTTCTGATTGATAATCCCATTTCAATAGATGTCCAATTAAAACTCGCAAGCGATTTCTCAATTCAGCGCGTTGTTGTTTTCCCAATGACTCAATTTCCTCAATTAAATTAGGCAAATCAAGCTGATTCCATTCCTGATTTTTAAGCAGTTTTGCTTGTTCCTGTATCCAGGCATAAAAATCAGTATCATAAAGACTTTGCCTCTTTCTTTCTGCTGTTAGTTCAGTTTGGGGTATTTGCATAAAAAGGTTAAAACCAATACTTAACTTGGGATTGAGGATAAAAATACCAGGTATATGACGATTTAAAGCCATGTGAGCAGCTAGGTGAACTGGCATAGACTTGCGGTTGTTAGTCACTAAAATACAGCCCTTATTTTCACACCAAAGTAAAATTTCTGGATCTAAAGTTCCTTTGGGTGGAGCTGTGATATCCCCAACAGCTATCACGAATAAATCTGGGTTAACACGCCGCAATTGATTAGTATAAGTAGGATCGACATTTTCATCAATAAGATACTTGAGCATTATCCGTTGATTTTGCCAGTTTTTGTGCCTTCAATTTCCGCAGTCTCTCTACAATTGGGCGAGGATTACTCTGTTGTTCTGCTCGCATTTTATCGCCCCATTCTAACCAATCAGTCATGTAAGCCTCAACGGCTGGCTGATTATGCAAGTAGTACAAAATAGTGGCATAGACTTGTTCTAAGGTTAAAGAAGGATAGGTTTTAACAATCTCTTCTGGAGTTTTAGCACGAAAAATGTGGTCAAACAAAATTGTTTCAATCCCGATTCTTGTCCCCTTGAGCCGAATGTCATCAGGAGCCAAAAAATTAAAATAGTCTTCTAGTAACATAGTTTTCTAAAGCTAAAAATAACAATCCAATTAAGGCAATTTTAGCATCATATTGATGAGAGTCGATATGAAAGCGACCAAATTCTCTACCTGTTTCCTGCTCTTGAGTTCCCTGTTCCCTGACTTCACCCCAGAAGTCTATTTTGTCCATTTAACTTATCCCAAAAATAACTTATAAGCAGGATTCTTATTCTCATCCCAATACCGATACCCCAGTGTATCCAGAAATGCCTCCCACTCTGCCATCTCCTGCGGAGGTACTTGCATTCCCACCACAATTCGCCCATAATCTGCCCCATTATTCCGATAATGAAATAAACTAATATTCCAATTCGGACTCATCGAACCGACAAATTTCATTAATGCACCCGGACGTTCCGGAAACTCAAACCGATACAGTAATTCATTCTCAGCTAAAGCAGAACGTCCACCAACCATGTGGCGCAAATGTAACTTGGTTAATTCATCATCACTTAAATCCAAGGTTTTAAATCCGCACGCTTCAAAACCTGCAACCATTTTCACCGCATCAGCACGGTTTTCAATTTGCACCCCCACAAAAATATGGGCTTCTTTTTCATCTGCAATGCGATAATTAAACTCAGTCAAATTACGTTTACCCATACAGTCACAAAACTTCCGCAAACTGCCTGGTTCTTCCGGAATTGTTACGGCAAAAATTGCTTCTCGGCGTTCGCCAAATTCTGCCCGTTCTGCGACAAAACGGAGGCGATCAAAATTCATATTTGCACCACAAGCAACAGCAACTAAGGTTTGTCCTTGAATTTGTTCTCGTTCCACATAAGTTTTAGCCGCAGCGATCGCCAATGCTCCCGCAGGTTCTAAAATGGATCGCGTATCCTCAAACACATCTTTAATTGCCGCACAAGTGGCATCCGTATCGACTAAAATAATTTCATCCACATACTGCTGACAAAGCCAAAACGTCTCCTCTCCGACTTCTCGCACTGCCACCCCATCGGCAAATAAACCCACTTGGGATAATCGGACTCGTTTGCCAGCTTTAAGCGATCGATACATCGCATCTGCATCAACAGGTTCAACACCAATAATTTTAATTTCTGGACGTATTCGTTTCACATACGCCCCAATTCCCGAAATCAATCCACCGCCACCAATAGCAACAAAAATAGCATGGATTGGTTGTTGGTATTGCCTTAAGATTTCCATGCCAATTGTACCCTGTCCAGCAATAACATGAGGGTCATCAAACGGGTGAATAAAGGTTAATCCTTTTTCAGTTTCTAATTGACGCGCAAACGCATAGGCATCATCATAAGTATTCCCATGTAAAATAACCTCTCCGCCACGCGCTTTAACCGCATCAACTTTAACTTGGGGTGTGGTAATAGGCATAACAATAATCGCTTGCGTTCCCAAGTGACGGGCAGCGAGGGCAACGCCTTGGGCATGGTTTCCAGCAGAGGCAGCAATGACACCTTGGGCGAGTAAATCGGGTGGCAATTGCACCATTTTGTTATAAGCACCCCGCAGTTTGAAAGAAAAAACGGACTGCATATCCTCCCGTTTAAGTAGGAGTTTGTTATTGAGTCGGGTTGATAGATTTGGGGCGTAGTCTAGGGGGGTTTCTTGGGCGACATCGTAGACGCGGGCGGTGAGAATTTGTACTAAGTAATCGCAATACATGGGGTGGGTGGAGGGTAGAGGCGAGGTGTAAAAAGATTTTACTTTACTAGAGGGGCAATGCTGTGGGGGTGAGGGTGCGATCGCCTGCTCATCGGTATAGCCAGCAGGGAAAGCCGTCTTACATTAATCTGCTTATTACTGAGTTAGTCTGGATATTAGGGTATAAATCTATAGGGCAGCGTGCTGAAAAACTTGGAGCAGTCGATGTGATAGTTGGAGCAGATACTAAAAAACTACCCTCTTATGAGCAACCACCCGTCACGGAAATGGTTTGCAGCGTGTTGTTTAAGTCAATTGAAGGATTGCTTTCCCCTCATATTGGACTGCTATGGCAAAGATTTCAGCCTGAATATCCATTTTGTGATGATGCTGCTCCAATAACTCCCAGAATAGAAACCTTTGGGGAACAAGATATTGAGCCTGAGCCTATGGTAGAACTCAGTGAGATTCCACCATTGCCGAGAGTCTTGCTGATTAGTAATGATGGGACGAGAATTATTCAAATTCAGGGAGATCGATTTGTCCACAACTGGAGAAAGATTAGCCCAGAGAGCGAGTATCCCACATATGGAAGCCTGATCAAAGGGTTTCAAGAGCATCTGTCAAAGTTTGATGCGTTCTTAGCAGAAGCTGAACTAACACAAGTTCAGCCACTCCAGTATGAGCTAACTTACGTTAATCAAATTCCACAAGGGGATGCTTGGTCAACCCTTGAGGATATTGGCAAAGTTTTCCGTGATTTTCCTTGGAAAGCAAATCCTCAGAGATTCCTTTCCCATCCCCAAAGTATTAGCTGGGCTAGTGTTTTCGAGTTGCCTGATAGACTTGGGAGGTTACACACATCAGTCAAGTACGAACTTGTCAATAATCATCCAACTCTTTTATTCGTGCTTACTGTGCGGGGAATAGGAAGCTATACTTCGCTAGAGGCATTGCAGAATTGGTTTGATATAGGGCATGAATGGATTGTGTATGCCTTTGCTGACTTAACAGACGAGGAGATTCAAACAAAAATTTGGAAGCGGAGGGGATAAGGCTATGACTGCAATTGTTTCCCAATTTGAAGAACTGGAGCCAAATCAAGGAGAGTTAGGGACAACTTCAACAACTCTCATCAACCGAGGAAAAAAATTCCCTGGTCATCCTATTGCAGTAGTTAGCTCTGTGCATTCGATAGCGCAAACTCCGGTTAAGCACCTTAGCGGTGGAGCTAAAAGCTATTATCTTCCTCAACGCCTTCGGAGTTGTGCGAATACGTCCTTAACACCTTACCCATACCAATTGAGAACCATTGAAGAACCAATTGAAGAGTTTGATACTGACGATATAACTGTACCCACCTTGGTACGACCTATTTCTGGACATAAAATTGGTTTTGTTCAGGCTTCAGCAAGAGTAAGGTCTGGCAAATTCTTAACTCCTTCAACAGACTTATTATCGAAAAATCTTCCACACTCACAACCTCAACTTCAGGAGTTTGAAACAGATGAGGTTGAAATAGATGAGGAAGAGCCATTCTGGAGAGGCGTTTTCGTCCTGCCACGTAGTACTAAGGTTTTATTCTCAAAGGAAGTTGAAATTAAAAGAAACGAAGTACCAACCTGGAAACCCTGTGTTGTAATTGATAGCTACAGCCTCGAAGATGATAAGCTTTTGCTAGGTTCTTCATGCGAGTTGGTCTTCCTATGGGAGTAACAAAAGTTTGGTAGAGCGATAGCATTTATTACCAGGACACCCACGATGAAGTAAAACGAGCTTTAAATATAGAACATCATAGTGTTGTCTATGTTGTAGCAGCAGAGGAAGTGCGATCGCAGATCAAGGATAAGTTTTAAGGACTTACGATTCTCCCACTAATGCCAAAATTTGGTTATACAGAGCTTGAGAAACTCTAAACTCGGATGTAGCAATGACATTATCCATTAAAGGTCGAACAGCCGGAATGAACGATCGCTGTTTAGCTTCCACCAGCACCCCCAGCAAGCCAGTAATCCGGATGCCCAGACGGTTCGCTTCTGTTCTACCACGACGCTCATCAATAAGTAGGGCTTGCTGAATAAGTTTTTTGGTGAGGTTTCAAAAAGGCAGGGGGGCAGGGGGCAGGG
>DNGI01000080.1:53926-69966 GCA_003486645.1 Cyanobacteria bacterium UBA11370 | reverse complement strand
CCCTCTCCCCCCCTCCCCCTCCCCTCCATCTAGATTTCGGCATCCGGATCGGGTACTCTTCATACTGTTAATACGTGTGAAGAGATACAAAGACTAGATCTATGGTTAAAGCACCTGAGCAATTTCCGGTGATGGGACTCCCAGTTCACCTATGCAATGATTATGATCGCTGGCTGGGAACTCGTCTCAGGGAGAAGGTGGGAACTCATGTAGTCACGTTAAATGCAGAAATGGTGATGCAAGCGGAGTGCAATAACGCTCTAGCTAACATTATCCGGCAAGCAGAATTGGTCGTTCCCGATGGTGCTGGAGTAATCTTTTATTTAACACTTCAAGGGCGACAACAGCAGCGGTGTCCGGGAATTGAATTAGCAGAATCTATACTGCAACAAGCAGGAAAATTGGGATCATCTTGCCCAGTTTTTTTGTATGGGGGTAAACCTGGCGTTGCTCAAGAAGCGGTTCACATTTGGAGAGAGGAATTACCGGAACTTGCGATCGCCGGAATTGAACATGGCTATCTTTCACCTGAAGAAGAAGAAAAATTAAAAGTTACCTTACAAAAAGAACAACCGAGTTTAATTTTAGTCGGATTGGGTGTGCCGCGTCAGGAGTTATGGATTGCCCAGCACCGACACTTATGTCCTCATGCTACTTGGATTGGTGTTGGGGGTAGTTTTGATATTTGGGGTGGGATGAAATCTCGCGCACCTGTTTGGTTAAGGGATAATCATTTGGAATGGCTTTATCGATTGTATCAAGAACCTTGGCGCTGGCGACGGATGATGGCTTTACCGCAATTTGCTCTAAAAGCTATTAGTCAGCGGTTGGCTTAAGTGGACTTTATCCATTAATAGTTCTGCAACTAATTTTGAGAGTTTGATTATTCTATAGCGTTTCTCAAATAGGTGAGATAGATTGAATTTTATTCTTTACTTTCTACTCCCTAAAACCTCAAAATTTGTCCGTCATGACTAGGAGAAATGCTATAGGGTTTTTAAGGATCATCAAATAGAAGAATAAAAATTATTAATCGAATGACGCGATTTATTCACGATAAATTTGCGAAAGATTACTTGTCAGAATTGCTTTCGCCAATAGGTGCAGTTAATCCGGGGCGCGAAGTCTCTTCAGAAGTTCGTCAAATTGATGTTTACTTCACACCCACTACTGCTACACCAGAGTACATAACCAAGCTGGGAATATTGGGCAAAATGGCAACTACAAGTGCATTATTTGAACCCTTTCGTAATCCAGTAACTGTTACAGAAATTCGCGGTTGTTTGAGTAAGTTATTGGATGTGCAAGGCTCAATAGAACGGCAATCAAAACGAGATAACAGTTTTTACAGAGAACTCCCTAAGTTATGGATGCTAACTCCCACAGCTTCTGAGGCTTTATTAAATGGGTTTGGTGCGATTTTAGATGAGAAGAATTGGTGCAGTGGGATTTACTTTCTAGGGGAATATTTGCGGGCAGCAATTGTCGTTATCCATCAGTTACCAGAACTTCCTGAAACTTTGTGGTTAAGGATTTTGGGGAAGGGGAGGGTACAAGAAAGAGCGATTGCTTCCTTGAGTACCTTGGCCGTGAATGACCCGCTACGCATCAATACGCTAGAATTAGTTTATCAGTTGCAATCTAACTTACGTGTTAATCGAGAACAAAAATTAGAATCAGAGGACGAGGAGTTAATTATGGCGATCGCACCCCTGTTTCAAGAACAATTAGCGGCGGCTGAACAAAAAGGAATTGAGCAAGGATTATTACAAGGTGTTCAGCAAGGTATTGAACAAGGTATTGAACAAGGAAGAATTGAAGGACAGCGTTCTATTTTGGAGAACTTTCTGCGGGTACGATTTGGTCAATTAAATGATCTAATCTTGAGAGCTTTTGTTGCTCCAATATCGACTTTACCTGCTGTTGAATTTACGATGTTATTGGTGCAGTTATCAGCCCTTTCTACGGATGAAAATAGTATTCACCAAGCTAGGCGATTACTAGCAGAAAATGCTTTGAGGATGCGCTTTGGTCAATTAGATGAGAGAGTGATGAACTTAATTCCCAATTTACTAGCGTTATCACCCGATCAATTGGTAATATTGCTGTCCCAATTACCTGAATTATCGGCTAATGAACTGTTGGAGAGATTGGATGGTTCTCTAGGCTAATTCATAGGGAGGGATTGTGGAGTAGATGGAAGATTGAGGTTAAGTGCGTTATCCCAATCTTGCTAATAAGGACTATGGATTGTTTGAAATTACATCATCAGCTTCTATTTTAGCTTGGCAACGCTTTAGGTAAATCTGGGCTACGCGATCGCCTGGATTTGCCACGAGACAATCTTCAAATCGTTGTGCGGCTTCTGTGAAAACATTGAGGTTGTAATAGAGGGGGAGATGGGGGAGAGGGTTTAACGGCTTGTTTTTTAACTGAAAAATATGCAATTTTAGATGCAAGGGCAGCCTACCTCTTGCCTCATATAACACAATTGTTAAGAAACTCCAGTAGCGATCAACTTAACCGTACAATGCTCTCAGGACAAATTTTTTTCATCAAGAGGTTATTATGGCTTATGTATGCGAGCTAGGTACGGGCCAAAGAGTCTACCTCGATAATCAAGGAACGCAAACTGTCGTTACTACCGTTAGTGGTAGTTTAGGACAGCAACAACAAGCGAGTAACAGTTTTCAAACTGGAAGTTGGACTTCGCCGCCTCAGCTATTTCAAACTTCCAACGGTGTGATCCTAAAAATTGAAACAGCACAGGGCGAACATTTTATTCAAGTTCAAGGCGGTAGCATGAGCGTCATGAGTGGAACGCCTTCCTTGGGTAGTTCTCAACAGATGCAAATGCAGCAAGTGGCGACTACACCTGCAACAACGATGCCACCCATGGAACCGATGCAACCCATGAAACCCATGGAACCGATGCAACCCATGCAACCGATGAAAATGGGGGATATGGAAATGAATCTGAACCCCATGGAAATGCGAATGGGTAACATGGAAATGCGGATGGGTGCGCCGATGTCGATCGCAACTCCCGCCGAAAATACCAAACGTTTTTGCTCCCAATGTGGCGCATCAATTAATGTAGGCGATCGCTTCTGTTCCAGTTGTGGCCATCGTCTTGATTAAACCATAATTTGTTGTTTGTTATTTGTTGTTTGTTATTTGTTGTTTGTTATTTGTTGTTTGTTATTTGTTGTTTGTTATTTGTAACTTTCTAACCAACAACCAACAACTAACAACCAATAACCAATGTCAATCAAAGTTAGCATCAACCACCAGATTTCTTACACCTTTGAGCGGAAAATTTTTCTCGGTCCTCATACACTGAGACTACAACCTGCACCGCACTGTCGCACTCCGATTCAAAGCTATTCTCTAAAAATTGAGCCTCAAGATTATGGGATTACTTGGCAACAAGACCCCTACGGGAATTTTCTGACACGGCTAACCTTTCCTAATCCGAGCGATCGCTTGATACTAGAGGTTGATATTATCGCTCAAATTCAACCCATTAACGCCTTCAACTTTTTTGTTGAAAGTTATGCTACCCAATATCCTTTTACCTATGAAACTACCCTAGCCAAAGAACTGATTCCGTTTCTAGAACTAACAGAATCTAGCTCTCTAGTGCAAGCTTGGGTAAAAAACCATCGCCAAAATAATGTCTATACTCCTAGTTTTTTAGTCTCTATCAATCAGCAGCTTGCTCAAGAACTGACTCATACAATTCGCTTAGAACCGGGTATTCAATCCTGTGAAGAAACTCTTGCTAAAAAACTAGGGTCTTGTCGAGATACGGCTTGGTTATTAGTACAAATATTACGTCATTACGGACTAGCAGCGCGATTTGTTTCTGGATATTTAATCCAGCTAAAAGCCGATATTCCCTCTCTGGATGGCCCCTCGGGTACACCAGAAGATTGTGCAGATTTACACGCTTGGGCAGAAGTTTATCTCCCCGGTGCGGGTTGGATTGGGCTAGATCCAACCTCTGGATTACTAACAGCAGAAGGTCACATTCCTCTCGCTTGTACTGCTGATCCATTAGCAGCTAGTCCGATGCCTGGTACAACAGAACCGTGTGAATCTAAACTCGAATTTTCCGTCAGTGTCACTCGATATAAAGAAGAGTCTAGAGTGACTAAACCTTACAGTGATGAGCAATGGCAAAATATAAATAGTCTTGCCAAAGCGGTGGAAGAGAACTTACAAAATTCAGGCGTTGGTTTAACAATGGGGGGAGAACCAACCTTTATCTCCATTGATGATTTTGAATCCCCACAATGGCAAATTGAAGCACTCGGAGATGAAAAGCGGAAACTCGCTGATCAGTTACTCAAACGTTTAGAAAAAAAGTTTTCTCAAGGCGGTGGACTGCTGCATTATGGTTTAGGGAAATGGTATCCGGGAGAAATTTTACCCCGTTGGGCGTTAGGCTGTTATTGGCGTAAGGATAGTATTCCCATTTGGCGTAATTCTGAACGTTATGCCGAAGAAGGGAAGGATTACGGTCATACTCAAAAAGAAGCCGGAATTTTTATCGCCGCGTTAGTCAAACGTTTGGGTGTAAATTCAGAGTGTATCCTTCCCGCCTATGAATTAGATGGTGAACTTGGGGGTTATACTTTACCCATATTGCCAGTATTAAAAGATGACCAATTGTGTTGGAGTACCTGTCGTTGGACACTGCCACAAGATCAGCTTTATCTGTTAGTTGGTAACTCATCCGTTGGATTCCGCTTACCTCTAAATTCAATTCCTTGGGAAAATGTAGAGTTAGAACAAGAAGCGGTTCTCCCCTTAGAGTCTAAACCTACAAATCCTAGTCCTGAACCTCTAGAATCTCCAGAAAATTCAATTCGCATAGCGATGAGTGTAGAGGCGAGAAAGGGAATTATTCATGTTTTTCTCCCCCCGATTACCTCGGCGAGAAGTTTTGTTGATTTAATTACTGCCATTGAAGATACGGCGGCGGAAATAGGAATTCCGGTGCTGATTGAAGGATACACGCCTCCTAGTAATTCTGGAATTGTCGGATTTCAAATTACCCCTGATCCGGGTGTGATTGAAGTGAATATTCATCCCGCATCGAATTGGGATGAGTTAGTTGAAATTACGACAAGTTTGTATGAAGAGGCGCGTCTGTGCCGTCTAGGTACGGAAAAGTATATGCTAGATGGTCGTTCCGTTAGTACGGGTGGGGGTTCTCATATTACGATTGGCGGTAAAACTGTTCAAGAAAGTCCCCTGTTAAAACGTCCCGATTTACTTCGGAGTTTGATTAGTTATTGGCAAAATCATCCCAGTTTATCTTATTTATTTTCAGGTTTATTTGTTGGGGCAACCAGTCAGTGTCCTCGTGTTGATGAGGCGCGACATGAAAGTTTGTACGATTTAGAAATTGCATTTCAAGAGTTACAACCGAATCCAGAAACATCGCCTGAGTTAGTGGATCGCTTGTTACGTAATTTATTAGTAGATGTGACAGGAAATACCCACCGTTCAGCCTTTTGCATTGATAAACTGTTTCCCGTAGAAAATTCGAGAAATCAGTTAGGGTTGTTAGAGTTTCGCGCATTTGCTATGCCGCCTCATGTGAGAATGAGTTTATTGCAAATGTTACTGATTCGGGGTTTAGTGGCTTGGTTTTGGAAAGAACCCTATACTCGGAGTTTAATTCGCTGGGGAACAACGCTACACGATCGCTTTATGTTGCCTTATTACATCGGCGAAGATTTGAAAGAGGTAATCGCCGATTTACAAGCGGCAGGTTATCCGTTTGAATTTGAATGGTTCACACCGTTTTTTGAGTTTCGTTTCCCTTGCTATGGTAAAATTAATAGGGAAGGTGTACAGTTAGAATTGCGTCATGCGATCGAACCTTGGCCTGTTTTAGGTGAAGAAACAATGAGTAGTAGAACTGCACGTTATGTCGATTCTTCGATGGAACGAATGCAGGTAATGCTGCGAGGTGCGATGGGGAATTCGCCAAATATTGATAATTTTTCATCCCGTTATAGTGTTACCTGTAATGGTCAACCCGTACCGTTAAAATCGACAGGAGTAGCAGGTGAATATGTCGGTGGTGTGCGCTATCGTGCGAGGCAATATGCATCATTATTACATCCGGCAATTAGCCCTCATACTCCATTACTATTCGATATTGTAGATAGTTGGGTGGAACGATCAATTGGGGGTTGTACGTATTATGTGAATCACCCGAATGGTTCGGTTTATGAGAAGTTTCCTTTGAATCATCGAGAAGCCGAGTCGCGGATGGTGGAACGGTTTGTGCCACAAGGTCATACGCCAGGGAAAATTAAGATACCATCGTTACAATTGAGTCCGGAATATCCGCTGACGTTGGACTTGCGGCGAGTAATGTGAAGGAGTGGATGGATCGAACAGGGAACACTGTTCCTGAATAGGAATACCAATCCTAGAACGAGAAATTTAGGATTTGAGTAGTTTTTGGACTTGTTCGGCTTAAGCACAGCAGGGTGATTTCACAACGGATGAATTCGTGTTAGAATTTATGTCAACTTCCACATTTTCTTCGGGTGCCGTATCCCCCACTTTGACCACAAATACTTCCCAGCGGTTCCCATCTGGATCTGTCACCCATACTTTGTCTTGCAACGCATAGCAACAGTTCGTATCTTTTTCTTCAAATAGTGTTAGTCCCGCTTCTTTAAACCGATGAATTGCAGCTTGTACATCCTGGGAACTTTCAACCTGTACTCCTAAATGAGATAATGCACCATTTTGTTCAACAGTTTGAGCAAGATTGAGTGTGAGATTAAGGGGTGGATTGGCAAGATCAAACTTGGCGTAGTCAACCTTATGTTTCACAGGAATAACACCAAACATTGCCTGATAAAAGGTAACAGACTTTTCAATGTTAGTGACATTCAAAGCAACGTGAGTTTTGAGGACTGTCATGGGTAGTCTCCTTATGTTTCTGCAAATATCGAAATAAAAGTCAAAAAATGAACACCATGGTTTAGCCGGAACGCTCAATTTCCTCAACTGCAACGACTCGATTGCGAGTACAACACTCTGCAAAAAGGAAGTCCAGCAAGTATTTGAGAACCTCAGACTGAACACTATACCAAATCCACTGCTTATCTTTCTCCATATTCAGTAGCCCCACCTGACGAAGTTTATCGAGGTGATGGGAGAGGGTAGAAGCGGGAATCTTTAATTCCTGCTGAATTTCTCCGGCTGGGAGTCCCTTGGGATGGGCTGACAGCAGCAAGCGCACAATCTGAAGGCGGGAAACCTGTCCAAGGGCAGCAAAAATTTCCGCGATCGCTTCTACTGATATGCAATCTGGATTGGTGTTCGTTTTTTGCATATTTCCAGTATTACCGAAATACTGGTCAATGTCAACCCATTTGTGATTTTGAATTTTAGATTTTAGATTCCCTTAAGGATTCCACCAATTTTGCCACTCGTTCTTTAATTTCATCTCTGACTCGCTGAAATGTTTCGATAGGTTGTCCATCCGGATCATCAAGTTGCCAATCTTCAAACACCTCTCGCAATACCCAATCTTCCGGCAAATTAACGCCGCAACCGCATAAAGAAATCACAGCATTGTAATCTTCTGGATGGAAATTACTTAACGGTTTAGAGGTTTGGTTACTAATATCAATCCCAATTTCCGACATCACTTGAATCGCTGTAGGATGCACCCCAGACGATTCTAATCCAGAACTGGTGACAGCAATTGTTCCTTCTCCCAAGGTACGAGCAAAACCTTCTGCCATTTGGGAACGGCAAGAATTTTTCTTACACACAAACATGACTTGTTTCATTGTTATTAGTTGTTGGTTGTTGGTTGTTGGTTGTTTGTATTTAGTCAAATATTTGAATTGAAAGGGCTAAAACAGCGGGGGTCATGTAAGGTAGCTTTTTCGGGTTCTCGTGGAAACCACATGGCGGTGCGCTTACATAATTCTACTAACATTAACATCACGGGGACTTCAATTAAAACCCCCACTACTGTCGCTAGTGCCGCACCCGAATTTAAACCAAAAAGCATGACGGCTGTAGCAATCGCAACCTCAAAATGATTACTTGCTCCAATTAATGCCGCTGGTGCCGCATCTTCATAGGATAGATTCAATTTTAAAGCAGCAACATAACCGATTAAGAAAATAAAATTGGTTTGGATAAATAGGGGTACAGCAATTAATACAATGTGAAGTGGATTGTTAACAATCAAGTCACCTTTGAAGGCAAATAGTAATACCAAAGTAATCAGGAGAGCAGCGATCGCAACGGGACTGAGATACTTGAGAAAGCGACGTTCAAACCACGCTTTTCCCTTATATTTCAAAATCCAATAACGGCTGTACATCCCCGCTGCCAAGGGTAAACCTACATAAATTAGTACCGACAACACAATCGTTTGCCAAGGCACAATTAAATCATTAGCCGCTAATAACCACCGTCCCAGAGGTGCATATAAAAACAACATGGTCAGGGAATTGACAGCTACCATAACTAAGGTATGTCCTTGATTGCTGTAAGAAAGATATCCCCACATCAAAACCATCGCGGTACAAGGTGCAATTCCTAATAAAATTGTACCCGCAATATAGGAATTAGCCAGTGTGACTTCACTCCCACGAATGACCTCCGTTCCCGTCAAAAAATGATGAAACAGCCAACCCAAAAAGAACTGAGCAAAGGCTACCATTGTGAACGGTTTAATTAGCCAATTTACAACTAACGTCAGGATAACAGGTTTGGGGGCTTTTATGACGTTAACCGCTTGAGTGAAGTCAATCTTTACCATAATGGGATACATCATAAAAAACAGGCAGATAGCAATCGGAATTGATACCTGATAAACACTCATCGCATCCAGTGCCACCGCTACACCGGGAAATAATCTCCCTAAGACAATACCTCCTAGAATGCACAGAAACACCCAAATCGTAAGATATTTTTCAAAAAAACTGAGACTGCCACCCGCTTGAGGAGGTGATGCAGTCGTGTGAGGATTATTGCTACTCATGAGGATAATTTTGGAATTGATGAATCTTTTAGAATCAGATACTTCAACAAAAGTTGATATGATAAATCAAACCACAGGAAAGCGCGATCGCTACACTCATAACCTCCATCTAATTCATTAAATGGGGTTAGAAAATAGTATCTTTCTAAAACTGTGCTTCTCGCTTTAATAACTCTTCAATTTTGAGATTGAACTCAGACTTACCCGCAAAAACGGTGCCTTCTTTTCCTTGCTGTAAATGGGTCAAAGCAATCGTATAACCTTCATCGGGTAAAGGGACGTAACCTGTATCATTAACCCATCGTTCGGCATGATTCAGATAATACTCCACAAACTCTTGCAACTCTAGTTTAGTCTTGACCGACCGAGAGTTAACATAAATGAAAAGAGGGCGAGTTAAAGGTTGATACTCAGCACCTTTTACGGTTTCACGAGAGGGTAAAATTGCTCCCTTCCCGCTATCAACTGCAACACTCTTTAATCGACCTTTGCTTGACTCATAGTAAGCATAGCCAAAGTATCCTAAAGCATTGGGATCTTCGCTAACTCCCTCAACGAGTTCGTTGTCATCTTCGCTGGCGGTATAATCATTTCGACTCGCCTTCGCTTTGCCAACTACAGCTTCTGTAAAATAATCAAACGTACCCGAATCTTTCCCTGCACCATATAACTTAAGCGGTCGATCCGGCCAAGAATTACGAACTTGTTTCCAACTTGTAATTTTCCCTTCAGCCGCAGGTTCCCAAATTTTATTCAACTCTGCTAACGTGATATCTTTAGCCCAATTATTATCAGGATGAACGACAACGGTTAAAGCATCAAACCCAATGGGTAATTCAATATATCGCACACCAGCTTTTCTACAAGCTTCCATTTCTTCCGTTAGAATGGGGCGCGAGGCGTTGTTAATATCTATTTCTCCAGTACAGAACTTTTTAAACCCACCCCCAGTGCCAGAAAAAGCAACTTCTACTTGAATTGTTCCTTGCGTCTTTTGAAATTCCCCAGCTACCGATTCCGTAACCGGAAAAACAGTACTAGAACCATCAATTTTTATCAAAGCTGTAGCAGAAGCATTGCCCTGAGTTGGTTGCTGTGGAGGGATTTGAGCGCATGAACTAAGGATTGCGATCGCACCGATTCCTACAGCAAATCCTGTCAGCCTGAAAGCCTTTGACTCTTTTTTTATATTCATTGACCTCACCCCTGCAATTTTTCTATGGGGTTAATTCCATCATTTCAAAAAAAATTGATTTGTCAAGCCCTAAAATCAAGAATCCAGGTTATGAAGAGTTTAAGAAAGTTGATGGATTCGCCCTCTGTCAGCAGTCCGTTACTAGTAACCAACAAACAACGAAGAAATGACGATTAAGGAGCATCTAGACAAGGACGAGCAGGTAAAATCGGGCTGAAGCGGCGATATTCCGCCAGATACTGCTCCAGCACCACAAATTGAGGTAAATTGAGGCTGTAGTAGATCCAGCGTCCCTCTTGACGAGCGCGAACCAAGCCAGCTTCCTTAAGGGTTTTTAAGTGAAACGATAGTTTAGACTGGCTCATCTCCAAGATTTCGCACAGTTCACAAACACAAAGTTCCTGCTCCCGCAGCAGTTCTAGCAGTCTAATCCGGATCGGATCGGATAAAGCATGAAAGCTAGACGCGATTAAGGTTGGATTTAGAGGGGAAGATTGTACTTGCATCAAATGTTATTGAAATATTGACTTCAGTTTAACAAAATTAGTCATTAGACAAAACGCTAAGATTACAAGAAAATGTGCTTGTAACGACAAACAACAAACAACCAACAACAAACAACCAACAACTAACTAACAACAACCTCCCCCAACATAATGCCATGTTGAATCAGTAATTAAAATATCTCCTGGAGTTGATAATGCCAGTTTCCCCGCTGTCTTATCGCACACAGCTACAGGTACACCACGTTGGAGAACGTGTCCGGCTGAGTCATCAAAAACGTCTTTATTTCCCATATAAATTGCCGTTTTTCCTGTAAAAATACAAGCACCATCATCTGGAATTGGAACTTTAAACGATACCGAGTCTAAACTTTCTAATAATAGCGGTTCTTCTAAATCGTTAGTCTGACAATCCAGCAATCGATAAGGTCGTCTTGCCCGAATTTCCACTTGACCAAAGCCCGCATTTACTAAATGTTGAATATACTGATCATAGGTGAGAGCGCCTGATAGGCACATTGCTCTTAACCGTTCGTCTTGTTGTAAATGGGAAGGAATAGGACGGGTAGCGATCGGATCGCTCATAATCAAGCGTCCTCCTATTTTTAAAACCCGATAAGCTTCTTTCAGCGCTTTAGTTAGATCCGCAGGTTCAAAGATATTAAATAGGCAATTTTGAGCAACAACATCCACCGAAGCATCGGGTACGGGTAAAGCAAAAGCATCTCCATCCCGAATATCTACAAAACTCGGATCAAACCAGGGATTTTCTTGAGCAGCAATTTCCAAATTACGGCTAGCAGCTTCCCGCATCGCGGTTACTGGATCGACAGCAATTACACTACCCGAATACCTGGAAAAATAGGCAAATTGTAGCGCTTCCAAACCGCCACCAACACCCACATACAAGATAGTGGGTTGGTTTGTAAGTTCAGCAGGATGAACTGTCGTACCGCAACCATAATTCATCTCCTGCATCTTAGTGGGAATTTTCAATCCGGGTAGTTGTAGAGGACTACTTTGGACACAACACAAACCGACTTGCGGCGTTTGGGCAACTTCACTGTAAAATTGTGCGGTTGTTTCAAGATAGGTCATGAGAATTTTTACCTTGATAAGGGTTTTAAGGTTATGGCAGATCAGAGAGGCAATCTTATTAATTTAAACCTATCTAATCTTCTGTCCAGGTTTAATGCTACGAGACAATGTTTGACTACCTACTCAGATTCCATCTTTTCTTCAGAATTAAACTGTTGCTCAATGAGTTTTTCCTGAGAATTGGCTGAAACTAAGTAAGTAGATAAAATTTAAAGTTCTTAAAACTTAAAATTATAGATCACTATAAAAACGTTCTCTCCATCTCCCTATCTTGTCTCAAGCCGGTTGACTCAACGCACCTGTCAAATAATCAGCCGCCGATTCTACAAGCGCGATCGCATTTTCATACAGCATCCGAGTTGGCCCAAGAATACCCACACTTCCCACAGGTATCTCATCCTGTTGATACGTCGCACAAACTAACGTACAAGCCCGCATTGGTTCCAAAAGATTTTCCGATCCTATTCGTACTTTCGCCCGACGTTTTAACTTCACATCTTCGGGTAAATCAAATATTACAGGCCAAAGTTGATCCTGTTCCTCTTCCAGCAAATGTAATAACATTTGCACTTGCTGTAACTCCGAAAATTCGGGCTGACGCAACACTTCAGAGATCCCGTGCATTAAAATAGGAGTAAAAACAGGAGCCTTCATTCGGCGCATCAAATCGGCCAGCAACGTCCTTAAAAACTCAGCATAATGAGCAAATTCTCGGTCTAACTCACTCCAATCTTGCGTCGCAATTTCACCCAGCGATCGCCCCTTCAATTTACTATTCAAAAAGTTCGATAAAATCTGCAATTCTCGCTCAACAATTTCCTGGTCTAGCGGAGTATTATCGGGTGGCAATGGCAGTTCCATCACAACGGATTGGGTTTGATAATTATCCGTCACTATTATTAACATAATCTGCCCGACTTCAAGCTGCACCAATTGCAAATGGCGCACTCGTGTTGTCCATGTTTGGGGCATCGTAATTAAAGCAATATACCCGCTTAACGTCGAAAGAATTTGCGCTGCATCCCGCAATAAGGCTTCAAAACTAGACTCTTCCCACTTCAACTGATCGGCTAGTAAATGTTCGACTTGACGACCCATCGTTTCCGACGGCGTGATTAACTGATCGACATAAATTCGATAACCCGAATCTGAAGGAACTCGTCCAGCCGACGTGTGGGGTTGATACAATAAACCGGATTTTTCTAAAGCGCCCATACAGGAGCGAATCGTAGCCGGACTGACACTAAGATCATACTCCTGTGCCAAAACTTTAGAACCCACAGGTTCTGCCGTCGCAATGTAATGACGGACAGTTGCCCAAAGAACATATTGTTGCCGATTAGTCAAGCTTACTTGCACAGACATTTGAACAAACGTTGAACGTAATCAGGTTTTCTTTATAAGTGTTTCAAAATAAGTGTTTCAAAGGATATTTTGTGAGCATGAATTGAGAAAAATCTGAAGTAGTTAGATTTCTAAGATAACAGAACAGCCTTCTGTCCTAAAGTTCCCTGTGAGCTTTGGCTAGTAGCGAGGGATGCTAGGATCAACAATTGCGGAGTAAGCATCGATGCCTCCCGCAATATTCTTAACATTGGTAAAGCCCTGACTCACCAACCACTGACACATCTGACCCGAACGGATACCATGATGACACATTACCAGCGTCTCGGCATTAGGGTCAAATCGAGTGTGAATTTTATCTGACCATTCAGCAAATTCACTCAACGGAAGAACCTCGAAGCCTTCCAGATAGGCAATCTCGATTTCTTGAGGTTCTCGCACATCAATCAGTTGCAGTTCTTCAGGAGACTCAGATATCTGCTTTGCCAGTTGTTCAACACTAATTTCGGGAACGGGTTGATTAAAAGATTGAGCGACCATCCAAAATTCCTTGTATTTTATGGGATGCTAGAGAAACTATCAATGTAGGCTATCTTTCATCCGGATGTTTACGAATCAAATAGACTAGCTATATATTACCTTCAAATGA
The DNA here is from genome assembly GCA_003486645.1 of Cyanobacteria bacterium UBA11370. Classification (GTDB taxonomy): domain Bacteria; phylum Cyanobacteriota; class Cyanobacteriia; order Cyanobacteriales; family Coleofasciculaceae; genus UBA11370. The sequence continues at coordinate 56,134 of DNGI01000080.1, read as the reverse complement.
GAAGCCCTGTAAAAAAAAGAACTAACTCGGTAATAGTATGACAGTTGATTTAAGAAAATTTTTCCAAGCAACCAACCCCAGTCGGACTCTCGTTGTTGAAAATCCAGAAGACCAAAAGTATTATATTGATTTTTCTTCAGTCCGAGGGGGCAGGATTATTGAGGAACTAAAAGATAGTATCACGTTTTTCTCCCCAGATGAACCAACGTGTTCATTATTTACCGGACATATTGGTTGTGGCAAATCTACAGAACTATTACGGCTGAAGGTAGAACTAGAAGAAGCTGGGTTTCATGTGGTTTATTTTGAATCCAGTGAAGACTTGGAAATGGCGGATGTCGATATTGGTGATGTGTTGCTGGCGATCGCGCGGCGCATATCTCAAAGTTTGGATAAAATCCCAATTGCAAAGCCAACCGAATTAAAGAATTTACTCCAAGGTGCAGCCAAGGTTTTAAATGCTGATGTTCAGGGAATAAAAATGAAGGTTCCCGGTGTTGGGGATGTGGGAGTGAATTCTCAAGGGGAAACCTTTTCTCTCGCTTTTGGAATTGGGGAAATTACGGCGAAAGCAAAAAATGATGCTACATTACGCCAGAAACTTAATCAGTATCTTGGACCCCAGAAAACCCACTTGTTAGAAGCGATTAATAAAGAATTAATAGAACCTGCGATCGCCTCGTTGAAAAAACATGGCAAAAATGGATTAGTTGCAATTGTCGATAATCTTGATCGGGTGGATAATCAGGCAAAACCTTGGGGACGACCCCAGCAAGAATATTTATTTGTGGATCAGGGAGAATGTTTAACTAAACTACATTGTCATGTTGTCTACACCATGCCTTTAGCTTTAAAATTTTCCAATGATTATGGAATGCTGACTCAGCGATTTCCTGAACGTCCTAAAGTATTGCCAATGGTTCCCGTACAGCTAAAAGATGGGAGTGATTGTGAAGCGGGAATAACCCTATTACAACAGATGGTATTAGCACGGGCATTTCCCGATTTAGATCCTGATGAACGTCTTAATAAAATTACCGAAATTTTTGATAATTCTGAAACCTTAAACCGCCTATGCTATGTCAGTGGAGGACACGTCCGCGACTTACTTAAATTGCTGAATGATTGGATTAAAAAGGAACGAGAACTTCCCCTCCGCCGCGAAACCTTAGAACGATTAATTCGGGAATACCGTAGTGATATCACCCTGCGAATCTCTGATCTAGAGTGGGAATTGTTGCGCCAAGTACAGCAGAGAAAATGGGTTAGCGACAATGAGGGATATGAGGCATTAATTCGCAGTCGATTAGTGTTTGAATATCACCAAGACGAGGAAACGTGGTTTGATATCAATCCGATTTTAGCAGACGCTCAACAATTGCAGCCATGAGTGAATTATTAGATACCTTTACTATTAATAATGACGATGCTTTAGCCGAATTAGCTTGGGCAATTGAAGCATCAGAAGGGCGCTTTACGTTACTTTTTGCCCGTTGCAATTACACTCACATTCAAAAACGTTTAATGCAACGATTGCAAGAACTTTGCACGATCAATATTCGCGTGATTCATCTGAAACAGTCCGAGAAAACACTCTACGCTACAATTCGGGAACAATTAGGGCAAGAAATGCCATCTGCTTTAATGATTTCTGGCTTAGAATCAGTGCTAGAACTCGATAAAATAGTGAGTGTAGCCAACCAAGTGAGGGAAGAATTCCGCAAAAACTTCCCCTTCCCTTTAGTACTATGGATGAATGACGAAATTCATCACAAATTCATTAAACTTGCACCCGATTTTGAGAGTTGGGGAACAACAACCCGATTTGCGATCGCCACGGATGAATTAATCGACTCACTCCACCAGGGCGTAGACTCCCTATTCACTAAAGCTTTAGCCTTCAATTCCTCTCAATCCCTATACAAATTAGTAAACATTTTAGATTTAGGCTTTCTCAACCGTTCAGAATTCGAATTAGCCTTAAAAGACTTACAAAATCAGGGGTATCAATTAGAACCAAAACTCACAGCCAGCCTACAATTTATCCAAGGATTAAATACCGCCGATACCCCTCAAGCACTCCATCATTTTCAGAACAGCCTCAACTTTTGGCAACAGGAAATAGAAGAGAAGGGAACATGGGAAGAAAGGAAGAGAGAGAGAGATGGAGAAATAGACACCCCATCCGTTACATCCGTTACCCCATCC
>DNGI01000080.1:14278-53714 GCA_003486645.1 Cyanobacteria bacterium UBA11370 | reverse complement strand
ATCCGTTGCCACATCCGCTACATCCGTTACCCAATCCGTTGCCACATCTGCTCCCAATCTTACCAATCCTAAATTAAAAGCGGGGCTAGTACTATTTCACATCGGACTCTACTATTATCGCATCGCTGACCGCCAAAAACACCGCACGGCTAACTGGAAAAAATCTCAGATTCCTCTACAAGAATGTATCAAAATATTTGAGCAAGAAAACCGCCCTGATTTAGTCGCTAAATGTATCACCCAATTGGAACGAGTCCTGCAACGAATTCAGGCATGGGATGAATTAGAACAATTAGCTAAAAAGGCTATAACCTTACATCAAACCTATGAGAGTACTAACAAATTAGCTCAAGATTATGGCTTTTTAGCAGAAACGGCATTACAACAAAAACGCTGGATTGAAGCTCGTCAAGCTGCTGAACAAGCTGAACATATTATAGCACAACTCCCTAAAGAAAAACGATGGTTTCAGGGTTTAAATTTGCTATTTTTATCCCAAGCCGAACGACAATTAGGAGAAAAGCAAAGTGCGATCGCTCATTTGGTTAAAGCGAGAGATTTAGGCGATTTTGGACATCCAAAGGTTTATATCCGCATTTTGGAAGAGTTGCGAGAACTTTACTTGGAAGAGAAGCATTATTTAGAGGCATTTACAACGAAGCAACTGCGGCTTTCGGTAGAACAGCAATATGGAATTCGAGCGTTTATTGGTGCGGGTAGGTTGCAACCTCATCGAGAAGAATCTTCAGTCCGAATGGCAAATCAAGAAACAGTTGCTCCGGAAATTATAGCGTCGGGAAGACAGCGAGATTTAGAGCGATTGTTGGAACGAATTGGACGGAATGATTGTAAGTTGATTGTGATTCACGGGTTTTCTGGTGTGGGGAAAAGTTCGCTGGTGAATGCGGGAGTTGTGCCAGCTTTGAAGCAGCGAGTGATTGGAATTCAGGATAATTTGCCTGTGGTAATGCGGGTTTATACGAATTGGATGGAGGAATTGGCAGCGGATGTGGCAGCGGATTTGGTAGCGGATGTAGCGGATGGGGCAGCGGATTTGGTAACGGATGTAACGGATGGGGTAACGGATTTGGCGGATGGGGTGGGGAATGGTGAGGAAATCCAAGATTTCACATCTAAAGTTCGATATCGAGAATTGTTAATTGAACGGTTGCGGGAAAATGAAGAACGGAATCTGCGGACGGTGTTGATTTTTGACCAGTTTGAGGAGTTCTTTTTTACTTATAGTAGTGTCATTGAACGGCGGTTGTTTTGGGAGTTTTTGGGGGAATGTTTGCAGATTTTGTCGGTGAAGGTGATTCTTTCTTTGCGGGAGGATTATTTGCATTATTTGCTGGAGGGAAATCGCCTGGAAAGTATGAGTGTGATTGGTCATGATATTTTGGGGAAGAATGTGCTGTATGGGTTGGGTAATTTTTCGCCCATTGATGCTAGGGCGATTATTGAGGATTTAACGACGCGATCGCGCTTTTATTTAGAACCTGAATTAATTGATGAATTGGTTAAGGATTTAGCGGGTTTAACGGGGGAAGTTTTACCGATTGAGTTGCAGGTGGTAGGGGCACAATTGCAAGCGGAGGGGATTAAAACTCTTGTTCAATATAGAGAGTTGGGAACGAAGGAAGAATTAGTTAGGCGCTATTTGGCGGAAGTAGTATCAGATTGTGGGGTTGAGAATAGGCAGGCGGCGGAATTGGTGTTGTATTTGTTGACAGATGAAAAGGGGACTCGTCCGTTGAAGACTCGCGTTGAGTTGGAACGGGATTTAGAGGCGTTAGTAGGGGATTTGAATACAGAAGTTAGTAAGTTAGATTTTATATTAAGGATTTTTGTTGAGTCTGGTTTAGTATTACTGTTACCTGAAAAGCCAGCTAATCGTTATCAACTGGTTCATGATTATTTGTCGGTATTTATTCGCCAGCAGCAAGAACTGGGATTGGTGGCAGAACTTGCAGCAGCTAAGGAGAAGCAGAGGTTAACGGAAGCACAATTGAGACAGGTATTAAAAGAGAAAGAGGAGGCTTTGCAGAAAGAACAGGAGGAACGAAAGCGAGCAGAAATTGCCGAAATTGAGGCGCTCAATTCTCTATCTCAAGTGCTTTGGCTATCTGATAAACAACTTGAGGCGTTATTAGCTGTTGTCAAAGCTGCGAAAAAATTACAGCACATGGCAGATCTAGCTCCATCTGAGCTGAAGAGGCAGATCAGAAACCAATTCTATCAAACCCTCAACCAAGTGCGAGAACGTAATTGCTTGGAGGGGCATAGTGATACGGTTTACAGCATCAGCTTCAGTCCCGATGGGCAAATGATTGCCTCCGCTAGCGGTGACGGTACGGTAAAACTATGGGAACTTGATGGCACTTTATTGCACACTTTCCAGGCAAATCGGGTTGGTCTCTATAGTGTAAGCTTCAGCCCAGATGGGCAAACAATTATCTCTGCTGGTGCTGATGGTATCCTAAAACTGTGGAAACTCGATGGTACTTTACTACACACCTTTGAAGGTCACGGTGGTGGTACTTATAGTGTTAACTTCAGCCCAAATGGACAAGTGATTGCGTCGGCTGGGGATGACGGTGCGGTGAAAATTTGGAAACTCGATGGTACTTTACTACACACCTTTGAGGGGCATACTGGTCAAATCTATACTGTCTGCTTTAGTCCAGATGGACATACCATTGCCTCGGCTAATGCTGACGGCATAATGAAACTCTGGCAATTTGATGGTCAGCGCCTAAAAACTTTCCAGAGGCATCTGGGTGTAGTCACGACTGTGACCTTCAGTCCAGATGGACAAACAGTTGCCTCCGCTAGCCCTGACGGAACGCTGAAACTTTGGAATATCGATGGTATGCGACTGCAAACCATCGAAGGATATAGAGAAGCAGTCAAGACTGTGAGTTTCAGTCCCGATGGGCAAATGATTGCCTCCGCTAGCGCTGACGGTACAGTGAAAGTGTGGGGAGTTGATGGCGCATTGCTACAAACTTTTTGGGGGCATAGTGAGCGTGTCTATAGTGTTAGCTTTAGCCCTGACCTACAAAAAATTGCTTCTGCTAGTGCTGATGGTAGGGTAAAACTCTGGCATTTTGAGGGTGCAGGAGTACAAGAGTTTCAGGGGCGCGGCGGTATGGTTTGGAGTGTGTGCTTTAGTCCCGACGGTCGAATGATTGCCTCTGCTAATTACAATAACACAGTGAAACTATGGCGTTTAGATGGTACAGTTGTACAAACTTTACAGGGGCATACTGATAGAGTGTTGAGTGTATGCTTTAGTCCCAATGGGCAGATGATTGCCTCTGCTAGCCGTGACCATACAGTGAAATTATGGAGTTTGGACGGCACAATTTTGCAAACGCTTCAGGGGCATACGGATAGAGTGTCGAGTGTATGCTTTAGTCCCAATGGGCAGATGATTGCCTCTGCTAGCCGTGACCATACAGTGAAATTATGGAGCTTGGATGGCACAATTTTAAACACCTTTCAAGGGCATAAAAATTATGTTTTCACTGTTAGCTTTAGTCCCGACGGTCAAATGATTGCATCTGCTAGCACTGACGGCACGGTGAAATTATGGTATTTGGATGGCAAGGTTGTGCAAACCTTTCAGGAACATAAAGATGAGGTCTATAGTGTCAGTTTTAGCCCCGATGGGCAAATGATTGCCTCTGCTAGCGCTGATAATACAGTGAAACTGTGGGGTTTAGATGGTAAGGTTGTGCAAACCTTCGAGGGTCATAGCCATTGGGTCTATAGTGTCACCTTTAGTCCCAATGGGCAAATGATTGCCTCTGCTAGCGCTGATAATACGGTGAAACTGTGGGGTTTAGATGGTAAGGTTGTGCAAACCTTCGAGGGTCATAGCGATAGGGTTTTGAGTGTTTGCTTCAGTCCTGATGGTCAGATAATTGCTTCTGCTAGCAGAGATTGCACAGTGAAACTGTGGAATTTGAATCTAGATGATTTACTAATACGTGGTTGCAATTGGCTACGAGATTATCTTAAAACTAACCCAAATGTGAGTGAAAGCGATCGCACTCTCTGCGATGATATTTGCAGTCCCAGTAGATATTAGGAAATTCACTACACTAGCTAACGGGTAGAAAACGCGATCGCACCTCACATTTAACCACCCAACTTGGCAACGGATGTGGCAACGGATCGGGTAACGGATGTAACGGATGGGGTAATAAATGTAACCGATAAGGTATCAAAAAAGAAGCAAAACAAGAACAAAAACCAATAACCCATCCGCTACATCCGTTATCAAATCCGCTGCCACCGTTGCCACTATGCTACTACCAATTATCAGGTCGCCACAAATATTTCCCAACTTGAGTTTGCCAACCTTGTAAAGACTTCGGCGGCAAAATCCGCTTGTATTCTAAACGCGATCGCCCAAAATTTAACAACAATCCCACCTTCGCTTGTGTTGCCCCTAAATAAGCAATAACCTGACCAATTTCATCATCTCCCATTTGATGAGACACAGCCTTATCTTCCACAACCACACAGTCATTAACCCAATGGTCAAGATACAACCTCCCTAACCATATTTCACCATCGTAAATTTCCAGACGATATTCCTCTGAACAGATCAAACCATCCTTAAGCATTTCTGCCGTTAGTGCATGCTGATAATGCTTTTCTTTCAAACCTCGTCGCATTCGACGATGTACTCTCATAGCTGCACCAATAATACGGTATGTGATATCTTCATGAGGAATGCTGGAAGTATTATTCATCAATTCTAGTGGCAACGGATTTGGCAACAGATTTGGTAACGGATGTAACGGATTAACGGATGTAAGAGATACATACGGGGGGATGTTTTAGTTTGCAAGTTCTGATTGACTAGCAAATTGTCTGAAACCCTACCTACAGAATTCCCTCAATTCCAGACAAACTAACAGAGGTAAGGCATAAGTTATCAAAAAAGAACCAAAACCCGAAAAAAAACCAATAACCCATCCGTTACATCCGTTACCCCATCCGTTGCCACCGCTACCACCCTTACCCCATCCGCTACATCCGTTACCCCATCCGTTGCCACCGTTACCACCCTTACCCCATCCGCTACATCCGTTACCCCATCCGTTGCCACCGTTACCCCATCCGTTGCCACAGCTCCCCATCGCCCACTGGCGTTTAAAATAACAATAGGCGGGGAATTGGGATTATTTCTCACTGTAATCGCCCAAAAGACGCTGCACTTACATTCACCATGAAGCTACGCTCGTTTTTTTATGCCCTGGCAGCAGGAGCATCGGTGCTGCTGTTAATTGCCCTTGGCGGATTTTTCGGCTTAACCGCCCAAAGTCCACTTAATTTGTTACAGGAAGGGGCGCTAAAAACCCCAACGGCGGCAATATTTGTGCCAAAACAGACACCCGCTATGGTATCATTACTCGTCAATCCTGACCGTTTGACGGCATTTCGGCAACTGCTTACCCCTCCAGCAAATCGACGGCGATCGCGGGCTGAATTGACTCAATTAGAAAATAGTTTATTCGTCAATTTGGGTTTAGATTATCGACGGGATATCCAACCTTGGGTAGGCGATGAAATTACTCTCGCTATTACCTCATTAGATTTTGATCGGAACCGACAAAATGCAACCCAACCTGGCTATTTACTAGCCTTCACAACTAAAAATGCCCAAAAAGCGAGGGAATGTTTACAACTCTTCTATTCCCGACAAGCGATCGCCGGAACAGCAGATTTAGTTTTTGAAAAATATAAAGGGGTTAACTTAGTTTACAGGCGTTCCTTTCCTGAACTTGAAACATCAAAATATCAGCCTAAATTTAACCAGAAATCTGAATCGGTAACAAGTGCTGTAGTCGGCGATCGCTTCGTCCTCATTGCTAATCATCCCAAGGTATTGCGAGATGCGATAAATAATGTCCAAGCCCACGATCTAAACTTAGCTAATGATCCTGAATATCAGCAAATGTTACAAAGTTTAACCGAGCCTCGAATTGGTGTCAGTTTTGTGAATTTGCCAGCTTTAGCCGCCTGGATTTCTAATCAACCCCTACCAGCACAAGAGTCCTTTCAAGCCTCTCAAACTTTAGCAATTGCCCTCTCATTAGATCGTCAAGGATTACTCGCCCAAACCGCCGTTCTTGGGTCAGAATTAACGGAAGAAAACCTAGCTCCAATCCTTTCTAAGCCTGTTGATGCGTTAGGATATATCCCAGCTCAGAGTGCTTTGGCTATTGCTGGGACTGACTTAAATCAACTGTGGAATCGGTTTTCGACAGCCGTAGCGAGTGATGACACTCTTGAATCGGTAATTAATCGAGCGATCGCCAATTGGCAATCCCGATGGGGTATCGAATTGCCTGAAGATATTTTTAGTTGGGTGCAAGGAGACTATGCTCTCTCATTACTACCTCGTCCAGATCAAGCCAATCCTGACTTAATTTTTGTAGCACAAAACACCGATACAAAAGAACCTAACAGTTCAATTAAGCATCTCGATGAGATTGCTGAACAACGGGGACTGAGTGTTGGAAAATTACCTCTAGGAGAGCGCAATATTACCGCTTGGACAAAGTTAGTCACGTCAGCCATTCGTTTGGATAAAAATGATAATCTGATGAATTTAGAGGCGAAAGTCCAGGGACTTCGAGCAACCGTGGGAAATTATGAAATTTTTACCACTTCAATTGAAGCCATGGAAGAAGCGCTGAAAGGACAGCAGGATAATTCTTTGTTGAAGAGTGAAGCCTTCCAACATGCGATCGCACCCTTACCTATCAATAATGATGGCTATCTCTATCTCGATTGGTCAAAGAGTAAACCGTTTATCGAGCGTCAGTTACCCATTGTACGAGTATTCGAGTTAGTCGGAAAACCTTTATTTGACCATTTGCGATCGCTCACTATCAGCAGCTACGGGATTGATAAAGGCGTTCAGCGCAGCAAACTCTTTATGGAATTAGTTGACTAGATCGAACGCTAAAAGATGGGGAACGAAATATACCCAATAACCTCTAAAAATCTCTCTTCCTCTTCCCCCTCACTCCACCCTCATTTACTCATAGAATTTAATGGAACCCACAATCAGACCTAGAGTTAAAATTTGCTGCATTAGCAATGTAGAAGAAGCGAAATTAGCCATTCATTATGGAGCCTCAGCCTTGGGCTTAATCTCAGAAATGCCGAGTGGGCCAGGTATAATTTCTGAAGGATTAATTGCCCAAATTGCCTCAATTGTGCCACCCGGAGTCTCTTCATTTTTACTCACCAGTAAATTCGATACTTTAGCCATTATTGCCCAACAACGACGCTTGGGAGTAAATGGGATTCAGATTTGCGATCGCCTACAATTTGGAAGTCATGGTGATTTGCGTCAAGCCTTACCCGGAATTGCAATTCTGCAAACGATTCATATTACCGGAGAAGAAGCGATTGAAGAGGCGCTAACTGTTGCTCCTCATGTATCCGGTTTATTACTAGATTCTGGAAATCCTGCGTTAGAAATTAAAGAATTAGGGGGGACTGGACGAGTTCACGATTGGACAATCAGTAGACGCATTCGGGAGTTAGTTGATATACCCGTTTTCTTAGCGGGTGGACTTAATGCTGATAACGTTAAAGAGGCAATTCAAGCAGTACAACCCTTTGCCGTTGATGTTTGCAATGGGGTTCGTACCAATGGACAATTAGATGAGTCCAAACTCTTGCAATTCTTCAATCGAGTTTATGGATGTTAGGGAATAAAATTAAGGAAAAGAATAGTGATCAACAATGACAAAATTTAAGCAAAGAAATGCTTTCAACCACCATCTGTAGGGGCGCATCGATATACGCCATCACTATATATATGTACCATTCCTGTGTAAGTAGAGACGTTGCCTTGCAACGTCTCTAAAGGGTTTCGGTTTACAGTTAGTAAGGTTGATTAACCGAATTTGATATTACAACGAATTAGTGATGGTGGTGATGATGATGGTGATTTGATGCCTGCGCGGATGCTAATTGAGGATTAACCACTATTCCTGTTTCTGTTAATAGCGCCTCAATTTGAGGATTTGCCCAATCCGCCGCCATCTTTAAGAAGTCGGGATGATCGTTAACACAAGGCATTTGGACATACGTAACATGAGGACTACGGTGTTCTAGCGCATGGATAATATGATGCACATCCAGCAGTGTTTCATGATTTTCGGTAGCAAAGCCAATTGGCATAAAAATAATGGCTTTTGCACCCAAATCAATTAAGTTTTTAGCGGCTAATTCAGCATGGGGTTGAGTCCATTCAATCAGAGGAGTTTGGTGATTGAGCCAACCCACAGAAATTAGAGGATATTTGTAAATTAACTGCTCTCGCACTCGTTCATAAAGCGCCTCACTTTCTAAAATACCAGAGGTAAACCCTTTTGCCTTGTGTGGACAGCCGTGATTCATCAACACAATACCAATTTCTGAGGGTAAATGTGCTGCTGCTAAATCCGCCGCAATTTTTTCCTCAACCATCCTCGCTGTCAAATTAATGTAGTCGGGTTCGTTATAGAAGGATGGGATATAACGCTGTCCTTTCAGCCAATGTTCGCTTCCATCTGCCAACTTTGCCAGCGCTTTGTTAACTTGTTCAACAGCAATTCCACTGGTAAAAATGGAATCAACAACAAGCAAAGGATAAATGAGTAACTTATCAAAACCTTGAGCTTTAATTTCCCCAATCACCTGTTCCGGAAGGAAGGGAGCGCAAAAGTTAAAAGCTTTGAAAACTTGGACGCGACTCCCCCATTTTGCTTGCAGATGTTTTTCAATTCCTGCTCGTTGCTCCTCAAAAATTTTATTGTGGGGTGAAATAAAGTTATTGTGCTGATGTCCCCACTCATGGAAATCAAAAATTGCCAAAATTTTCGCTAGCGGTGGATAAATCCAGGTGGGTACAGGTGCAAATTTGGCAGTGAGTAAGTTCAACGCTTGCTCATTGTAGTTAGCGAAGTCTTCGTAGCTTTCGACTTCACCGTAACCCATGAGTAACACAGCAACTCGATCCGAACCTTCAGTGGAAGGAGATGTTACGGGTTGGAGTTTTTCAGGAGTGGCAACCACTTTGCTTTCCTATGAATAAATGAATTGCAATAGCCGGGATGTCTTAACCTGGGTTAGAGGATTACACCCCTGCCACCCTTTAGCGTAACGCAATATCCCCTATGGGGGGATGAGGGGGTGAGAGGCAAATGGGGGTGATATCAAATCCGGCGTGAATGCAACCATTGTAGAGACGTTGCATTGTAGAGACGTTGCATTGTAGAGACGTTGCATTGCAACGTCTCTACAGAGTTTCGGTTTACTCTCAACACCCTGTTACAATGCGATCGCCTCCCACTTCCTGAGCATGGTTTAATGCGGTATGAGCGATTTGGATCGCTTCTTTAGCACTCAGGCGATGTTCGGAGAAATTGAAATTGGCGACTCCTCCAGAAATTGTAATGGGACCAAGGGGTTTACCCCTGTATTGCAGATTCAGTTGTTTAATCCCTTGTCGCACTTGTTCTGCCCGCTGTTGGGTGACACTCAAGGGTGCTTCTGGTAAAAGCAGTAGGAATTCTTCACCACTGTAACGACAAGCAATATCTGAACTGCGAATTTGAGTGGGTAAGAATAGACCAATTTCTCGCAGTAGGAAATCACTAGCCGCTTGACCAAAGCGTTGCTGGAGCGATCCAAAGCGATCGATATGAAGCAGAATAATTCCTAACGGTTGAGGACGACGTTCAGCTTTGCGGATTTCCCGCTCTAGAGATTCTTCGAGGTAACTTCGATTGTAAAGCTTGGTCAGGGGGTCGCGCAAGCTCTGGTTTTTGAGGGTTTCCCGGAGTTTCAAGTTGGCTAAGGCTAAACCTAAATGTTTAGCGACTTTCTCAGCTAGGTGTCTGGTTTCACTAATCTGTCCCCGTTTGAGTGAACTGACAGATAACACCCCCACCGTTTCTCCATGCGCCATCATGGGAACACAAAAGGTTTCAACGGGTAGGACGTTAGTGCGGATATGTTGACAGAGCAAACAATGATGTGTATCGTCTGCCAAGTAGGATTGCCCCCGTTGTAACGCGAGGCACTCATTGGGAGTAAATATCGGATCGCTGGTTAAGGGTGCTGGCCCCCAAGTTGCGATCGCCTCTAGCAGGCTGTTTGAAGATGTCATCACATAAATCGCACCTGCTTCATGGGGAAAAAGTCTTTGTACCAAGGGTTCAATGGTTTTGCTTACCTCTGCGACGGAAAAGCACGATTGGAGTAGATCAATGAGTTGCTCCAATACACGTATATTCAAATTAATGTGCATTAGACTGCGATAGGTTTGGTATTGAGTTTCGAGAGTTCAGCGATGTACCCTGATACCAGCAAATTGGATTGACCTAAACGGTAAGGAGAATAATCAGAAGTGCTTTTGACTAGTAGACTGGTAGACTCTTTCTCCTCATCCAATGTGTATTTCATTTCACCCCCCTGAGTTGCAAATAGGGAGTGAGGAATAGGGAGTAGGTAGTGAGGGAGAGGTTTTCATGGGTGCTGGTTATGCAGTTCAGAAGCGCTACCTATTCAATACTGGCATCCCTTCTCTGTGGAAGTCACCCAGGATTTACAGCTAGCCTAATGTTTACTACAGGGGTTGACTTACAATCTCCTGAAACTATTAGACTTGTTGCTTTGGGGTGGGAATGCTGAAGAGGGAATGAGGAACACTAGATTCTAATTAGGGCAAACACATTATAAAAATACTTTGGGAAGAGATGTATTAGTTCAAAGTGCAATTTTTATTACACTCTAAATCCTCTGTATGGATATCAAGTGTGTAATTTAGAGCATTTCTCAGATGGGGGAGGTACAGTTGAATTTTTTTCCCACTCCCCACTCCCCACTCCCGATTCCCTAAAACCTAGAAATTTGTATCTCATAAGTATGAGAACCGCTATAGATGCACATCAGCTTACTGATGCAGAACCCAATAAATTGTTCCACTCAAAATAGCAGCAATCGGTAAGGTCAAAATCCACGATAATAAAATTTGATAAAATACCCGTACATTTGATTTTTTAGAAACCAAGCCACCTCCGAAAATTGAACCGACTGAAACATGAGTTGTCGAAACCGGAAGCCCATATTTACTAGCCGCAATGACGAGAATTCCTGTAACAATATTGGCAGAAAACCCTTGACCATGATTCATGGCTGTAATTTTCTTGCTCATAATCTCAGCAACTTTTCTAGCATTCAATAAACCCCCAGCCGCCATCCCTATTCCTACGGCTAACATTGCCCACTCAATAGAGAAACTCGGAGTAATCAAAAGTAAAGCAACAATTTTGGGCGTATCGTTCAACCCCCTGGCAAAACTGACAATTCCAGCACTCACAAAATGACAGGTATCAATGAATTGTTGACTTTTAATGCCCCAAAAGGTTCCGGTGTACCTCTGGGTACATTTATCGGTTGTATTGATCGCAATATCAGTCGTTGTAATGCACTGCAAAATATTAGTGCTATCCGGTAGGGGAATAGGGATAATATTTTGAGTTTCACCCACACAAACACACCATTCTTTTTCAATGCCTAAACGAACTCGCAGGTAGCGAAATATTCCGTAGGCAAATGCTCCTATAAAAATCGCAATAATCGGACTAAGTAATAACGGTAGAAAAAAAGACTTCCCTAGGATTGTAAAATTGACTTCAGTACCAATTGCTACAAATCCAGCACCAACCAGCGCACCCGTTAATCCGTGAGTGGTAGAAATCGGAAATCCAGTTAGAGTGGCAATCATCACGGTTAAACCAGCACCCATCGCCACCGCTAAATGAAAATCTGACCCATTAGCGATCGCATCGGGAACCAAGCCTTTGCCTGAGAAATTTTTTATCAGTGTTTCGGCTAAAATGATGGAAAAAACTGACCCAGCAAAGGTTGTAATTGTAGCCCAGCCAATGGCTACTTTATAATTGGTTGTTTGGCTACCAAATAAGGTCGCTACGCCTTTGAAATTATCGTTTGCTCCGTTGGAGTAAGCTAAAAATAATGTAGCTACGAAAAGAGCGATAAGTAATGCCATTTTTGATTTTTGATTTTGGAAGTATTATCCCATAAAATAAATACTCCAATACTTCAATCTTTAATCAAATGAATTTATTTATCAGCCAGACCTTATATAGGAATCTTATTTGTAGCTATTCAGATCCCCGACTTCTTCAAGAAGTCGGGGATCTTAGCCTTTTGTGGCCAAGATAGCCGCTTCTAGGCTTATCAAAGCTTCCTCAAAATCATCATTAATGACTTGTAAATCAAATTCATCCGCCGCTGCAATTTCAGTTTTTGCCTGTGCAAGTCGCCGAGAGATCGCTTCCTCGCTATCCTGACCCCGACCCCGAATTCGCTGTTCTAATGCAGCTACATTAGGAGGTAGTATAAAAATACGCAAAGCACTAGGAAACGTTTTTTGAATTTGCCTCGCCCCCATTAATTCAATTTCTAATATCACCGACTGCCCCAATTGAATTCGTTCTTCTACAGGACGGCGAGGTGTTCCATAATAATTTCCAGCATACTCAGCCCATTCTAGTAACTCACCAGCTACTACCATGTCCTCAAACTGTTCGCGGGTGACAAAATAATAATGTTTCCCGTCTACTTCCCCAGGACGCGGTGGGCGAGTCGTGGCAGAGATAGAAAGATACAATTGGGGGTGTTCTTCCAGAAGCGATCGCAGTAAAGTTCCCTTTCCCACGCCACTCGGTCCAGTCAATACAATGAGTCTACCTGCTTGCATTTTGGGTTGAAGTAGGGCTTAATTATTACTACTACCAGCATCTTTACCGAGAACGAACCGATGTGCAACCGTTTCTGGCTGAATTGCTGATAAAATAACATGGCTAGAGTCAGTCACAATCACCGCTCTCGTTCTACGGCCATAAGTCGCATCAATAAGCTGTCCGCGATCGCGAGCATCGGTTATGATTCGCTTAATGGGGGCAGACTCTGGAGAAACAATCGCAACGACTCGATTTGCCGACACGATATTACCAAAACCGATATTGATGAGCTGAATATCCATGAAGAACTAACGGCAAGAGCCGGATCAGGAGCGATTAAGGGAGATTTAATCTCAATGTTATCCACAAAAATTGAGGCTTTCAAGGCTAATTTCCACAGAAACACCTCATTTTAGGTTTTAAGTTCAAAACGATTGGGTTAGCTTGCTATCCTTCTTCATTTCTTGTTATTGACTATTAATGTTAAGGTTCACTCCAGACTTTCAGCTTCACAAGACTGCATACTGATATCCAGCACTCTTTACTACAGCTTAGTTACAAACGACTGATCAACTTGTCATATTCTGCATGGGTTCCAATCCAAAACCAGGAAATACCGTTTGTTACTTCCACACCCAAGGCGCGGTAGCCCAAGCCTGATCGAACTGACCAATACTTTTTACCCAACTTCTTGAAGTGTAACGATGGATGGGATGGGTCAGTTTTAAGCAACTCGTAGCACTCATCAGCCTTTCGCTGCACACTTTCAGGTAGATCGTTGTAGCATTGCCAAAATCGCTGGGTTGCATAGTGCATCAGATTTCTCGGCAATACCCTGCTTCAAACTCAGCGATCGCCTCCTGGGCTAACTCTTCTAATTTACCATCTGCAATGTCCTGCTCTAGCTGTTCATCCCAGCGTTCATAATCCAGGTCGAAAAACCAAAGTTTTAGCTTCTCAAACTCATTTGATGGCAGTGAAAGAATTGCTGCTTCAATCTGCTCAAGGTTTGACATAAACAGGTTTGCTTCTGTGTCCTTGGGAAATTATAGCTTTAAAAGTAAAGTATGGTAACAATTGAGAGAGTTACCAAAAAACAGCTTGGGTATGCAACCAGTTGACTTTACTACCCTAACAGCCGCTTGTACTGAACTGCGGGCTGAATGGATACCCGGACGAATTGAACAAGTTTATCAACGCGATCGCTATACTATCGCCCTGTGTTTGCGTACCCTAAAACAGCGAGGTTGGTTAACTTTATCTTGGCATCCCCAAGGGGCGCGAATTTGCATTGGCGATCCACCTCCTCGGATACCCGATACCTTTACCTTTAGTGACCAACTCCGACATCAATTAAATGGTATAGCGTTAGTTAGGATTGAAGCGATCGCACCATGGGAACGAGTTTTAGATTTACAATTTACCCGCCGTCCTGGAGATCCACCCATTTGGCATCTGTACGTAGAAATTATGGGCAAATATAGCAATGTTATTTTAACAGGTGCTGACAATCTTATCGTCACGGCAGCTCATCAAGTTAGTACCCAACAATCCAGCATCCGTCCCATTCAAACAGGTCAACCCTACGAACGTCCCCCCGCTTTAATGGGTACAATTCCCAGTTTGGCAGAATCTCAAGAACACTGGCAAGAACGAGTTAGTTTAGTTCCAGGATCAATACAACGTCAACTGCTTAAAAATTACCGAGGTTTAAGTCCAGCACTCGTCCATTCCATGATACAAGCTGCTAATCTAGACCCGAACCAATCAACGGAAACTCTCAACCCCTCCGACTGGCAAAACTTATTTCAATGCTGGCAAGAATGGCTAAAAATCTTGCAAACGAATTCTCCCTCATTCCTTAATCACTCACAACCAACAACCAACAACCAACAACCAACAACCAACAACCCCCCTCACTTTCAACCTGGCTGGACAAAAGAAGGATACACTGTCATCAATTGGAGTACTCTTAAAATAGGTACTCACTCCCCACTTCCCTTTTTCAAGCCTGAAAAGAATGCCCAAACGTTACTCAATTCCTACTATACCGCCCAACTCAATCGACAAGAATTTACTCAACTACATCACCAACTTACTCAGAAATTGAGCAATAATCTAGTAAAATTATATCAAAAATCCTTAAGTTTCCAACAACGATTACAAGAATCTGAAGAAGCCGATCAATACCGACAAAATGCTGACTTATTGATGGCGCACCTCCAAGAGTGGCAACCGGGAATGCAGGCAATTACGTTACTTGATTTTGAAACCAACAAGCCTGTTACAATACCCTTAAATCCAGAGAAAAATGCCGTTCAAAATGCCCAATCTCTTTACAAACGTCACCAAAAACTCAAACGCGCTCGTCATGCCGTTGAGCCATTACTCAAAAGTGTACAAGAAGAAATTAACTATTTACAACAAGTTGACGCATCCTTAAAGATATTAGAAAATTACAATAGCTCAGAAGACTTACAAGCGTTACAAGAAATTCGAGAAGAACTCATTCAACAACGGTATTTAGAAGCGCCCCAACAACAGAATCGTAATGTTCCCGATGTTTCTGCCCCCTATCGATATCGAACCCCTAGCGGATTTGAATTATTAATAGGTCGCAATAATCGCCAAAATGACCAACTCACCTTTCGCACGGCTGGGGATTACGATCTGTGGTTTCACACTCAGGAGATTGCAGGGAGTCATGTTCTGCTACGCTTAGAACCGGGGAGTGTTCCTGACGAAGGGGATTTGCAATTTGCCGCTAACCTTGCTGCCCATTACAGCCAAGGTCGTTACAGTGAGCAGGTGCCAGTCGTTTATACTAAACCCAAGTACGTGTACAAGCCCAAGGGTGCTAAACCGGGAATGGCGATTTACAAGCAAGAACGCATTCTGTGGGGACATCCTCAAGCAGGCAGCAAGTACCCAATGATAGAGGTTTTTTAATGATTGTGTAAATTTTTTTTACAAAAAACGGTGTTCTCTGTTACGATAATAATGTGAAGAGATCTTAATGCTGCCCGCTTGGGAACGTGCAGTCAAGGTTTCCTCTAGAGAGAACGACAATATAAGTGACTAGAAAAGGCCAGCTTGTGGGAGAGCTGGTCTTTTTAGCTTTTCACGGTTTGGCTGACGAGGTGATCCCAAATCCGGTTAATACAGCGTCAATTCGGGTCTACTGTTCCCCGTTAAGCAGTTCCCTGTTCCTGAATAAAAGCAAGAAGTCTAAGGAAATTTAGATGCACAGTTTGAGAGCAGCTATAAATTCTTAAGGTAGGATTAATGGACGGGGTTGAGCAATGCCATAACCCTGAGCATAGTTAACACCAATCGTTTTCAGTTTCTCTAAAATTAAGTCATTTTCAACAAATTCGGCAATGGTTTTCACCTGCATTACATTCCCAATGCGGTGGATAGCTTCAACAATTTCTTGAGCAATCGGGTTGTCCATCATTTCTTTAACAAATCCACCATCAATTTTGATGTAATCTACAGGGAGATTTTGCAAATAGGCAAAGGACGACATCCCACTGCCAAAATCATCAAGGGAAAAGTAGCAGCCTAACGCTTTAAGAGAACGAATAAATTGCACGGCTTTGTTTAAATTGGCGATCGCCAAGGTTTCAGTAATCTCGAAGCAAATCATTGACGGGGGAATTTGATACGTCGCAAACTGCTCGTACAAAAATTTAACAAATTGGTCATCATTAATACTAGCCCCGGAAAGATTAACGGCATATACTCCACAGGCTTGTAACGTTTGTTTAGACTCACTTTGTAGGCGTAAATACTGTTGTAAATGACTGAAGATGGTGCGGATGACCCAGCGATCAATGCGACCCATTAAATTGTAGCGTTCTGCGGCAGGAATAAATGCCATGGGGGGAATGCACTGACCCGACGCATCTCGCAGGCGCAGCAGAACTTCACAATGTTTTGGATTTATCGAGAGGCGATGAATAACTTCTGTACTCTGGTTTAGAGCAACAATGGGTTGATAATAAAGACAGAAACGATTCTCTTCTAACGCTTGGGGAATCTGTGTTGCCCAATACATTTCACCCCGCTGGCGTATTAATTCACTGTCGTCAGCTTGATAAATATGGACTCGATTTCGACCTTGATTTTTGGCTAAGTAACAAGCTGCATCGGCAGCGCTCAAAATACTACCAATATCCGAGGTTTTGGCATCAATTTCTACTACACCAATACTCACTCCAAGGGTAAAGGTTTTATCCGCCCATATAAAGCGAAAATCCTGGATCAATTGGCAGAGATATTCAGCAATTTCTTGAGCCTGAGCAAGGGAACATTGATACAGCAATACCCCGAATTCATCACCTCCCAAACGACCCAGTGTATTTTGATGACGGACTTGATTTTGCAACAGCGTACTGATCTGGCGGAGTAATTCATCTCCAGCCGCATGACCACAAGTATCGTTAATAATTTTAAACTGATCTAAATCTAAGTAGCAGAGTGCATACTGCCCAGATAAATTTTTCGCAAGTGTCAAAGCTTGTTCTACACAACTCTCAAATTCACGTCGATTGACTAAACCTGTTAACGCATCATGGCGAGTTTGCCAGGATAGTTGATTCGCTAAACTCCGTTCTTTAGTGATGTCCCGAAATACTAATACTACACCAATAATTATTCCATCCTTGTTACGAATGGGAGCGGCTGAACTATTGATAATTCGCTCACTCCCATCAGCAGCAATTAACATTGTTTGATTGCCTAAACTGGCAACATAACCCTGTTGTAAAACTTGGTTAACTGGGCTGTTTAATAAAACACGAGTCTTGCTATTGACAATGTGAAAAACGTCCTTTAAAGGCAAACCTTTAGCTTGCTGTGCAGACCAACCCGTAAGGTGTTCAGCTACGGGATTAAGGGATTCAATATAACCAGAAGCATTGGTTGTAATTACCGCTTCTCCAATTGATTGAAGGGTGACTTGAGCTAATTCTTTACTTTGACGTAATTCTTTTTGTGAGAACTCTAACGCGGCAAGCATGAGTGCATTTCTGAGTTCTAGGGCTGCTTCAATTTCTTGGGTTTTCCAGGGTAAAGATTTCAATCGTACTGTTTCTTGCCACAATTGAAATGATTTACGCGGAGATAGGCTTAAACTACCATCTGGCTGGATTTCTACGGGTTTATTCGGATTTCCCGCCCAATTAACAGTTTGAATAACTTCCGGTCTAAACCAGATCACTTGATAAGAACTTTGAGTTGGAGAAAGAGAAATTGCTAGTAAACCACTTACTACGTCTTTTAGAGATTCAAATTCTGGATAAAGTTTGGAGAGAGAATCTGTATAAAATACGTCTTGGTGGCAGTAGCTTTCTAGCCAAGTAATTAAAGAATGAACGGCTTCTAGGGATGGAGTTTTTCCAATTAGATTTATTTCATCTCCCAAGCTGACAACCGCTCCTTGGGCTTTGACTAAATCGAGTAAACTAAATTCCTCTTTGAGCAAACTTTCAACAATGGGTTTTTCTTGAAAAATATTATTAACTAAATTATTTTTGATAGCTTTCAATTTGTCTCTATAATATTCTCGGTCTTCTTGTTCTTCCTTATAAACCAGTTCTACAGACATTAACTGTCCTAAAAATTCGCACGCTTTGCGGACATCATAAGGGACATGTTTGGGTGAATAATGGTGACAAGCAATTAAACCCCAAAGTCTTTTTTCTTTGATTAAAGAAATAGACATGGAACCCCGCACTCCCATATTCTTTAAGTATTCTATATGAATAGGAGAAACGCTTCTCAGAACAGAAAAGCTTAAATCTAGGGGTTGATTCCTAATCGCATTATGGCTCGAAATAATTTCTACAGGTTGATAGTTAACATCAACAATTATCCGTAACCAATTTGCATAATAGAGTTGTCTAGCTTGTTGAGGAATATCTGAAGCTGGGTAATGTAAACCTAAGAAAGATTCGAGATACTCTGCCTTATCTTCTGCAATTACAGCCCCATTCGCATCAGCATCAAATTGGTAAACCATGACTCTATCAAAATTGCTAATTTGCCGAATTTCTTTGACAACAAATTCGATAAGCTCCTGAAATGTTTCCGCAGTTTGAATCTTAAACGCTGACGTTCGGACTAAATTGTAGAAACTCAAAAAAGACAGATTGGATTCGTAGGTAGTGGGTTCTAATTCAAGGATCAAAACTCCTTGGTTTCGATGAACAATACTATCAAATACCATTTCCTTATCTTTGATATTGATAAAAAGCTTTAAAGGGTTGGAGAGGTGTAAATTGTCGGGTCTTAGGCAATTTTTTAAAAGCTGAATTTGATGCCTATCCAATAAAATCTCTAAACTTTTATCAATTAAGTATTCAGCTCGCAACCCTAAAAAATCTAGAGTATTTTTACTGGCTTGTAAGATAGTAAACTTGGATTCGTCTAAAGCCAAAAGAATTCCATGAGGTTGAATGGAACCTGGAGTGTGAATACTTTCGCGATCGCAATTCGTTAAATCAACGTCTTGGGGCATGACCAATTCTCTGTTATTCATGGGTGAAATGGGTTTGAATGAATCTAGTTTAGAGGTCAGAATCCACGAGTTCATAAATTTAAGATAAAAAAGCTGCTCCGAGCAAGTAGAAAGTTACTTATACCAAGTTGCGGTCAAATGTAGTAGACTTGCAAGAGTAAATAGCTTTTGAAAAAAGCGCTCTTCCACAGGAAGACTCTCAATACCGTGATGGAGAGCGCCCCCTTTCGGAGGATAACGAATAAATCCATCGGCTTGCACCAGCCCACACTATAAAGATACAGATGGTGAAGTGGAAGCTCAAAACGGCAAAGAAACATTGGGAGAAACAAAGGTTGTTAGTGGTTTATAACGGGATGGTAGATCCAAGCTCGGCAAGAGATATTGCCAAACACGTCGGCGTGTCTAAAGGATTGAGGCATAAAGTAATCCAACGATACAACCGTCAAGGAGAAGATGGGATCAAGTCAACACAGGTTGAGAAATTTGTGGCAATTGTAAGAATAATTTTGGGATTATGCCTAGTTTTAGTCTGTCTACTCTGGAGTGGAGAAGCACAAGCAGGATCATTAGCTGATCGCTTGGCGGAGTTTCCAAATTGGACGAGTAAACCACCCGTAACTACACCTGAGAACGATCTCGTTTACCCCGATTGGATGCAGGGAACTTGGATTGTTACCAGTACATTAGTCGATCAGGTAGCACCGCTAGCGCCAGAGGTCGTAACACCTGGTATGATTAGTAATCGCCCTTATATCAATCAACCCGTTAATTTTCAGGTACGGTTTCAATCGGTTACTCAGCCATTTTCTGCAATTAGCGATCGCCTTTCTCCATTCAATGCTCAAAATTTGAAAAGCGATCAATCTCG
Organism: Cyanobacteria bacterium UBA11370; assembly: GCA_003486645.1. Taxonomy (GTDB): domain Bacteria; phylum Cyanobacteriota; class Cyanobacteriia; order Cyanobacteriales; family Coleofasciculaceae; genus UBA11370. The sequence continues at coordinate 33,526 of DNGI01000080.1, read as the reverse complement.
TATCGAAAACAGTTCAGTAGTCGTAGCTGATCGGGAATTTAATGGCTTAAATATTGCTAAGGCTTATTTAGGCGATCGCACCGTTCGTTCTGTTAAAGTCGATCCTAATTCTCCTAATCGTCAAATTACTGCTTTTAAGGCAGGTACTCAACTTATCTCCACGGTTACAGGTCGAGCAACCGAAACACCTACTCCCGATCAGTTTATCGCTACAGAAGTTACGAATCAATACTTTCGTGGGACAAATCGACCTTATTTTAATCAAGTAGAAACTACAACGTCTTATCATCGACTTTCATCACCCAGTTTAGGAATTGAAGCATCCCAGATAACAGCCGTTTATCTTTCTCCTCAAGACCCTGATTATTTTAAAGCATTAGATCAACCTGTGGCGCTATACAGGTATCGATTGGAATTAGAACCTGTGGAATCAAATATATGAATTATTTTTAATTCACCTATCATCAATCACGACTTAGGTATATCCGCGTGAATTTGAGAGAGTAGGGCTGAAATCACTTTTTTGACTTCTTCAGATGACAAGATTTCACCCAGAGCATTTTCAAATTCTTCCTCGGAAGAACAATTGCGTCCATGGTCGTTAACAACGTAGTTATTAACCACAAGAGGATAGAGGTTGATTGAGTATTCTACACTTACTACCGCATAGGTGTAATTGTTGAGTGATGGTACTTTTATGTTGAGATCAGCAATAAACTTTAGGTCATTCCTATTACTACTGTGCGATTGAAAAATTTCCACTTCACCCATGAGCAAACCATTGGTTATTTCAGTAAGTATAGAGGCCTGTTCTTTTAATATAGTATAGGGAGTTCGTAGAGTTTCATAACTTGATAATTCTCCCCATAGGTTTTTAGTACTAGTCATTTTCAATAATCCTTTCGATTTGAAGTTTAATAATTATCGGAAGATGGTCAGAGCCGGACTTGGAAATACCATTATCCGTAAGTAAGTTTTTATCTCCAATTTGAGAAATCACTTTTAAATTATCATGGGAGAAGTAATTTAGGAGTTCTGGTCTGAGAAGCACCTGGTCAAACGTATGCCAGAAGTAATTAGCATATCCACCACTACTATAGTAATACGTTCCTGGTGGCCCAACAGAAGAGTCTCCCATACGTCCCCACATGGGATTATAAAAGAACTTTCTAGCTTTTCCATCCACTTTTCGACTGCCCTTTCGGGCAATATTTTGAGCCATCACAGCATGAAAAGCATCTGCGCTAACAACACCGATGTCAAATGGATTCATATTCAAATCCCCAATAACTAAAGTTCTGGTATGTCCTACTCGACTCTCCGCCTGTTGAATTACCTGAGCAACTCTAACTGCCTGGAACTTTTGATCCTCCTCTGTCCTATATAACTTACTGGGGAGATGGAGCGCGACTACAAGCACATCAAATCCAAGCGGCGGGGATATGTTTCTAATTGCGATACCTCCTGCGTCATATACCAGTTGAATTGACTCGGCAGGATATCTAAAGAAGAATGATAAACGTGATGACGGATTAAACGGTGCAAGGTATTTGTTTCGTTTTCGGGAGTTCAAAGCTAGCAAGACCTCAGCATCTGATAAAACTTTTTGAGCTTCCGCTAAAATCAAAATATCAACTTTATTTTCGTGGCAAAGATACACAATATCTTCAATTAATCGCTTTTTGTTGATATTCCAGAATAAAACTGTAGTCATAGTAAATAAGGAAAATTATGCCTAACACATCCCTATACAACTCAATCCATGAATTTAAAGCAATCTCACCCTATCTTACTATCTAATATAGCTCTTGGTTAGGTTGTTAACCTTGATAAGACTTGACAAAATTCAAAAATTAGTCTAAAGTTTCTCATATATCTAAATATTTATAAAAACAGTCGAGATAGCTTTCTTTGCCTGTGCTTATCAAAATCTCAGTTTTAAATAAGCTTTTTTTCATCAAAAACTCATGAATTTAATTTTAAATTCAGTCAAACTAATGATACTAATGATTAGAATGAATTAAGAAACGAAAAGCCATGATTCAACAGCACGTCAAAGAAGCCATTGTAGATATAAATATTACGCCTTTTACACAAAAACTAAATACACCTTTAACCAAAAACAAAATTACTGTTTTACAAATTAATCTCGGTAAGCGCTGTAATTTAGTTTGTAATCACTGTCATGTCGAAGCGAGTCCAAAACGCACTGAAGAATTAACCCCAGAAGTTTGTAACCAACTCATCGAACTCATTTATCAGTTCCCTGAGATTAAAATCGTCGATCTAACGGGCGGCGCACCGGAAATGAACTATGGATTTAAACCCTTAGTAGAAGCAGCACGAAAAACTGGTAAAGAAGTGATTGTCCGATCAAACTTAACGATTTATTTTGAGCAAGGATTTGAAGATTTACCAGAGTATTTTGCTAAAAATAAGTTAAAAGTAGTAGCATCACTCCCTTGTTATTTAGAAGATAATGTGGATAAAATGCGGGGCAAGGGTGTCTACAATGGCTCAATTCGAGCTATTCAATGGTTGAATCAGTTGGGTTATGGGAGAAATTCAAATTTAATTCTGGATTTAGTTTACAATCCTCCGCTACCCCAGACTGACAAATTTTCTTTGACTCCGGATCAGTATAAGTTAGAACGAGATTATAAAGTATTCCTGAAAGATCATTTTGATATTGATTTTAATCAGTTATTCACGATTACTAATTTACCTGTAGGTAGAAGTAAGTTTCATTTGCAACGCACTAATTTATATATTCCCTATGTAAAATTTTTAGAAAATAATTTTAATGGGGATACCGTAGAGTATTTGATGTGCAGGAATGAACTTTCTATCGACTATCTAGGAAATGTCTATGATTGTGATTTTAATCAGATGGAAAATAAGCCTGCCAAGTCTCGGATGGGGGAAACATTAACGGTTAGCAAACTGTTGGAAGCTAGAACATTAGATGTGATTGACGAGATTCGTACAGCATCTTATTGTTATGGTTGCACGGCAGGTTGCGGTTCCAGTTGTGGTGGTGCGTTAATTTGAAACTAACTACACCATTTTCATTGGAGATGTGAAACTAAGGTTGATGTCAAAATATGACTATGCTAAATCGCTCTTTAAAACGCCCTCGTTATTGGCTAGCGATCGCTTTTATTCTCTGCATCCTGCTTTGTTTATTCAGTCCCCTAAATGCTTTATTCAATCAATCTTTACTCATTAGTCAGTTAGAAAAATTGGGACATTGGGCGGTCTGTTTATTTATTTTAGTTTACATGTTGGCTACCGTAATAGGTATTCCGGGAACCATGCTCACAATCGCAGGTGGTGCAGTTTTTGGGTTGATCTGGGGTACAATTTGGTCTGTAATGGGAGCAACCTTGGGCGCAATTGGGGCGTTTTGGGTAGCGCGTTTCCTATTACGAGATTGGGCGCAGCGTCGGTTTGGGTATCATCAAGCATTGTTACGCTTTAATCAAGCCGTGAGAGATAAACCCTTAACCTTTGTCTTAGCCGTTCGTTTTGCCCCCATTTCTCCTTTCAATGTAGTTAATTTTCTGTTTGGTTTGACACCGATTGAGAGTCGTCATTATGCTATGGGCACGTTTTTTGGAATTATTCCAGGGACATTAGCTTATACCTGGTTGGGAGTGACTGGAAAAGATGTATTACAGGGAGGCGATCGCGTGCCGTTTTTCCTCGCGCTGAGTTTTCTGGCTGTTCTTTCGTTATTGCCCATGTGGGCAAAGAAAAAGTAAGTGATAAAACTTTCGACTGGTAGTAGTTAGACAATTTAAACTCTTAAATGATACAACAAGTATAGCAGTTCTCGAATAAGTACAATACAGCTTCTAGGGAGTAGCTCATTTCCTATTTCCTTCCTAGCATCACTGTACTTTATGAAAATGAAACTGCTATAGAAATTATGAGCGATCGCAACCATCCTAACGTATCACCCGTTGCACCAATTATTGCCCAGGCGCAGAAAGAACTTCTACCTCCCCATAAGTTCTATCGCCTCTGTCGAGAAGTTTGTCAACAATTAGGTCCCAAACGATTGTACTTTTGTACTCCTACTGCCGATCTGATCGATCTAAATAATGGAATTGGCACGAAGGAATTGCGCCAATTTTTAGATTTTTTATCCGAATATGTAAGATGTACTGATCAAGAAGGTCATCAAGACCAATTCTATCTAAAACGACTCAAGCTTAGGATCGGACGCAAAACGAAGAAGGTTTTAAGTGTAAAAAAAATGAGTGTTCCTTACAACAAATCTATCATCTCTGCCCAAGGCATGAAAATTGAGGTAGAAATTGCTGGGAAAGGAATGATTGGTCGAGTGGCTCGTGTTAGGATTAATAATGGAAAAGATTTAGCATTTAAAGCGTTTTTCGATCCCAATTTTGTATGGCAGCATGGCCCTTGGGCGGAAATTCCTATTGGGATTCGGTTAAAATATTGCCAGGTGACTAAAGATATGCCTGAATTCTTATTTGCAGGTCAAGATTGGGCTGTCTGGGAATGGATTTATCCTCATACAAATCCCCAGTCTAGGGTAGGAGGAATAACTTACGAACAATTTGCTAAACAAGAGGGTTTAACGAGACTGAATCCCTTAAATATAAGCAATTATAATCCTCATAATATGCGACTCGATCCTGGAGGAATTCAGAAGGATTACTTGGGAAGACGCTTTCACGATTTACTCTGGTCAATTTTATTTTACCTACGTAAAACTCGCCGGGAAGGTTTGAAGTCTTTGACACCCTATCTAACTCAAAAGATGATTGGCTATATGGTTTTGCGACTGGTTAGTTTAATTAATCCTGGGATTAGTTCCACCACGATTAAGCCCAAGGAAACGAAGGTAGGGACTAAATTTTAGTTCCCAGTAGTTCATCTAGCTATCACTCTGTTTTCAAATTTGCAATTTGTTGAGCAAACCATAAAGCTGCACTTCCATTTGTTCCTTGGTTCAGATGGGATAACGTTTCCTCTAACAGAGTAATTGGGAGTCCTTCAAGTACTAGAGAGTTTTGGCATTCTAAATACTTCCCATTTTCTTGCAACTGAAAGCAAAATACTCGTTCACCACGAATATCAATAACCCAATATTCACGAATTTCTAGATCAGCATAAAGTTGTTTTTTCTCATCTAGATCAGTTGCCAAAGTAGTGTCAGCAATTTCGCCAACTAAATCAGGAACTCGCCACTGATTTAAATTAATACGGCGCTTTTCTCCAGGTTGCCAACGGGGGTAGTCATCACCTAGATAAAGTACCAAATCCGGCGCACCAACTTTCTGGGGTGGCTTTTCCATCAAGCAGCGTCCTAGGGAACTAAATATCTGTTCTGGTTTATGCAAAAACCAGAAGCCAAACAGCATGGTGAATAAGTCGCTAAACGTAGCGTGGTCAATTCCTTCCCAACCCATATCGATAACTAAAAGGTAGCCCCGATTAAAGAACAATCTCATTCTGTCATTAGTTGGATCATCGCGGTAGGCTAAATACTCCTCCCAAGTAGCAGGTTTCCAGTGATGCAATGTCTTGGTGAGTGCTTTTGATGTGACTGTAGGGGTTGAGGTGGTCATGATAATAAAAAGGGAGGAGGGTGGTACTAGCAATTATTATATAAGTGTAGATCTAATTTAAGAACAGAGTGCGATTGAGGCTTAGTTTTTGTAATACTTGAAGAAGTTGTAAGAATGCGATCGCTCCACGAATTTTCAATCCCAAACGAGATTCCATAGTTATATGAAGAAAAAGGGATCGTACTTCTCAACTTAGGACAAAAAAAGCGATAGTTAAGATAGAGTGTTTCAGAGTAAGATTATGCTATCAACTACTAACGACTCAATGGGCAAAATTATCACAACGCTAGTAATCACGAATCGTGCCGATCAAGTTATTGCAGCACGAGGTTTCATTCCGGCTGATGAAGTACGTTCTATTACTTTAAACAATGTTCTAGTGGACACAGGCGCGACAACTCTATGTTTACCCAAAGAGGCGATCGCTCAATTAGGGCTAGAACTCTTAAAAGAAGTCGATGTGGAGACGGCTACCGGAATTGGTAAAGCCCGAATCTTTCGGGATGCAACTATTTCTTTGCTGGGGCGAGAGGGAACATTTGAATGTTTAGAACTTCCTGGTAGTAGTTCACCCTTATTAGGAGTAATTCCCTTAGAAGCGTTAGGAATTGAACTCGATTTAAAGAATCAGCAATTGTATCTTTTGCCGATTAGTCCGACACAAACTTATCTGACAATTCTTTGACTTGAAGGGTAGAGCGCTCGCACCTTGATTCTCTTCAAAGAGCCATCCCTATTTTGAGTATTGCTGAAAAGAAGAATAATTGAGTATCTTGATTCACAAGTCTGATCTTAAATCATTCAACCAATCAGCAAAACCCCTCCCCACATTCTACGTTCGTTTACACCATTCCGCCATCAACAATTCTTGCGCCGCATCACTATCAACAGGTTTAGAGAAAAAATATCCCTGCCCATATTCGCATTGCAAATCGATGAGGGATGAAATTTGTTCTGACACCTCAATCCCCTCAGCAACCACATCCATACTTAACGTTTGAGCAAGAGTAACTATAGCTTGAACAATCTCCGAATTTTCCCCAAACGCCCCAATCCGACTCACAAAAGAACGGTCAATTTTTAACGTACTAATCGGAAAGTGATGTAGGCGGCTTAATGAGGAATAACCTGTCCCAAAATCATCAATGCACAAATGAATATTCCTCTTCTTTAACTCAATTATCAAATCCCTCACCAAATCAGGATTATCCATCACCACACTTTCAGTAATTTCTAACTTCAAACTGCCTGTGATGAGTCTCGTTTCCTCAATAATTTTATCAATTTGTAGCAGCAGATCCGGTTGAGAAAACTGTTTACAAGAAAGATTAACATTCATCGTCAACGGTTGAGAAGATCGAAACTGTTTCTGCCAAATACTCAGTTGGCGACACGCTTCTCGTAGCGTCCACCAACCAATCGGATTAATCAATCCCGTTTCTTCCGCTATAGGAATAAACTCTGCTGGCGATACTAAACCCAGTTGGGGATGCTGCCAACGTAACAAGGCTTCAAAACCCGTAATTCTGCCCGTAAATAGCGATACAATCGGTTGATAATAGACTCGAAATTCTTCTCGTTCAATCCCTCGTCGCAGATCCGTTTCCATCTGCAATTTATCTACAGTATTATTATACATCCAAGTATCAAATACTTCATAGCAAGACTTGCCTTGCGATCGCGCCCGATACATCGCCAAATCAGCATGACGTAGTAAGTCTTCAGCTCGCAAAATACTGTGATCTTTGGTAGTATTTAGAGCAATTCCAATACTTAAGGTCATGAATACTTCACGATCTTTGAGGGAAAAGGGTGAGTCTAATGTTTGATGAATCGCATCGGCAAAACGGGTGGCATCACTAACATCATGAATTCCTTCTAAAAGGATGGCAAACTCATCTCCTCCCAAACGGGCGACAGTATCACTAGCACGCAAACACCGCTGCAATCGACGAGCAAAATCTTGAAGTAAGCGATCGCCCATTTGGTTGCCGAGACTTTCATTAACAACTTTGAAACGATTGAAATTGAGCAACAATATCGCAACGGGATAGGGTTGAAAAAATGAACAATCATCACAGTGCTGTTGGCTACGTCGCACCGCTTGCTTTAAGCGATCCATAAATAATGCTCGGTTAGCTAATCCTGTGAGTTGATCGTAAAAAGCATTCCGAATTAATTGTTCCTCTGCCCATTTGCGATCGCTAATATCAAAGGCATAGATGCGAATGCAATCAATTTCAGGGACATAGTGCAGCACTTGTTCGTAAAAAACCGTACCAATTTTTATTTCCCGTCTAAGCGAACCTTTCTTTTGCAAAACTTTCACCATTGATGCCATTCCTGCTATAAAGGGATGATCGATTTCACCCTCTAAAAGTTCAGGTAACAATCGCATCGCCTCTGGATTCAGATACCGCACCTGACCTGTTAAATCAATCTCTACAATTGGATTGGGAGTTAGGAGGGGAAATGAAGCTAATCGAGCTGTTTCTCGTTCGGCTAGCCGCCGTTCAGTAATATCAATCCCCACCGCAAAAAAGAAATCTAATTCCCCAGTCGGTTTGAAAATGGGTTTACCGCGCCACTCAACTAAAAGTTTTTGACCCTTTTTAGTGAGGATACTATTTTCATTTAATGAGGGTTGTTTAGCATTGAGAAGTTGCTCAAAATTTTGGGCTAAAAATGCCCGCTCTGTCTCTGGAATAAAGATCGATAAATAATCCGTTCCGACAACCTCATCCAGGGTATAGCCTAACGCATTGAGTAACCCATGATTCATCATGATGGTTTTGCCACCCCTATCAATGGCGACAAAAAAAGCCGAACTGGTTTCAATCACGGCTTGACTAAAATGTTTTTGCTGGAACAGTTCATCTTCTAACTGTTTGTGAGCGATCGCTAATCCTAATTGTGTCCCGACAACTGTTAGTAAATCTGCCCATCGTCGATCTCCAGAATGAGATTGAGTCATGAAAAACGTTAGTACAGCAACTACCCGTTCTCCGTGAAAAATTGGAACAGCCAATCCGGTTTGGAGTCCAGCCGCTTGCACCAATTCAGCATCAACTCCCACCTCATCCGATTGAGTTAAAATATTCTCAATCCACTCTGACTGTCCGGAAGTCCATACTCGTCCTGGTAAACCTCTATTAGCGAGAAACGTTAGCATTTCCCTTGCCTGTCTGAAAGGTTTTAGAGTTAGGAGATTACCATACCAAGCTGAACTACAGGTTAAAATGTTGCGCTCAGAACAAGGGAACCATACTTCAGCATAATCCCAGTTTGTTAATTCACAAATCTGGCGTAGGGCGAGGGCGATCGCTGAATGAAAATCAGGAACTTGGTTAATAACCTGGGTTAGGGATTGCAACAGACGGAGTTCTTCTAACATTTGCACCACACTTTTTTCTTTAATCGTTTATTTGGCTAAAACGCCGCTGTCGCACTATCGTCGGCAACTCTCAAGCGGTTCCCAACATGGACAATAAACGGGATAGACGCGACATCGCGCCTGTGAGATGCACCCCCTAAATGCAACCCCTAACACACTGAACTGATGGGTGTGTTGGGTTGAATAGCTGTTGAGCTAGATGTCTGGTAGCTAGACACCCGATAATAAGGAACACCGACTGAGCAATTTTGCGTCTACCGCCCTGGCTACTACTGAGCTAGAGCGCCGCCGAGAAGAGCTTTTTTTTAGGAGCGAATACGAGTTTCGCACCTGGCTCGGCAAACGCTTGTATTTTTTTCTAGCATTAGTTTACTCGGTCTGCTATGGGTCTTACCACTCTCACGAAAGAAAAATCTTGAAGTGTTCAGTATCGCCACTCAAAGGGGAAGAATTCAGGAGTTCAGGAGGAGCAATTCAAAACTCAAAACTTAAAACTTAAAATTCTTTACCACCCCCATGTTCCAGGTCCACCTTTAAATGGACCAACAATATCCTCGGTAATCCAGCCTCCATAAAAATTACCAGGTTGGGGTTGTACCCGTTCCCCATTCACATAACAGGCATCCATTAGATGAGCATAAAAGGCTAAATGGTCTTTGATTGGAGCAAAGGTTGGTGTGGGATTGGGATAAGCCCAAGCTGCATTAATTGCCTGTTTGTCACCTACCACAATGCTATAGTAAATTGCCTGCCCTTTCCACTCACAAAATGAGCCTTGGGTCGTTTTTAACAAATAGTCCATCTTGATATCTTCAGGGGGAATATAGTAACTCGGTGGATGGCTCGTTTCCAACACTCGTTTAGCGTGGTAGGTATCAACAATTGTGATATTATTAAAAATAATTTGGATGTGTTTAGGTGAGTCTTCCAAGCGGGGTGGGCGCGGATAATCCCAAACCGATTCTTGCCCTGGTTGTGGTTCAATGCGGCGAATGTTCATTAGTTCGTTCTAAAAGTATTTCAATTAAAGATATCAGTTTAACAACACTAGCTTAATGATTTGAGCAATAGAGAGACAACTATAATTGTATTATTATATCAGACCTAAATCAAGAAAATACTCAAAATAAGGGAAAGAAAAACTCATCCTTTCCCCCTTGCCCTTCTTCTCAATTAATTACCTGTAGCTTCACTCAATTCAAGTGCTATTAAATAGGCAAGCAACAGGGAACCACAATACAACCTGAACTCCCACTTGTGGCTTTAAGGGTTTGACTCGCTACGGTACAAGCCTTAAACCGTTGATGGGATAGCCCAATAACTGACATCAAAGAGTCCTCACCTAGTAGGCGTTGAATGTAAGTTGAGCAAGACTCACCACCATGTACCATTCTGTGGGCACAAGCAAAGCCTTTGTGGGGAGAAACATAAGCCTTGTAGATGGCGATCGCATCGATAGCCATTTGGCTGATTACGGGTTCAACGGCGATAGTATTCACGTTTAGTTTCTTGATAAAGGAGTTAGCTGTAAATTGTATTCAATAGTTAATTTGAATGTATCTATCTAAAGGTTTATTCATCAGATTACTTAAGTTATTGATTCTAGATTGAATTGTATAAACTCCCTAATGCTTTCCGCTTCAACGCCAGTACACGAAGTCGCGCTCCTTTGCCTGAAAAGCCTAGACCTTCACGAAAGATTTCTGGCATATAGAAGCGTGCGGTATCTTCTTTTTCTTTATCTTCGTAAATCACGCCCATTTCCGATAGCATTTTAACAGTTGGCTGATCCATCTCAAACTGTTCTACAGAAAAGGGAATTTTTCGTTCACCAGGGGGATATTTAGGAAGTATCTCTTCAACCCATATTTTGAAAACTGAATACTCTTCTTTGGCTTCTTTAACCTTCTCTTCACTACATGGCTTAAGGGCGCGGCGAATTGCTTCAGGAGGCAAAAGGCGGCTTGCAGACCATTTTTCAAATTGTAGCTCTTTTGCTCTATCTACTGTGATATCTGCCGCATGGTATAACAAACGAACAATATCTCTTGCCTGAAGTCTACCGCTAAAGTCTGTCAAAGCTGCGAATACCCAAGAATGTGTGTAAGCTTCTTTAGATTTGTCTGAACCTAACCTCTTACCCCATAGCTGCTGTAGTCTATCTGTAAGTTCCTCTCGGCTCAAAGTATCAATGTTTGTAAGCTTTTCTGCTTCTATCACCTCAGACTGATTACATATCCAAAATACTAACCGGATAAATGAATCTTGATCCCAAGATAAATCGTAGGAGCGGTAACGGTTTTCAAACTGCCCAGAGTTTTGAGTAATTGTATTTCTCAGAAAATCACGTCGCAGAAAAATTATCATCCCAAGATTAGATTGCCTGATTTCCGCAAGTCTGCCTGGTAAATCAATTAAAGATTTTAAAGCGATTTTTTCTTGATTACTAGATGCAATATTTGAAAAAATATCTTCTAATCCATCAAAAAGAAAAATAAGACGTAAGCCTTTATCTTTTAATTGGCGATTTATGCTGGAAAGACTTGGCGAATGTTCTGTATTGAAACCTATAGATTTTGCTATTTCACTAATCCAGAATTCTGTCCAGTCTGGTTCACTCCAAGTTTGACCTGTAATCGCCTTTTTAATCCGATCCCCATATTCTGAATGAAAAAACTCAGGAATATCATCACCTAACGCTACTCTAACCTCACTTCTAGCTTCGTTAATGACCGTTTTCGCATTATCCTTAAGATGGCTTGATTCAAGAAAAGGAAAAATATGTGTTTTTAGCTCTAATTGCTGCTTGTCTTTATCAACATAATTCACAAAATTTTCCCAATATTTAAAACGTGACAACTGTATATAGTTAAAAGTTTTTCCTGCTCCTTTTGCTCCAATTGAAACTACATGAGGTAATTCATCTCGGAAATGAGTTGCTAAGTTATTCAAAGGTTCTGTTATTAATAAATCTTCTCCTTTACCCTCCTCGGCGTATTCGTAAAGTTGACATACATTCTTGAGTTTGCGAACCTCTGCAAGTATATCGGGTTCTTTCGCCCTTTTCAGCGGTGATTCCTGACTTACGGGAGTTTGCAATTGTCCATCAGCCCACTCTTGTGCTACTTTCATCACTGAAGTTGGGCTGAGTTTTAAACGAGCATCTTCCCAGTTATTAACATAAAGTAATTCTTGGGTGAAATCAGTTTCTTTGATCTCTAATCTTGTCGAGTAAAGATTATCTCCTTCCGGCTGTACATAGGCTGACTGAAATCTTACCAACACATCTGCAAATGCTGATAATGATTTTAGTTCCGGCGTTAGCATACTAATTACTAGCGACGGGTCGTAAGATGTATCATCATCTACACTTGACTCTGACGGTGCAACGCGACCAATTTGTTCAAGGACAAGACTTGTTCCTCTCACAGATTGGTCATTAATTGTTGTTATTATAAAACGCTGGATTCTTGGATCAAAAATGATTGGGCTGGATATTTCACTTAAACCAGCTCTCAGATCAATTAAAACATAGTCTGCACCAACAGCTTTACCTAAAAGGTGAATAGCATTACCACATTCCCATGCTCCGTTTGGACTTCTAACCAAATGTTCAGGCAGTATGGGAGTATCTAATAGTTGCTCATCATCAAGACAGGCAGGTAAAAAATAAAATGTTGACTTTCCTTCATGTTTAGGAGATTTTTTAATCTCCCTAGCTAATAATGAAACTGTTTGCTCTCTTTCAATTGGAGGGTAGTGATAAGCTTCAATAAAATCAATGAAAGAAATAGCAGGTTGTTGCTTTTCTGCTCGATTCCAATATGTAAGACCAGGAGCTTCTAAATCAGCATCAATCACTAGTAGAGTGATAGAACGATCTAGTTGTTTAGCTCGCTCTAGCAAAGCAAACAGATGCGCTGCTAAGTGCAAAGTTCTTCCGACCCCACCTTTAAAAGAATAGAAAGCTATCAAACTAGGAGAGCTAGAGTATGGTTCTGGTAAATTAACGGGTTTTTGTATTACTGCTTCTTTTTCTAATTCTAATTCACTTTCAATATAAGTAATTTCTTCCCAAAAAGGGCGTACAGAGATCTCACTTGTTGAAGGCTCCTCTCCTGGAATAAATTCTACGGGTAACGTAGCATTACCAAGGTCAAGCTGGATAAAAGATTCATCTTCTTGATACCAGTCGCCAAACCATTGTTTTAAGATTTGATTTGCATTTTCTCGACTTTCTTCGCTAAGAAGACCAATTTCCAAAGCATCAGAAAAGCAGCGAATCCTGACCACTCCCTCTGGAAGATTACTTCCATAATGAGTTTTACGGCGGATAGTTCTCCTTACATCAAGCCATGTCAACAATTTGAGTGATTTCATAGTCTGTCAAGTTCTCCCTCAATCCATTTTACTATTTCTAATAATTTCTTCTCTACATCCTGGTCTTTTGGATCTTTTATACAACATCCACCATAGCGCCACATTTGGTTAATTTGACCAGGGTTTAATTTCCTGTCCTTCTTGTTATTCCTAGTATCTTTTATTTGCTTCATGACTATTTCTTTGGGTAAACTTAAAGCTCCTCCAGCACCTAACGAATCTAACAGCTTATTTATATTGTGTTGAGCCTCAGCAATTGTTGGGCATAAATCAGTTCGTTTTATACCCTGCCTTCGCATTAAAATTGCCTTCAGTCCACATTCAACGGCATAAAATAAAAGTAAACGATGAGCGTTAGTTCGTGAAGTATGATTAGAAGCAGCCCTATTTTGTCGCCAAGCATTCTGCATCTCTTGATCTGTGAACGGGATTACCATTGTGCTATTTTTAGTTTACCTTGCTACGAATTAATCTAGACATATTAAGTCAAAATCGCCCCACCCATCAACTTAGAATACCGATACTCCAACTCCGCCTTCACCAACGGCAAATCCTCCAAGATTCGATCCCGAAGTATAATTTTTTCCGCCGCATCCCGCGCCAAATTCAACACCTCTTGATCTTCCACTAAACTCGCTAATGCAAAATCCGCTAATCCCGACTGCCGTCTCCCCAATACTTCTCCTGGCCCCCGAAAACGCATATCCATTTCTGAGATAAAAAATCCATCTTGCGACTGTTCCAAAACCCCCAAACGTTGACGCGCTGTATCCGTTTTTGATCCACTCATCAACAAACAATAAGACTGGTGAGAACCTCGTCCTACCCGTCCCCGTAATTGGTGCAATTGAGATAACCCAAAACGTTCGGCATTTTCAATCATCATTACTGTAGCGTTAGGGACATCCACACCCACTTCAATGACTGTTGTTGAAACAATAATTTGGGTTTTATTATCCCGAAAAGCATTCAACGCTTCATCCTTTTCAGCAGAACTCATGCGACCATGTAACAACCCGACCTGAAACTGTGGGAAAATACTTTCAGATAATCGTTGATGCTCTTCTACTGCCGATCGCACATCTAATTTTTCCGATTCTTCAATTAACGGCAATACAATATATGCTTGACGACCTTGAGCAATTTCTCGACGGATTAAATCATAGGCTTGGTTCCGTTCTTTTCCGGTTAATACCGTTGTATGAATCGTTTGACGACCAGGTGGTAATTCATCAATCTGACTCACATCTAAATCGCCATGTAATGTTAGTGCTAATGTTCGTGGAATGGGTGTTGCTGTCATTGTTAAAACATGAGGAGATTGACCTTTTTGTTGCAAAAGTGCCCGTTGTTCTACACCAAAACGATGCTGTTCATCAATGACGACTAAACCCAATCGCTGAAAATTTACTTTATCTTGAATTAAAGCGTGAGTTCCTACTAGTAATGGCAATTCTCCAGTTTCTAACTGTGAATGGATTTCACGACGTTTTTTTACTCGAACAGAACCTGTTAGCAGTTCTACGGGTAAGTAAAGCAAATTAAACCAACTCACTAATTTACGATAATGTTGTTCGGCTAAAACTTCAGTAGGAGCCATCAAAGCTGCTTGATAACCCGATTGAATTGCTGCTAGAATTGCAATGACTCCAACTACCGTTTTGCCCGAACCTACATCTCCTTGCACCAATCGATTCATCGGTGTGGAAGACTGCAAATCATTAAGAATATCATTAACCACCCTGGCTTGAGCATTGGTTAGGGAAAAGGGTAAAAGTTCGTAAAATTGATCAATAAGTTTACCCGTGGGAGCAAGAATCGCACTGGATTGTGTTTGCCGTTGCATCTGGCGGCGTTGCAGAAATCCTAATTGTAAATAGAAAAACTCATCAAACACTAATCGTCGTCTAGCATCCGCTAAAGTATCGCTATCCGTGGGAAAATGAATATTGGCGATCGCCTCACTCACTCCCATCAATCCATACTGTTGTCGTAAACTTTTCGGGAGTGGATCGTTGAGTTGAGATGCAAAAGGAAGTGCTGCAATTACCGCCTGTCTTACTAAGTCTGCGGGTACACCTTCTGTTAGCGGATACACGGGGACAACCCGACCAATTTTAATCGATTCAATGCTACCCCCTGCGTGATCTAAAACTTCTAATTCTGGATTTTCTAAAGTAATTCCATACTTATCTTTTTTCACTAAACCCGATGCGGCGACGATTGATCCCACCGGATATCGGCGTTTTTGTTGTTCTTGCCAAGCGCGATTTGTATAGCGAGTGCTAGCAAAAAAACGATTAAGTTTAATTTGCCCCGTATTATCTCTCAGTAATAATTCAAAAATCGTTAATTTCTTATTCTTAGGACTCGTAAAACAATTACATCGCTTCACGCTTCCCAAAATTGTTACCGTCTCACCTGCTACTAAGTTACTAATATTAACTTGACGGGCATAGTCAATATGATCGCGGGGATAATAGTAGAGAATATCTCTAACTGTATGCAGTCCCAGACGAGCTAAATAGCCACTTTTCCTAACACCGACTTCGGGTAATTCCGATAAGGCTTGATCGAGGTTTAGGTCGTTTTTGAATGAACGTTTTGAAGCGGTAAGGTTTTGCGTCTCTACCAGGGGTGTCGTTCGAGGAGATTTGACCTTGGTAGATTCGATAGTACCGCTTTCCTCAGTTAAACGGCGTTGAATATCTTGCTGAAGTTGCTGAATAAATCGACGAGTTTCTGCTACTAAATGTTGCCGTTGTGCTAAAGTCATTTGAGGATAGCGGGCAAAATCACTCCCTATTTCCTGCCACTTTCGGCGTTCAGTTAGCATCAAGCTATCAGGAGTTTTCCCGAAACTGAGACAGAGAAATTCACTAAATCGGTACTGGTTGCCTAGTAAGTCAGTAAAGCCCTTTTCAGCTTCGACTGAAAGAGCCTTTTGCAATCGTACCCAATCTGGTAATTCTGTACTCACAACAGGTATAAAAGTTGTTTGTTATTTGTTGTTTGTTGTTGGTTGTTTGTTGTCTGTTGTTAGAATAAATTTTGACAAATGAGCTGAAACATGAGATAAATTATAGTTGTTTAGTTATTACAAAACCCTAACTAACAACTAACAACCAACAACCAACAACCAACAACTAATCATCGTACCAACTAGAGCGCCAAGCCGCTTCAGCTTGGGCAACTGCTCGTTCTCGCTGAATTTTACGATATTCTCGGTGGAGTTTGTTGGTTTTAGCTGAAAGGGTGCGAATTTGGTTGCGTGCGGCTGTTAAGGTAGGTTCAGCAAACTCAATTTCTGACAGGCGGAGATGGATCGCAATAATTCGTGTTAAGGTCGAATCTTCTGAGTCTTCTTCATTTTTTGCTTCCACTATTAAGTTTAAAAGATTTGCAGCACCTGGAGTTGGTTCACCCGATGCTTCAGCTTTCGCCGCCGCTTCTAAGACTTTAGCGGGTAATTGAGCGGGTATGATACCCATTTTCTGCAAAAGATGATTGGTCTGCAACGAGAGAGTTTGTAGGATGTGAGCGATCGCGTCCTCTAACTCCTCTTGCCACTCTAACAGGTGCTTGGGTTCTGTGGGTTCTGTGGGTTCTGTTTGGGTCAGTTCTAGATTTGGAGAAGGTTCTGGGGGAGTATCCGAGTCTACCCGCTTTTCCAGTGATTCAGATAACTGTTCTAGCAGGGTTTCGCCTGGGTATGACTCTGGAGTGAGTTCGAGTTCGGGTTCGTCTTCCTCTTCCTCAGTTGTCTGCGATGAATTGTTTAAGTTCTCAATTGCAGAGATTAACTCCTGTTGAGTTTCCTTGGCAAGCTGACGTAGTGATTGCTGTAACTGTTGTCGCTGATTGAAGGATAAACTTAAGAATGATTCAGGATAGCCTTGAGTGCAAACCTGATAACTGGCTAGCATGAGTTGCTGTCGCACCGCTTGCGCTAAAAATGCTAAGTATTTCGAGTAAGTGGTATGAAAGTCCGTCGCTAAACGAGCGATCGCTTCCTCCATCGCTGCTAAATCTTGCTCAATTCGTTCAACCGATCTCGCCATAATCCCCAATAACTGATCTGTGGGAGTCGATGTCCCTCCTACAGGATAGCGATAAAAAAAAAGGATACGTCACCTGCCTGGATGACTGATCCTTTTGTAATCAGGCTAAGTTTTAATACTTATTGCTTGCCACCCATTTGTGCTGCGACTTCTTCAGCAAAGTTACTTTCTTCCTTTTCAATGCCTTCACCCAGAACGTAGCGAGTAAAGCGGCGTACTTGGATATTTTCACCTAATTGAGCGATCGTTTGCTTAACCAACTCTTCTACAGTGATACTTTGGTCACGAATGTAAGGTTGATCCATCAACGAAAGTTCTTTCAGGCGTTTCTCGATCCGACCTTGAACGATCTTTTCTTTAACATTTTCTGGCTTTTTACCCAAGTCATCCCGACCCATTTCGATTTCTTTTTCTTTCTCGACAATTGCCGTAGGAATGCCCTCAACATTGACATACTCGACGTTAGGACACGCTGCAACTTGCATGGCAATATTCTTAACCAGGGTTTGGAATTCCTCACGACGAGCAACAAAATCTGTCTCGCAGTTTACCTCAACGAGTACACCGACTCGACCCCCCGTGTGGATATAACTGCCAACAATTCCTTCCGCCGCCACGCGACCTGCTTTTTTCTCTGCGGAGGTAATGCCTTTTTGCCGCAGCCATTCTGTAGCCTTGGTCACATCTCCCTCAGTTTCTTTGAGGGCTTTTTTACAATCCATCATACCCGCCCCGGTTTTATCCCGGAGTTCTTTGACGAGTTTTGCTGATATTTCCGCCATTTGCCTTTGTTCCTACTCGATCAACATCATCCTGACACACTAATTACTCTTCTTCGCCGTCCTCGTCATCTTCTATGTAGGACGAATCGATATCCTCACCTTCCTCATCCTCGTAGTCTACACTGTCATAGTCTTCGTACTCGTCTTCAGCTTCGAGTTGACCATGACGACCTTCGTAAATGGCATCCGCTAACTTACCTATTATTAGCTTAATGGAGCGGATGGCATCGTCATTAGCGGGGATGGGAATATCAACCACATCCGGATCGCAGTTCGTATCCAACATCGATACAATGGGAATCGCTAATTTTTCACATTCCAGAATCGCGTTATACTCACGGCGTTGGTCTACAATCACCACAATATCCGGCACTTTCCGCATCAGTTTGATACCACCGAGGTACTTCTGAAGCTTACCGAGTTCCCGACGCAGCATGGAGGCTTCTTTTTTCGGGAGTAAATCTAAAGCACCACTGGTATCACGACGTTCTAGGTCTTTTAACCGTTCTACCCGTGTTTTAATGGTTTCCCAGTTGGTGAGCATTCCACCTAACCAACGTTGATTGACGTAATACGCTCCACAACGAGACGCTTCCTGAGCAATGATTCCTGCTGCTTGACGCTTTGTACCCACAAAGAGAACTTTTTTCCCTTGTTCGGAAGCGTTACGCATATAGCTATAGGCATTTTCCATTAACTGGGCAGTTTGCACCAAGTCAATGATATGAACACCATTACGCGCGGTGTAAATATACTGATCCATCTTGGGGTTCCAGCGACGGGTCTGATGACCAAAGTGAACCCCTGACTCCATCATTTGAGCCAATGAGACGACGGGCATGATTTTTTACTCCTGATTCGGGTTTATCCTCCATCCAGGTGGATTTCTTGAGTTGAAACACCCGAAAGCCTGGATGTGCGAATTTTTGACAACTTTACTAGAGTAGCATATTGGGTGTGGGGAGTGGGGGAGTGGGGAGTGGGGGAGTGCGATCGCACCACGTTATACCAAGTTGCGGTCAAAGATA
>DNGI01000080.1:9665-14070 GCA_003486645.1 Cyanobacteria bacterium UBA11370 | reverse complement strand
GTTGCGGTCAAAGATAGTAGATAGGAAAGACAAGGGAGACAAGGGGGACAAGGGGGAAAGAAAGTACTACGTATGAACGCAACTTGGTATTAGGATGTAAAAATATCTTTGGTTTTCTTCTGTAATTAATTCTCTTAAATTTCTCTATGGAAACCACTATGCCCTCTACAAAAACTGATGATCAAACGCTTTACGAAACAGATTATTTACAATGGATAGAAACTAGTGTAGAAAAACTTCGGAGTGGGAACTATGCCAATGTAGACTGGGACAATTTAATTGAGGAACTTGAGGATATGGGGAGGAGTGAACGGAGAAGTCTAGAAAGTAATTTGATTGTTGTTCTAGTTCACTTACTCAAATGGCAGTACCAACCTGAACGTAGGAGTGGTAGTTGGGAGAGTAGTATCATTGAACATCGCCGACGTATTAAGAAAGCCTTGAAAGAGTCTCCTAGCCTTAAGCGATATTTTGAAACTATATTATCTGAGTGTTATACCGAAGCTGTCAAACAAGCAAAAGCTGAAACTCGGTTGCCATTAGATATATTTCCTACTCAATGTCCCTATGAGTTGGGAGCGATTATAAATGATGAGTTTTTACCCCAGTGAGGAGTGAAAGAGGGGGTGAGGATTAGCGATCGCACCAGGTTCCGAGTTGGCGATCGGGTTCTGGATTAGCGCCGTTTTGTAGCCACTCAATTGGTTGCTCTTCTTCTATTTTATCAGGATTTACCCATACAATATCTTTGAGTTCATCGACTTGAGCAGCCGCCTTGCTAAAAAACCTTCTTGCTGTATTATCATCCAAAGATATTACCGTTTTATCGGTTACTAGTGCGGCTTCCAGCAACCGTAAATCTTTAAACATTTCTGCACGTTGTTTATCAGTACCAGCAAGGAGATCAATTTGATTCCACAACTCTTCATTAACGGGAACATCTAAAAACTCAAACTTCCTTTTAGCTACCATCTGACTACGCCATTTACGCGCAAACTCTGATTGATGCTTATTCCACTCATCTCTAATATCGGGTGTCATCACGACTTTGTGACAGATATCTAAAACCGCTTTAAGAAAATCACGGCAATGCACTGATGTGGGATAAGTTGCTTCCTCTCCACCCGATGAACGCCCAACTGAAGCATCAATAACTAAGCGCTTAGAAACTCGTTTAGCTGACATGAGAACGTTCCCACAAACGACTCTCAGCAGCATCTAGATAGCGGCTTTCTTCTTTAAGATCAACATCACCAAAATCTTCAGGCCAATCTCCAAATGTTCCAGCATCATCTAAGTCAGCACTATCCACTTTTGTAATACCATCTTCTCCGCGAGTAAACCAGTGAAGCTTTACTTTATCATGGGATATTTTATCTTCAGCTACTAATGATTGAATACGTCTGAGAAGCAAGTCACTATGGGTTTCTGCGACTACACGTACACCGCGATTTGCTGCATCTGCTAATATGTCAGCTAACGCAGCTTGAGCGCGGGGATGAAGGTGAAGTTCTGGCTGTTCTAGGTAAACTAATTGTCCTGGTTCTGCTACAAGAAGCGCAACAAGTACTGGTAAAACTTGAGAGACTCCAACGCCAACATCAGCTATACTTACCATATCTTGTGTATCGTTACTGTTAGGTAAGCGACCTACACGTAATTCAATTTGTACGTCGTTAACTCTTATTGCTATAATTTTCCAAGTTAATCCCAGCCGCTCAAGGAATTTCCCCAATTCTATCAGTCGTTCATCCTTTTTTTGCTGCCAGTAATTAATCACACTGGCAACATAATTTTCAAAAATCCCCGTAAATTCCGCACCAACTGCTGTAGTTGGATAAGTACGTTCTGGTTTACTTCTAAGCCCTGGAACGTGAATTAAATTCCGTATTTGGAGTTCGATAAAATCAGCTATATTAAACGGCATAGAAATTGAATTTATAATGCTGCTTACCTGAAAAGTAAAGAAGCAGCGATTACGAACAACCTTAAAGTTTAAGGGAATTAATGATATTTCGGATAGGGGTTTATAAATACCCCAAAACAAGTGAGGAATTATAGCAGTGATCTCATCATTGTCCATTGTCGGGTAAATACTATAGGCTTCCCCTACTACCTTCACAATCATTTCAATAACCTCAAGTAGATTTTTGGAAGTATTCCTTTTAAATCTAACTTCAATAAAAGGACTGTGTTGATTAATTATTTGGCTATTTTTCTCAATTCTTACAGAAAAAATATCAGCGCATTTATTAATACCACAATTAGAAAATAATTGTTCTAATAAACTAAACTTAACATTCGCTCCATTCAGTAATAAAGCGCCCGGATCATAAGTTGCCTCCAGTGTTTGCTTCATCAACAAAAGAGGCTGCATAATACTGGATTTACCAGAACTATTGCCACCAGCAAGAATCGTCAAGGGACGAATTTCAATACTGCACTCGTTATAGAGAGACTTAAAACCCTGTACAGAAATCCTGGTGATTCCCTGAACTTCCTTGCCATTGTTTTCAGTAGATTGAGACTGGTTCATAGCACTAGATTTACTCTTACTTTATTTTCTATTTTGTTCTATATCTGATTATCAGTAACATAAATCAATCACTTGTCTTTCCTATTCCTAATCATTACTAATAATTTTATTTACCGATATAGCTACATCTGGAAACGCTAAAGAATAAACTATTCCACCAGATAGTGTAGACTTTGAAGCATACTCCCCATCTTGAGGTTCTCGAAAGACTACAAGCTGTCTTCTTTTAAGGTTAACTACCCAGTACTCAGGAATTCCAACTTCAGCATAGATTTTAGTTTTTATCTCCAAATCTTTTTCTAAACTGGAATCTGAATATTCAATCAACCAAAAAATATTTTCAGGGTAAGGATGATGCTCTAAATATTCACGTCCCAGCCGTTGCACAATAGCAATATCAGGTTCAGGTTCAGAGTTATTAGGAAGGGTAATGGGTTTACTTGAGCGAATCATAACGCGATCGCCCAACAACCGACTTAGATATTCTCCTGCTTCACTACTAAAATAAGCGTGCGGTTCTCCTTCTGGTGGCATATCTACAATTTCTCCCTTCAGTAGTTCCACACGTCGATCATCTAAAATCCCCGCTTCAATCATGCGGTGATACTCATCTATTGTCCATTTAGTTATGACTAAACTCATGGTGTTTATATCGTTTGCGTGGAGGGCGATCGCTCTTATACTTTCACAGGATAACTGTTTTACTTCAGCAATTAATTCACTAACCAACTCAGTAAATGTTATACCATTTTGGATTTTCGATTGGGGAAAACGCACTCTGTCAAAGTTTCAGTAACTCATTTGGAACATTTCTTTTTTCAATTAGACTATTTATCATTATAAGCCGCATAAACTCCCTGAACGTTATACCAATTCAGAAAAATTCGGGCAACTTCTAACGCTAATTGTGGTTTTCTTCGATCAATTAACCATTGCAAAAATGGAGCCATTGTTCGTTCATTTAATCTTCCACCCAACGAAAGAACACCCCAGAGTATTCGATGTAGCCAAGTCATCTGAATCATCATTTTTACTTCCCAAGTCGGATGCTTTTGGTAAAACAAAACTCCCATCCGTCCTCGTTGAATTTCCCGATCAATCATGCGAGGAATTTGGTCTAAATTAAACGGTGGATGCCAATGATAACCAACAGCCGCCGGACATTTAATGAGTTTTAACCCTAACTGTTTGAGCCTTACACCCAGTTCTAAATCTTCCCAACCGTACAGTTGAAATCGAGTATCAAACAATCCCACTTTTTCTAACCATTTTCGTGCGATCGCTACATTCCCCGTCGCAAAATAAGCCGCCGAAAAATCCGTGACTTTGTAAGGTTCTGAGGTAGGATTATCGAAATTACAAGTATTAATTACCCAGCCATAAGTAAACAGGCGATCGCTCCCTAATTCCTGTTCTCCTTTCACCAAGGCATCAGCATGAGCTTGCAGAAAATATTCAGTAACAACTAAATCACTATCGATAAAAATAATAGTATCGCCCTTTGCAGATTCTACCCCTAAATTTCTAGCGGCTGCTGGCCCTTGATGATCTTGAGAAAGCGATCGCACATGAGGAAACTCATGATTGTTAAACGTTAACCACTCTAATGTGCCATCTGTAGAGCCATCATCGACTAAAATGACCTCATAACCCGTAATTATGCTATCGTCCCGGAGCCGTTGTTGTTCTATCGCTCTCAGGCATTTTTGCAGAATCGGAAGACGATTGTACGTGGGAATAACAATACTGAAAAACAACGCAACCTCTTATAGTTTAATGATAGGTTTGCAATAGCCTTACAAAAGAAAGCCTATAAAACTTACTATAACAACTTTTCCCGATCCTCCTAAGCTGTTCGTCATTTAAACC
>DNGI01000080.1:2813-9437 GCA_003486645.1 Cyanobacteria bacterium UBA11370 | reverse complement strand
ATCTTGGTCGCTACTGATACCCAATTTAAAGGCGTGACAGCTTATTGGTTTCCCTATTGCTTAGGGGGAAAGCGAACCAAGTTCAATCAGAATTTGTTGCTGAATTTATTGAAGTTCTGCTGAATGATTTGCCAAGCTATCAACTTCCTGAAATACATCTCGATTTGGGATGCAATAGTTGAATTGGAGGAAGCGATCGCATAACAGACATTGGAGCTGTCAAAATTTATAATAGAAGATAGTTGTTAAGCATAACTCATACCCTATGACTACTCAACGAGTTGCTGACCTAACGATGGATGAGTTGCGAAGGATGATTGCTCAAATTGTAAAAGAGGAAACCCATCATCGTCTCATCTCTCAACGTCCGATTAATCCTCAGCGTGTCCGTGAAATCCTTGATCGTATGGATCGCATACGTTGGACACCTCCACCAGGCGCACCTTCAGTTGTGGAAATGCTACGAGAGGATCGGGATCGGTAATGGCAAGATACATCATCGATACTAGTGTTCTTTGTCAGTATTTCATCACTCAAACTTATACAGCGGAGGCGATCATTAACCTATCATTGATTTTTCCTAAGCTCCTGATTTAGGTGGATATAGTAGAACTAGAGACTTTACTCTGTCCTGTCTTATATCTTCCCTTGGAGTTTTAGATGGTTAGCGATCGCCTGTCTCAATTAGAGAAAAACTTGCAACCTCAATATAAGGTTAAATAACTTGTGCCGCAGTTTGGGCAACTCACAACAGGCACATCTTCTCTGATTAATTCAGAAACAATTACACATTAAAATAGAGACAAACAATCACCCACCATTACAGGCAACCAATGACACCCCTCGAACTTCGACAAAAAATCAACCAGCAACTAGAAACCCTGCTTCCTGAACAACTTGCCCTCGTCAGCGCCTTTCTTGATACACTCCAACCCATCCAAAAAAAACCACCCCTCCGCAAACTTACCCCGATTAAACGTGGTAAAGAAACGATAAATCTTGATATAAAGCCACCTAGCGATCCAAAAGCTAGAATCAGAGCAACCCTAGCCCAGCTAAAAACAAACCCACGCTCTCCAGTGCCTCCCAAACGCTCTACTAGCAAACTCGGTAATCTGAGCCAGTTTTCTGGAACTTGGTTAGGTGATGACTTAGAAGAATGTCAAGAATTTGTCCGTAGTACTCGCCTACCCTCAGAATTTTGAGTCATGTATTTACTAGACACTAATCACTGTAGCGAGATTATTAAAAATAATCCTGACATCTGTTTGATTTTGGATCAGCGGAGAGAAAGGGACTCTGGAATCAGTATCATCGTCTATGGTGAATTGCTCTACATGGCTGAAAAGTCTGAACATAAATCACATAACCGACAATTAATCCATGATTTTATAGAACAAATAGCACTCTATTTTATTGATGAAAATACCTGTATTCTCTACAGTCAATTAAAGGTTGCTTTGTTTGAATACTTTGCTCCCAAAGATCGACTCAAGAGGCGTAGAACTACACTGCAAAATTTAGGCTTCGGTGAAAATGACCTCTGGATTGCTGCTACTGCCTTACAACATGAATTAATTTTAGTCTCTGGTGACAGCGATTTCATCCGCATTCAAGAAGTTTGCGATCTCCAACTCGAATCCTGGATTCCTTAGAACCAGATTCCCCGATTCAATTTGAACGGTTAATCGGCTGCAATCTCTTTAGATGACTAATTATTTTGTAGAAATCCAGTACTAATCGCCCCTAAAATAGCTGCCCCAAACACTAACCGATACCAAACAAATACCCAAGTATTCTGAGTTTGTAAATAACGAATCAACCAGGCGATCGCTGCATAAGAAAATATAGCGGCTGAAATTACCCCGACAATCAACGACACCATCTCCCCATCCCTCACTCCCGTTTCTACCGCATCTTTTAACTCCACTAAACCTGCTAAAGTAATAGAAGGAATACCTAACAAAAACGAAAAACGTGCTGCGGTTGCTCGTTCCAACCCCATAAACAAACCTGCCGTAATCGTCGAACCGGATCGGGAAACTCCAGGAACTAACGCCATCGCTTGAGCTAACCCCATTAATATCCCATCTTGGACATTTAACTCCTCAAAATTACGCTTGCGCTTACCGATTTGTTCCGCAACTCCCAATAGCAACCCCATGACAATTGAAGCAGAGGCGATCGCTCCCATACTCCGCAGGGGTGAATTATCAAAATCTGGAATAAATTTCTTTATTAGTAATCCAAAAAATACAATCGGTATTGTTCCAAAAATAATTCCCAATGCCATCCGGAATTCGTTGGATTGATAATCAGATTCTCGAATCGCTTTCAGAGTTCCTTTAGTAATTTGAGCCAAATCTGACCAAAAATACCATAACACAGCACCAATACTGCCAAGCTGAATAATCGCCGTAAATGTCACCCCTGGATCACCCCAACCTAATGCAACTGGCACTACTTTTAAATGAGCCGTACTACTAATGGGTAGGAACTCCGTTAATCCTTGCACCATTCCCAATACCACAGCCTGAATTATATTCATTTGAGCTGTTGATTGTGTGGGAACTAATGCTACTTCTGGGGATAGGCTACTAGCAAGAACCTTCAAAGGCAAGGCGAGGAAAGCACTGCTGAAACCAGCAGCAAAAAACTTGAACAATTTATATTGCGATCTACTTATTCCTTTCACTTAATTTATTCCTATTTCGCTGACTCCACAACCGTTAAGCCATTAATACTTTAAAATTCAAAATTCAAAACTTAAAACTCAAAACTCCCCTACTTCCGCCAAAGCCAACAGGCATTCTGACATAAATTACTGGGAATCGCCAATCAATCCGGGACTTTGGCTATACTATAATAGTCCTGATATCCCCCTGGGGGGGATAGGATTCTCAACTAGATTGAGATATATAAAGATAAGTAAAGAATATTAACAATATTTTGTTTAACAATACCTGGTTTTCTGATTCAACCCCTGGCTACTCCGACGAGTCAGGAGAATTTCTACTCTCTCATCCAGCATGGGGAATTGGTAATCGCCAATCCTGGTTAGTTTTTGCAGCATCGTCGTTTCTGGTTTCCGTACCCGTATTTGCCCAAGCGCCGCTAGTTCGAGAACTCCCCCTGTTGAGTTTAGCGCTGACGAGTGTTTGGGTAGGGCTGGGGCGAAAGCTTTTAAAGCGTCCAGCAACCCAAATATGGGGCGATTTACTGCTAGGATTTAGTTGGAGTTGGTTAGCGGGATCAATTTATTGGGGCTGGCTGCGAACCGAACCCCTGATTCACTTACCCGTCGAAGCAATCGGTCTACCCTTTGTCTTATGGGGGTTGTGGCGCGGGAGAGGGAAAGTTGGAAATCTTTTTTACTTAGGTTCCCTGTTCGGGACGGCCCTAACCGATGTATATTTTTACTTGACTCATCTAATTCCTTACTGGCGGCAGGTGATGCAAGTTGACCCAGCACTAGCAACGCCAATTTTTCAAAGTGCGATCGCTCAAGTGCAGACTCCTTGGGGAATAGCTCTAGCGGTGGTTTTAGTAGCTACACTTGGTGGAGTAGGGTGTTGGTCATTGGGGAAAGGACAGTTGCCTTGGTGGGCATTCAGTGGAGCTGTGTTGAGTACAATTTTGGTAGATAGCCTATTTTGGTTAGCAGCTTCTATGGCCTGAATGTAGCTTCTATGTTTGCTTTTATGTTTACGGTGGACAATTACTGGCATCAGGAAGGATTAGCGGTTATGTTTCCGGAATCACTAGTTTGGCTCCAGAATGCATCTACAAGATCAAGTGAATAAACCATCGTTGTTTAACCCTTTGTTGCTTCTGTGCCTGTGGTGACTCTACGATCCACTCCCTATTTGCTTCTTCCAACTGAGACTGGCAATCGCTATCTCCCATTGGTGGGTAGCAATTGTTGGACGGTTGGACGTGGTGACGATAACAATTTTGTCCTGTCAGATCGGTGGATTTCGAGAAATCACGCGATGTTACAGTGTACTGAAACAGGTGATTTCTATCTCATCGATTTAGGAAGTCGTAATGGTTCGTTTGTCAATGGCCGACGAGTCGGTATTCCTGTAACCATCCGGAATGGCGATCGCCTGATGTTTGGTCAGACCGAGCTAGAATTCCATTGTCCCTCTAACAGTCGCAATAGTGATATTTCTCAGCCGCTAAACAGCGAAACGATGACATCAACCTTGCACGTCCGTCGCTTGATGTCAGTCATGGTGGTCGATATCCGGGACTTTACTGTACTTACCCGCCAGTTGGATGAAAAAATCCTCTCCGTGGTTATTGGTACGTGGTTCCGTCAGTCAGGTAATATTATCCGCGAGTCAGGTAGCTGGGTTGATAAATATATCGGCGACGCAGTAATGGCAATTTGGTTTCACAATAACGCTCAAGGAGTCAGCTCTCAAGAAGCTCTCAATATCTTACAGGCAATCAGTGATTTACACAAAATGACCGCTGATCTCTCTAGTCAGTATCCCCTCCCTTTCCCCTTGCGAATTGGTGCAGGAATTAATACGGGTTATGCCATGGTGGGGAATACGGGTAGTGGCGATCGCCCCGACTATACCGCAATTGGCGATACTGTAAATGCTGCCTTTCGTTTGGAATCTGCTACTAAACAAATTGGTTTAGATATTGCCATGGGAGAAGAGACGTACCGCTACATTAGTGAGTTAGGAGACCCTCAGCTTGGTTTCAAACAGCATATTGTTAAACTCAAGGGTTATGATGAGCCGACAGTGACTTATGCTGGAACTTATGCTGATTTAGATAACTTTCTAGGAGGGCACTTTTAATACCGTATTGCTTTTTAAAGTTAAACCCTCTCCCCCTCTCCCCCTCTATTGAAACAAGCAATTTAAAAGCACAGGCAGCTTAACCACTTTGGCGGTTGCTATAAAATGAGTTCTATTTTTTGCCGGAATTCTAACCATTCTTCATTCGATTGTGGGTTAGAGGCAACACCTTTTTTTAGCAAAATAACACCATCCTGAAAACCAATGATACCATAGTCGTTTTTTCGGGTCAATTTATTGATGAGAGTAACAAGATTGCGTAATTGCGATCGCTCTTCTTTAAACGCAACTTGATACCTCTCCAACTGCCAAAGATCAGCAATACAATATTCAACCTTTATCACTTTTCCTTGATCATTGCGTAATTTTAAGTCAGGCAAGCGAATAATTTCCCGTCGGCTGGATAAATGGGGGATAATATAAGTCGTGGCAGAGACACTAGCATTGGGTGGAATTTGATTTAATAAGGGTCGCATTTGAGCGACGTGATGCCATTGTTGAGGCAATGAAATATAAACCCAAGGGTTAAAGGAATCCGGTAATAGAAAATAAAAGGCTCGATTTAAGGCTGAACTACTGGATGTAAAGGAAAAAATTAGCGTCAGGCTAATACATAAAATCCAAAACCGTCGAAACAACACTTTATTAAATAACTCTTGATGTTTTTGCCACCAAATAATTGCTCCATAAAATAGTCCTGGCACAACCGTCATGGCATAGCGAATATTAATGGCTAACACGGAATCTCCTTGCGCTAAAAACAGTTTTAGTAAAGGAAATCCGCCGATCATCCAAGCCGCGGGTGCAACGGCTGGCACAAACGCTAAAGGCAACCATTGACCTAATAAATAATTCAGGGTGCGATTGGGAGGATCGACAAGTTCTCTCAATAAACGCCAAGGATTACTAATCATTCCCCAGATAATTTCCAAGGTTGGAGCTTCATTTCCTTCCGCATATTGACCAAATCGTTCCATCATAAACCGTTGGGAAACATCGTCAGAAAATAGCGGCATAATCAGATTGGTTAAAAGAATCATGTAACCAAAACTGATAGTACAAACCGCTAAACCCATAGGAGGATATCGTTGGCTAAGAATCATATAAAATCCCACACCAAATAATCCCACACCTGCATCTTCTCGTACTGCTAGAATCAAAACAGCTAATATCCAAAATACCCACCAGCAACGTTTTTCCATTGCTAGTAGTAATCCAAACATAAATAATGGAATCTGAGAAATATCGTGAAAATTGGATAAGGTAGGACCTATAACCGCATTAGCACAGTAAAAACTAACTGTAATTAGTGTAGCTAGATTGGGTTGCACATACTGTCGAGCTAAGATGTACAGAACCAAACCCGCCGCCGTAACTAAAGTAACCTGTAAAACACTTAAAGTAGCAGGTGAAGGAAATAGCGCATAGAGCGGTAGCCAAAGTAATAAGGCTGGGGTGAAATGTTGCCCTAATCGGTGATAATAAACCTCCGGAACTTCACCCTGATGAACAACATTAGTTGAGAGTTGAGAGGAGAGAGAACTTTCAAAAAATCGACCGTGCAGTCCGTTCCAAAAAACTTGATTAAAGATTCCTTGGTCGTAAGAAGAATAAAAAGTATAGTGTCGATGTAAAGATAAGATTAAGGTGAGTATAAAAAAGATAAGTCCGGCAGCGATCGCAACCTTTGATACGGATAGTTTGGGTAATCTAAACTGGATCATTAATTTGATAATACGCTACACCAAGTCGAAAATTGGCACTTAGCCATTAGCCATTAGCCATTAGCCATTAACCATTAGCC
>DNGI01000080.1:0-2633 GCA_003486645.1 Cyanobacteria bacterium UBA11370 | reverse complement strand
AGCCATTAGCCATTAACCATTAGCCATTAGCCATTAGCCATTAGCCATTAGCCATTAGCAATACTCCTGAATTCTGACGTAAAACTGGTGATACTATAATAACGGCACCAATATACTTTCCTTAACCGACACTCCGCGATCTCTCACGCTGGAGTTTTTCTCGATCAGGAGACACTATGCGAACCAGGGAACTACCAGTCCGATTCAGACTCGAATTATTTCTATTGTGGAATAAAATTAGACTGTTTGCGAAATACAGACAGACGTTTTACTTGAAGCTTATCTGGGTTGAGTTACTCACGTTTCCCAGTCGAGTATTGGGTTAATTACCTCATGAATTTGTGCTAGAATTTTTTCCGCTTGACTCAGGACTCAAACTCCTCAAAGGACAGACTCGGTAAATCAGGAGGAATGACGATAGAGTCAACCATTACCTTGTGACTTTCTCGCTCACTATCTAAATCAATCGCAATGGCTTCAAATCGAATTTCTACTGTACCAAATGGTACAACTAATTGAGTTAGTGCTTCTAATTCTCCCGATCCATTAGGAATCAAATCCATTAACCAGCGTGGACCATCCAATAAAGAGCGACTTTGGCGATCTTTTACCCACAATTTTACACCAAGGCGATCCGGATGAGATGCTAATTTAACCCGCACTAATATAGGTTCTCCCGCCGCAAGTTCGTTCGTCGGAATAAACAGTTCTGGAGTTGGCAGAGGAATTCCTGATTCTGAGCGGGAAAAACTCTTATTTTCCAGTTGAGAACCATTTCGTTTCGCTGAATGAACCAATCTAGAATTCTTTGCTCTCACCCCTACAGGTTCAGGTTCTTGTAGGGATTCATCATCGTCATCTACCACAAATTCTTGAGCTGTCCAATCTGGATTAGGGATACTTTGTACAGAATTAGTCTCATTTTGGGTAGGCGGTTGTACTTCCGCTGTATCAGCAATTACACTACCAAACTGCTCCGTTTCTTCATCCCAAATCGATTCATCAAAATCAGCTAAATCGTTATCGCCATTAAGAGATGGTGCAATTTCCTCTTCTTCACTAACTAAAAAATCTGCTTCTGAGGTTGCTTCCTCCTCATCGGGGTTCTCATAAAGGGGTAACTCAAACTTCAACCATTCCGATAACTCAGTATCTTCTACCAGAGAATGAATCCGTCCCCAGAAGCGATCGTCTGAGTTTAAGGCGTGGAAGGCGCGATCAAGTTCTGCCGTTTCTTTAACGTTTGATTCAGAAATTGGTACATTAGTCAAGGAGTATTTCGGTTGTGGAGTTTCTGGCAATTCACCTATTAACGAGGTATCTAGCTGATCGTCTGGTGTTACTATCCAAGCATCCGGTAATTCGGTTGTGTCATTAGCTACGGGTATAGTCGCAGAATCTTGTAGGGATAGGGTTTCTTGATTAGCTTCTGTTTGATTTTGTGTGTCGATTACGAGCGCTTCAGTTGCCGATTTTTCGGTTAAACTCGTTTCGTGAGAACTCGCAATTGAGAACTCATTCACTTGTTCAGGAGCATTCTTTTCCGGGTTGCTATTCTCAATAGTAAGGGTAAGATCTGGCGATCGCTCCTCTTCCGAATTTTCTAAGTTTACTTCAACTGAATCGGTTTCACTCTCCACATCTAACGTTTTAGGAAATGTCGGTAAATCCAGCGATTTTGATCCCTGCTCACTGCTATCGGGTTGGTAAAGTTGTGGTGGTAAAGATTGTCCAGATGATGAAGAAAAGACGATAGATTGAGTATTTTTTGGCTTATCGATGAGATTAAGTAAAGTCCAATCCAATTGCGATACAGTCGATAAAGGAGCTTGGGAATCAGGTTTTGCAGTGGGATTAAGATCCTTGTTTTCTTCAACAGAGGCTTCACTTTCTAGAGCGATCGCGCCTAATAGTTGATCTAAATCAGCCGTAACCGTAAACGGTTGACTTGCTAACGCTCTCGATCCTGATCCATAAAGGGTAACTTTTCCCAATAATAAACAACTTTGACAGTTTTCGGGAATCTCTAAAGTATGGCTAAATATTAACGGTAATTCCTCTGCTGATAAGGGTTTTTGTACATCAAGTAAGACTTGTGCAGTTTGGGGATGGCGCAATTCGTAGCGTAGGATACCTTGGAAGAGGTATTCCCTTGGTGTTATCCTTTCAGTGCTATCGAGGCGATCGACATTAAGAATATCAATTTGACCAGAAAGGGTTAATAATTGTCCTTCTTGTACCATCAAGGATTCTTCATCGAGGGTGAAAATTAATCCTTCCCAATTCGGTTCGGTTTCGGGGGGTAACTCTGACTCTGGTGTAACCGAATCCTCTGAATCGGTTGGATCAGGTTGCTCAAATTCTCGAATAACTGGATCGAGTACCTGCTGTAAGACTTGCTCCAGCATTTCCAGCGATTCTTCTAAGATGGGATTGTATGGTGACGTTGCGTTTTTTAGTACGGGTGTAAGGGTAGGATCGTCGTTCTGAATTGGAATTTCTGACTGTTGAACCTCAGCTTGAGTGGTGATAGGAGTCAAGGGGATTATTTCAGTTTCGCTTAGATTTGAGTCTGTGATTGGGTTATCGTCTGAAACTTCTAAGGTTGGAGAGGGGGGGGGAGGGGGAGAGGG
>DNGI01000033.1:1179-5174 GCA_003486645.1 Cyanobacteria bacterium UBA11370 | reverse complement strand
CAACTGGTGCGTGACCACACCCCCTTAGATTCTATACGTAGGGTGGGTACTGCCCACCCTACTCCTGTAACTACACCTAGCTTTGTTAAGTTAAATATCAAATTATTTAATAAGCTTAAGATTTACTGGCTTGATATAAATCAAATGAGTAACACTGTTATAGGGTTAGGTAAATTGTGTTGCTTATTAAAAAAACCTTCAATTAAACTTAAATCTTTTGAAAACAAACACGAAAAAAACTTTGATATAATCAGCTATTGAAAGCCTAGCTCTTATGAGAAAACCCGTCACAAACTCTACAGCAGGCAATGATGAAGTGAAAGAAGAAGAAGAGCTAGAACCTGTTTCGAGTAAGGTTAATACAATCCCCACCTTAATGGTCGCTATTGACGTACAGGGTCGAATTCTTTCTTTTAATAAAGCTTGCGAACAAACAACAGGTTACTCGTTCAATGAACTCAGGGGTAGAGAGGTTTGGGATTTATTTTTGAGTTCAGAAGAAAGGGAGCAATTTAAAGCCATTTGTTCTCAACTCCTAGCTGGGAATTCTTCAGAATACCACTACGAAAGTGACTGGATTACAAAAGAGGGTTCTCATCGGCGGATTACCTGGTCACATACTGTTTTACTTGGTCGAGAAAATAGGGTTGAAGGGATTATAAGCACCGGGATGGATATCACAGCGTCTCAATCTTCAGATCTAGAATTAAAGCAACTCCAACTTCTCAGCTTAGTTACGATGAAGATTCGTCAGTCATTACAGATTGAAGAAATACTCAAAACGACTGTGACCGAGGTGCGAAATTTTCTGCAAGCGGATCGAGTTTTGATTTATCGACTTTGGTCAGATGGAAGGGGTAGCGGTGTGACAGAAGCGATCGCTCCCGGTTGGGAAGCTATTCTGGGAAAGACATTTGAACCCGAAGTTTTTCCGGAAGACTATAGAAAACTGTATGCGGCTGGACGAGTTCGGGCGATCAATGATGTAGAAAACGCTGATATTTGCCCTTGTCTAGTTGCATTTCTACAGCAGTTTGGAGTCAAGGCAAAAATAGTTGTACCGATTCTCCTTAAAGACAATTTATGGGGGCTGTTAGTTGCCCATCAATGTGTCCAATCAAGACAGTGGTTGAGCTTTGAAATTGAACTCCTTAAACAATTGGCTGATCAACTTAGCATCGCCCTCGCCCAAGCTGAATATCAAGAACATTTAGAAGAATTAGTAGCCCAGCGTACTGCGGAACTGACACGTATTTTAGAACACCTTCAGCAGGAAATGAGTGAGCGCAAACGAGCAGAAGAGGTTGTATATCACCGCGAACAAGAATTCAAAGCATTGGTGGAAAATTCTCCGGATTTGATTGCCCGGTTTGACCGACAATTTCGCCATATTTATGTTAATCCATCTGTAGAACGCATCACCGGGATACCGAAACAACGATTTATCGGCAAAACAAATCAGGAGTTAGGAATGCCAGAAGAATTAGTTACTTGTTGGCACAAAGCTCTCACAAACGTATTAGCAACTGGACGTGAACAAACTATCGAATTTGATTTTCCTGGATCTAATGGTATTCAATCCTTTCAATCTCGAATTGTTCCTGAATTTACTCAAGATGGATCAGTTGGGCGTTTGTTAAGTGTGACCCACGATATTACCCAGCGTAAACAAGCCGAAGAAGAATTACGACAAAGTGAAGCACGATTTCGAGAATTGGCTCAGAGGGAAGCATTACTCAACCAACTCGCTAGTCAGATTCGTCGTTCCCTTGACCTGAATACTATCCTAGAAACGGCGGTTCATGAAATCCGTAATCTGTTGCAAATTGATCGCTGCTTTTTCCTGTGGTATCGACCGAATAGAGAGCCACCTGTTTGGGAAGTGGTTCAGGAATCTAAGACTTCTCTCTTTCCCAGTCTAATCGGTTATTGCGTTCCGATTACAACCTTTGGCCCATTAACAATTAGAGTTTTTAATAAGGAAATTACTCGTGTAGATAGTGCTAGGGCTTTAACTGATCCCGTCGAGCGTAAATTCTTCTTTAGTATTGGTTATACCGCTCTATTAGCATTA
Source organism: Cyanobacteria bacterium UBA11370 (assembly GCA_003486645.1). Classification (GTDB taxonomy): domain Bacteria; phylum Cyanobacteriota; class Cyanobacteriia; order Cyanobacteriales; family Coleofasciculaceae; genus UBA11370. The sequence continues at coordinate 3,100 of DNGI01000033.1, read as the reverse complement.
CCCATTCATACCACCTATGGCGAAGTCGGTGTAGTTAGTTGTGGTCACTCTGGTGGTTCAAGACCTTGGCAAGATTCAGAAGTGGAACTATTACGCGCAGTAGCGGATCAACTAGCGATCGCCATTGACCAAGCCCACCTTTTAGAGCAAAGTCGTACAGCAACAGCAAAAGCGACTCAACAAGCAACCCAGCTTGAAAAAACCTTGGCCGAACTTCAACAGGCTCAAATTCAACTGGTTCAAAGCGAAAAAATGTCCTCTCTCGGACAATTAGTAGCGGGTATTGCTCATGAAATTAACAACCCTGTCAGCTTTATTTATGGCAATTTAAATTACTTGAATAACTATATCGAAGACTTATTGAATTTAGTTGAACGCTACCAAACAGACGCTCCCCAGCCAAGCCCAGAAATCCACGCATTGGCGAAAGAAATTGACATCGATTTTATTAGAGAAGATCTACCCAAACTTCTGCGATCGATGAGAATTGGCTCCGAACGCATTTCTAAAATTGTTCGCAGTTTGCAGAACTTCTCGCGGCTAGATGAAGCCGAGATCAAATGGGTTGATATTCATGAAGGCATTGATAATAGCTTGCTCCTTCTCGCTCACCGCTTCAAAACTAAACAGTCTTCTTATCCAGATATTGAAGTGATTAAAGATTATGGGGATCTGCCTAAAGTACAGTGTTATCCTGGACAACTCAACCAGGTCTTTATGAATATCCTAAGTAATGCCATTGATGCGATCGAGGAATACAATAAAACTCGCTCACCCGAAGACAGAGAAAAGCAACTCAGTAGGATTTGGATTTCGACAGAAGTTTTACCCGACTGCAATCAAGTCGCCATTCTAATTGGTGATAATGGACCAGGTATGACCCAGGAGGTTTGTCATCGGTTATTCGATCCATTTTTTACCACTAAACCTGTTGGTCAGGGAACGGGTTTAGGGATGTCTGCGAGTTACCAGATTGTGGTTCATAAACATCAGGGTCAAGTCCAGTGTATTTCAGCACCGGGTTACGGCACAGTGTTCTTAATTTACATTCCAATTGAGCAATCAAAGTAGAGACGTTGCAATGCAGCGTCTCTATCTACCAGGTTTCGGTTGACAGTTAGTGAGGTTGATTAACCGGATTCCGTATTACTCACAGTCACAGACACAGCGAAATCCAGCTAAAATTTGACGAGTGCTAGGATAATACCAATTGCGAAAACTAGAACGCATTGCCCAACGACGAGTTGCCCAACTACTTCCTTTAAGCACTCGATGCTGGCCATCAAAATAGGCTTGGGAATAGCCTCGGTAAGGGTAACTCCTAAATCCCTGATAACCCTCAAACCAACTTGCCGTCCATTCCCAGATATTACCGAGTAAATCGTAGCATCCATAGGCACTTTGTCCTTGAGGATAGGCATCCACTGGGGTTGTTTTTCCAATCGCATGATCGTGATTGCAATGATGAAGAGTCGGTTCAGCATCTCCCCAAGGATAGATACGGCGACACCCAGCAGTTGCATCCCAACTCGCAGCTTTTTCCCATTCTGCCTCTGTGGGCAATCGCTTACCGACGAATCGGGCATAGGCTTCGGCTTCGTACCAACTTACCCCACAAACAGGATGGTTGTCCCAAGTTGGGTGATTTGACCAGTAGAGAGGGTGAGCAACAGGGTTGTCTTCCAGCCACTTCCAGCCTGCTTGTGACCACCAGCACTCATTCTGATAGCCACCTGCTTCGATGAACGTGCGGTACTGCTTGCAAGTGACAGGGTAGCGATCAATCCAGTAGGTATCTAAGTATAGCCGATGACAGGGACGTTCGTTATCAAGGGCATTAATAGACTCATTCCCCATCTCAAACTCACCAGCAGGAATTTGAATGAGTTCGGTTGTTTGTTGTTTGTTGTTAGTTGTTTGT
>DNGI01000033.1:0-970 GCA_003486645.1 Cyanobacteria bacterium UBA11370 | reverse complement strand
TTGTTAGTTGTTTGTTGTTGGTTACTACTGACTACTGACCATTGATTACTGACTCCTGAGTCTTGTAACTGTAAAACCAAGGCTATGGTTTCGCCATGTTGACTTTCATGCTGAAGTAGCCAGCGCCAGAGGCGTTCTTGTTGGTCTAGGGGGGCGGTTTCCAGGTAGTTGAATACTTGGGTTCTTACACTATCCAAATAATGATAAACTTCAGTTATTCTGGGTAAATTCTGACGCTCTTCCTTGGGTAAGCCGTTAGCAGCAAATAACTTGTGATATTCAGGAAATGCAGGTTCTAAGCCAGCGCAATATTCTAATATCCAGTAGGCTTCTGTAAAGGCAATGTGACCGAGATGCCAACCGACTGGGCTAAACTCCGGATGAGCTTGCTTGCAGAAGGTGGTATCATCAATACTTTCAAAGAGGGCTAGAGTGCCAAGGCGACACCGATCCATCCCATTCCGGATTTCGTTTCTACACGAGTTGATCGCTGTGAATTTCAAAATTTCTCCTCACCCCAATCGTGCTACGGTTTAGACAACTGTAGGACTTAGGCATTACGCCAAAATTCAGAAATAGGCAAAAGCTCTAAATCGTATATTAATATACCAGGACTTGAGCAACTCTCACAGGCGATCGCTTCTCCTCACCCGTACCCTCTGAATCTTTTTTTGATCAGACACAGGCTACTCCTCTGGGATCTGTTGAACCCTTGTCTCCTAGGCAAGTGTAAAATTATTAGAGTAAAAATTAAACAAGGATTGAAGCTCTATGACACCCTCGTTAGCAAACTTTTTGTGGAGCCTGGTTTGGGGTGCGGTGATTGTGGTTATCCCCATCATCGTAGCCCTCATCTTTATCAGCCAGAAGGATAAAATCCAACGTTATTAACTTTCATAGGCTAGTTTTTCCACCACCCCCGCCTGTTTGGTTGAGGTGGGGGAGATGGGGAGAGGGCAGGGCTGTTTCA
>DNGI01000179.1:7192-7934 GCA_003486645.1 Cyanobacteria bacterium UBA11370 | reverse complement strand
GGAAACTATCTCCTGAGAGAAAGCACATCACTTTCACCGATAAGAAAAATATCGGTCAACTTAAGCTAATCGGGTCGAGAGACTTAAATTTCTACCAAGTAGAACAGGTTAAGCGAGTTAGGATTATACGTCGTGCCGACGGCTACTACGTGCAATTTTCGATTCAACTAGACCCAAGAGATACAGTTAAACCTTTAACTCCTACGCAAAAAATTGTTGGTATTGATGTTGGCTTAAAGTATTTTTATGCTGACAGTCAAGGAAACATTGAACCGATTCCACAGTTTTTAAGAAAGGCAGAAAAGTCACTAAATCGTTCTAATAGAAAAAAGTCGAAGAAGTTTAAAAAAGGAGCTAAACAATCTCGAAATTATCACCAAGCTAGAAATCGATATGCTCGGAAACATTTAAAGGTAAATAGGCAACGAGAAGAGTTTGTCAAAAGAGTGGCACTCCGTTTAATCCAATTCTTAGATTTGGTCGCTTATGAAAATTTGAATGTCAAGGGCCTGGTAAGAAATCGACATCTGGCTAAGTCGATAAGTGATAGCGCAGCGTTAGCGAGTCTTCGAGCGTCTGCAGGATGGTGGTTGTTTCGCCGTTGGTTGGAGTATTTTGGCTATAAGTATGGGAAAGTAACTGTAGCGGTTGCTCCTGATAATACGAGTCAAAATTGCTCGAATTGTGGCAAAAAGGTGCAGAAATCTCTATCTACTCGGACTCATATTTGTAACTCTTGTGG
>DNGI01000179.1:0-6929 GCA_003486645.1 Cyanobacteria bacterium UBA11370 | reverse complement strand
CAAAAGGGATTAAGTACGGTAGGACATACCGGAACTCACGCTTGGGGAGATTTGCCCTCTAGTCTAGTTGGAGAAATCCTGCTAGGTTATGGCGAGTTGTTGAACCAAGAATCCCCGCACTTATAGGGCGGGGAGTGTCAAGAAGCCGAATTTCTCAACCAACCTGATTCATCATTTTAATGGGTTGTTTGTTGTTAATTAGTAATTATAGCAGATGGCAACGGAATGAGGTACAAAAATGAGGAAAAAAAGCTAGAGATCAAGCCTGTTCCACTCCTGACTCCAGCAATTCTGCTGTATTTTGTACTCAAACAACAAACAACCAACAACCGAAAACGGACAAATAACCAATGACCAATCGAGACAACCTCCGCCAACTCCTCCTCCAACTTGATGATCGTGGCTACAAAGCTTACATGGATATCAAGGGAAGTTATAAGTTTCCGGATTTTAATTTAGTCATTGATCGCGTTCAAGGCGATCCCTTTGCCTCTCCCAGTCAAGTACGGGTACAACTTCCCCACTCCGTTGCAGGTTTTCCAGCTTCGTTATATCAAACCCCAAGCCGAGATATTGCTCTTCGGGATTACCTTACCCGTCAATTTGACCACGCCTCACGAGATCTTAGCAGTCGCCGAGGGACGGGAAATAGTGGATTGATTGCAATTACTCTGGTGGGACAATCGGTATTAGGGCGGACTTCCGTTTTGATTACTGATAAATTTATTGAAGTGCGGTTTGTGGTAGGATTACCTGCACGCGGTCGTCGCATTTCTGGTCGTCAGGCGGCGGAAATGTTGTGTGATGATATTCCCCAAATTGTTAATGATGCCATCAAGTATAAATCGTTAAATGCTACGGCGATTAAGCAACACGTTGAAACCGTTGAAGATGCAGATTGGTTGCGCCAGCAGTTGGCAGAAAAAGGGTTAGTCGCGTTTATTCCTGATGGTGCAATTTTGCCTCGAAGTAGTGGTGTGGATGATCGCCCCTTACTCAAAGATGCCATCCCTTTTAAATCTCCAGAGGAGTTACGTGTAGAGTTTACCTGTCCGAATCGGGGAGTGGTGAAGGGTATGGGAATTCCCAGCGGTGTAACGTTAATTGTTGGGGGTGGCTATCATGGTAAATCAACTTTACTTCGGGCAATTGAATTAGGCGTTTACAATCACATTCCCGGAGATGGACGGGAATTAGTGGTGACACACGTTTCGGCGGTAAAAATTCGCGCTGAAGATGGTCGGAGTATTGCCAGTGTGGATATTTCTCCGTTTATTAATCAGTTACCCCAAGGTCGCTCAACCCGTCAATTTTCAACCCCAAATGCGAGTGGAAGTACCTCCCAAGCTGCGAATATTATTGAAGCTTTAGAAGCGGGTGCGAAGGTATTGCTGGTGGATGAAGATACAGCGGCGACTAATTTTATGATCCGCGATCGCCGAATGCAACAATTGATTGCTAAAGATAAAGAACCGATTACACCCTTTATCGATAAAGTGCGGCAATTATACACCGACTATGGGGTATCAACGATTTTAGTGATGGGGGGTAGTGGCGATTATTTTGATGTGGCTGATACCGTGATTGCCATGGAAAATTTTGAGCCTCAAGAGGTTAGTGAAAAAGCCAAGGTAATTGCTGAACAACATCGCACAGAACGTATTTCTGAAGGCGGGAAAGAGTTTGGTCAAATTACCCCACGCATTCCCTTAGCTGAAAGTATCGATCCCAGTCGGGGTCACAGAGAGGTAAAGTTAAAGGTTCGAGATGTCGATGAGGTGGTATTTGGAACGGAGGAAATTGATTTAGCTGCGGTTGAACAGATTGCGGAAAAAGGGCAGTTAAGGGCAATTGCACAAGCCATTGTTTATGGGAAGCGGCAATATATCAATGGGCGATACACTTTGCCAGAAGTTTTGAATCGGATCATGGCAGATATTGAGTCAAAAGGACTAGATATTCTCACAAATTTTCCGGAAGGAGATTTAGTAATATTCCGTCGTTTTGAGTTAGCGGCGGCTTTGAATCGATTGCGAACCTTGAAGGTCAAGTAAGTTCTTGTATCCCCAATAAAAAATCTGTTAGGAAACTGACTAATTTGTTCCTTACAGATTTTTTAATCAACAATTAGGATAAGTTCATGGCTTGTAGGGTTAGCATTTTTCCAATTAGTAAAAAGGGAGGGTAACTATGAAAATTGACGTGCGAGGTGCCGTTATGGCTGCCAAGCAGTATTTTCAATCCTTACAAGATATGATAGGTCAACAATTGCAAGATTTAAGGCTTGAAGAAGTTGAACTATCAGAAGATAAACAATTTTGGTTTATTACGTTAGGGTTTGACCGTCCAGCTAATAAAAATTCTCTCTTAAAGGATATTGTCCCACCTAACTATGAGCGAGTTTATAGGATTTTTAAAATAGATTCTGAAAGTGGGGAAGTTCAATCTATGAAAATACGAGAATTATGAAAGATTATCTGAGTTCTCTGTTTGCAGCTTACAGACAAAAAGGTATTTTAATTGATACAAATATTCTACTGCTTTGGTTCGTTGGGGCTGTTAATCGAGATCGAATATCAACATTCAATCGAACTCAGAAGTTCTTACCTGAAGATTACGATACGTTACTCCAAATTCTGGCATCTTTTCAAAAAATTGTAACAACTCCTAATATACTTACAGAAGTCAATAGCCTAGCTAACCAACTTGGGGAACCAGAACGTTCTCAATGTTTCTCTATTTTTGCTCACTTGGTTGCTAGACTTGATGAATTTTATAGAGAGAGTCAGAATGTTGCTAGCCAAGATAAATTTGTTAAATTTGGACTGACTGATTGCGGAATCATGGACTTAGCAAGAGATCGATATTTAGTACTAACTGATGATCTAAAGTTAGCACATTACCTTCAAAAAATAGGGATTGATACAATAAACTTTAACAATATTCGTACCTACGGATGGAATTAGAATTTAAAAAATCTATAATTCCCCCTACCTTATTTATATCCCTTACATCTACGGAGTCAAACAGATGCCAACTAACCTTGAACCCTACTGGATGCCCTTCACCGCTAACCGCCAATTCAAAGCCAATCCGCGCTTACTTACAGGGGCAAAAGATATGCACTATACCACGGCAGATGGTCGTCAAATCCTTGACGGAACAGCAGGATTATGGTGTGTAAATGCAGGTCATTCTCGCCCTAAAATTGTCGAAGCCATTCAAAAACAAGTCGCTCATTTGGATTATGCCCCTCCCTTCCAAATGGGACATCCCGGTGCATTTGAACTGGCAGAAAAATTAGTTCACATGATGCCAGGAGGACATTTTGATCACGTATTTTATGGGAATTCTGGTTCAGAAGCGGTCGAGTCCGCTTTGAAAATTGCGATCGCCTATCATCGAGTTCGAGGTGAAGGTTCTCGTGTACGTTTGATTGGTCGAGAACGGGGGTATCATGGTGTTGGTTTTGGCGGAATTTCTGTTGGTGGGATTGGCGCTAATCGCAAGTTTTTTGGGAGTTTGCTTCCCGGTGTGGATCATCTCCCCCATACTCATAACCTTGAACAGAATGCCTTCACTCGTGGTCAACCGCAATGGGGAACGCATTTAGCAGATGAACTGGAACGGATTATTAATTTACATGATGCTTCAACGATAGCAGCAGTCATTGTAGAACCTGTAGCGGGTTCAACGGGGGTATTAATTCCACCTGTAGGGTATTTAGAACGGCTACGGGCTATTTGTGATCAATATAATATTTTATTGATTTTCGATGAAGTGATTACCGGATTTGGACGTTTGGGAGCAAGTTTTGCGATTGAATATTTTGGTGTTATTCCCGATATGATTACGGTAGCGAAAGGGATTACAAATGGGACAGTTCCGATGGGGGCAGTATTGACTCGGAAGGGAATTTATGATGCGTTTATGGAACGTGTGCCAGAAAATTCTATAGAGTTATTTCACGGTTATACCTATTCTGGTCATCCTCTCGCTTGTGCGGCGGCGTTAGCAACGTTAGAGGTTTATCAGGAAGAAGAGTTATTTAAACGTGCGAATGAATTAGCAGGATATTGGCAAGAGGCGATTCATTCGTTGAACGGTTTACCCCATGTAATTGATATTCGCAATTTGGGACTAGTGGCGGGAATTGAATTAGCACCGCGATCTGGACAACCTGGAACTAGGGGGATGGAGTGTCTTCAGCGTTGTTATGAAACAGGTTTATTGATTCGTACAACGGGGGATATTATTGCGTTGTCTCCACCTTTAATGATTCAAAAAGACCAAATTGATCAACTTGTTGAGATTTTAGGAGGGGTGTTGAAAGAGGTAGTGTAGGAAGTCGGTTGTGCGGCGCGTGGTTCTGTCGGTTTGCGTCCATTCTTTATTTGGGGTTGGATTGGTGCAACTCCATTAATAGGTCGATTTTAAATTGGTAGTACTTTTGGACGGTGGCGAAGTAGGAGGCGCGGAGTTCTTCGCTGGCGATTTGGGTCATTTGAAGGGGAGTGCGATCGCGGCTTTGGAAGATTACAATCATCAAGATGATTCCCCATCCCGCTGGTGTTCTCGCTAATTTAGCTATCCTAAAATTAGCCGTACATCCGCCAGTAGATCCGCCAGCGGTTAAAACCACTGTCTCATAGCCCAACTCTAAAAATCTCTTCCGCCGTTAACTTCAACGCTGGAAAAGTTGACGATACAATCCGCTCATTCTCTCTAAACTCACTAATACTATACTCCCCATCAACCAGTTGATAAACTAAAATAACAGGTCGTTTCGGATTCCCAATGTAGCGCCTACCTCCTAAACCTAAATAATCAACAATCCAATATTCCGGAATTCCAAGCTTTTCGTATTCTGCTAACTTAATGAGGTAGTCGTCTTGCCAATTGGTACTCACTACTTCAACAACCAAGCGTACTGTTTCACCCTTAGTAATCAGAGAACGTTTCTTCCACATTGGTTCAGCTTCAAGAGCATTCTCATCTAAGACCGCCACATCTGGGATGAAACCTGACTTGTCGGAATCAATCGGCTTAATGATACATTGCCGAGCAACGAAGAAAGGAAGTGCTAGGCGTTCAATCTCAATACCCAGTTTAAGCGAATGAAAGGCTGCTACCCGTTCGTAAGTTCCAGTTGGTTGCATTTCGACAACGACTCCATCATATAATTCAAAGCGACCATAGCCGTCTGGATACCAATCCAGAAATTCCTCTAGAGTCATTGTTTGGGTAGCTGCTTGGATCATGGCATTTTCTCCTTATCCTCAAAGATCCACAACAGTTTGCTGAAAGTGTAGATGGCGCGACATAGCTTGAGAAAACATAACTTAGCCATATCTTATCAATCAGGTGTGCGATCGCCCCCTTTCCTGGAAATTCTTAGTAAACAGATAACACATCCGCTACATCCGTTACCCAATCCGTTGCCATAACCTTCTTTAATGGAGAGTAGAGCTTTTTTAATGAAGAGTAGAATCTCTTTCACATCGATCAGCTCTGGCATTTGCAGAGGAGTTTATAATAACTAAAATGTTAAAGAAGCGCAATCTGTGATACATCCTCCGGCGGAGAAACATTCAATGGATGCAATGGAATTTTTTGAGCTGAGTGCGGGTAAGTGGCGATCGCAACGCACAACCCATCACCTTCCCTTCAGACGGTCTGAGGCTGGGGAGTCAGAAATTGAGGTAGCTACTCTAAAATCTGATCATCCCCAAGTGGTTGAAATTTGCCAGTTACATCAGGTTGACCCTAGTTTAGCGGCGGGAGGAGCATGGATTAGTTGGCACGGAACCATGGCATGGGATAGAAGTGAGGAGGAAAATCACACGGGTTCCTCAGTGATGGTGATTGTACCTGATCCGGGTAATCCCAGACAGGGAATGTTACTCAGAGAACGAGGTTATGCAGAAATTGTACCCGTGGCAGGTCGCTATCTGATCGATGATCAGGATGCACTTATTTTATTGACTGACTATGAAACGATGAGTTCGGAAGAACGGTTCTCGTTTGTGAGTCCTGATCTGCGGATGAGAACAAGTACGGTGAAGCGATTCGGGGGATTCAGCACAACGTCGTTATGTGTCGAAGCCCGCATTGGCTCTAGTTTAGATGATGGGAATGTGGAGACAAAACCGCAACCCGTACAGGATAGTTTGGGAACCAGAACCTTTGAATCTCTGTTAGGCTGGTGAATTAAAATTAAGGATGAGGGCGACAGAATGAGAGATGAATATTGCCTAGAAGGAGTGGGATATGAACCAGAACCGTATTTATCCCTTATCCCTCAGTCTTCATCCCTCATTACTTGGTCAAGCCTTAGTAACGAACCGTTAGTACAAGGCTATCAGTACTTAGATGCCGTGCGTCAGCTCGCCTTAGAACCCGATATGATTGACGTAACGGATAATCCCAGAGTGCGCGATCGCATCTACACCTGGATCGGCAATCACATTAATGCCATCAATGCAGAACTCAATGCCTGTCTAGAAGCCTGTCACGGTTGCTTTCATCCTGAACTCCGCCGTCCCATGCAAATTTTGGCAGCACCTTTAGCTCAACACTTTGGTATCGACGGTTTATGTAACATTCTGGTTAATCCCACTGTTATTCTAATCGATGTGGGACGAACCGCCCCCCAGGATTGGTTAAGTATCGTGGTGCATGAATATGCTCATGGTCATTTAGGTTCACCCGGTCATGACCAGCGGTTTTTTGAGATTCTATCCCATTTGTGCTTAGGGTTGGGATTGGAACCTCCCGTCTGGCAACCCGATATGGAAATGTATCTGCGGAATTGGCCTCATTGTGCGTCAAGCGCGAATCCCCTGGCGTTTTGGATGGGGTATTTTTAGTGGGGAGTGGGGAGTGGGGGAGTGGGGAGGGGGGAGTGGGGAGTGGGCAGGGCTGTTTCA
>DNGI01000016.1:7235-8186 GCA_003486645.1 Cyanobacteria bacterium UBA11370 | reverse complement strand
ACCCCACACCCCGTTTTTGGTCATACCAATTGGATATCAAATCTGATTAAGTGTAGACCTTTGTAGAGAGGTTAGCGGTAACGTCTCTACAGGGTTTTTCTTCATCTTATACTGAGCAAATTAATCCAATTTGATAGTACTTATTCAGCCTGAGAAAGTGCCTGAATATCACCCTCCATAATTTTGTCAATATTGCGCGTAATCTTATCAATTTCCCAATCCCACCACTGAATTTCTAATAGCTGTGCTACCTCATCATCACTAAAGCGCTGCTTAATTAAACGTTCAGGATTTCCACCAACAATAGTGTAAGGAGAAACGTCCTTAGTCACAACCGACTTAGCGGCGATAACAACACCATCCCCAATTTTAACTCCTGGCATAATCACCGATTCATAACCAATCCAAACATCATTCCCAATAATCGTATCCCCTCGACTTGGTACATTCATCACCTTGTCGATTTCCTTCTCCCAACCCCGTCCAAAAATGGGGAAAGGATACGTGGAAATCCCATCTAATTTGTGATTCGCACCATTCATGATGAATTTAACATTGGTAGCAATAGCACAGAACTTACCAATGATTAGGCGATCGCTCCCGTAATTATACAGAACATTTCTCTCAAAATTTTCCGGCTCAATTGGATCGTCATAATAGGTGTAATCGCCAATACTAATATTAGGCGATTTGACAAGATTCTTGATAAAACAGACTCGATGATGTTCAGCGATCGGATAGGCTTGGTTCGGATCGGGTGCGAAGTGTTGTGTCAAGTTATATGCTCCTATTTCATTAATTCCAAAAACTAACAGAAATTCAAAGTCAGCTATCAATGTGTAGATTTCCCCCAGGCGAATCAACTGTATCAAATTGGTTAGTAGTAGCGAAAAATCGACGGATTAATAGAGATTGGGAAAATTTGCTGTTATAGCAACGGACATATCGGTT
>DNGI01000016.1:0-7034 GCA_003486645.1 Cyanobacteria bacterium UBA11370 | reverse complement strand
TATAGCAACGGACATATCGGTTAGGACGTTATGTTTGGCGTTAAAGGCAACAGGCAACAGGCAACAGAAAAAATGTCCTAACAATTGTGGCAACTGCTATACGTGCGCCAGAAAATGCTTACCGCTGTTATGAGCATTTATCTACTATTCCTATGGTTAGAATACCTAGGCGAGTGTTTCCTTTAAAAGGCAAAAAATACAGAGGTGCTTGGGAATACGAGGTGACAAGTGGCGATCGCGTATTTTATGTGCCTGATGAAAGCAAGAGAAAAGTCGTTGTTTACTATGCAGGAGTACATCCTAAAGCAGTTCCTATCCCTCCGTAAAGTGAGAGGGTATAGTAGAAAAATGGGTTTACATTCCGATTTACAAACTAATTTTAATCTAGAAAATCTAATCAAAAGTTTTACCCCTTTTTATCAGGCAACCTTGCTTCTCCAAAAACCTGCTGTGGAGTCAATTCTAATCCCTCAAAAAGGGAATCTATTATCAACGTATCTTTCCTATACGTTTTTGGCGGTGCATCGGGATAGAAAACTGTCATGCTTCTCGCCTGGGGATCAACAACCCAAACCCGCAATACTCCCGCTGCTAAATAATCTGTTGCTTTTTCCGTCATTTGTCCAAATGTCTGACCCTGAGAGATAATTTCAATCACTAATTCTGGCGGGACTGGACACGCTTCATCCTCCATCATTTCGGCGGGTAGACGTTCATAAGAAATGTAGGTTAAATCCGGTACAGGAACCCAATCTTCCCCGTTACGTTTTAGTGCGATCGCCCATTCAGGATTTACTTCACCTTTCCCGTGACACCACTGGTTCAGTAGACTATATAAAGCGCCAGTTACCCTGGAATGAAAAAGTTTTGGCGACATTTTAGGTACAGCTTCTCCTCTTATTAATTCATAACTTACATCTGTCTCTGGCATCTCCAGAAATTCTTGAATAGTAAGTCTAGTTTTTAACTGGGGCATTTCTCTAAACTCCTCAAATTACAAATACTTCTTTAACAGCAACTCTAACTTCTCTTTTGTTGTGGCTGGAACCTTATCTAATGGGGTCAAAATTGCATATTTTAGTGCTGAATGTGCCTCTGAAACAGGTGGATTTTCACTCAAACGTCGCACGGTTTCTTGAATTACTTTTTGAGCATTTGTAGCATTACGTTGTAAATTCCCAATTACCATTTCTACGGTTACGCTATCATGGTCAGGATGCCAACAATCATAATCTGTTGCTAAGGCTAAAGTCGCATAGGCAATTTCGGCTTCCCGTGCCAATTTCGCTTCTGGTAAATTGGTCATTCCGATTACAGTTGCTCCCCAACTCCGATAAAGATGGGATTCTGCTTTAGTTGAAAAAGCGGGACCTTCCATACAGACATAAGTACCACCGCGATGGAGTACCACATCGGGTAATTCCAGACTGGCAACCGCATCTGCTAAAATTTCTGCTAATTGCTTACATACCGGATCAGCAAAGGCAATGTGAGCAACAATTCCATCACCAAAAAAGGTAGAAATTCGGTTCTTTGTACGATCAATAAATTGATCGGGAATTACCATATCTAAAGGTTTAACCTCTTCCTTAAGAGAACCTACGGCTGAGGCAGAAATTAGATATTCAACCCCTAACTGTTTCATGGCATAAATATTCGCTCTGAACGGTAATTCAGAGGGCAAAAGTGTATGATTTCGACCATGACGAGCAAGAAATGCTACCGATGTGCCCTCTAATTTTCCCACAATTAAAGCATCCGATGGCGCACCAAAGGGTGTGTTAATTTGCACCTCTTCCACATCTTTAAGAGCGTCCATTTTGTAAAGTCCGCTACCGCCAATAATGCCAGTTTTTGCCTGAATCATTTTTGTTAATTTCTGTTCCTACGGGTATGCTAATTTATTTTAACCGTTAGTGTCGGGATAGAGTGTAATTTTTCTTGGCTATCACTGCTAAATTATATAGTGAGTGAAAGCAGGTTTACTCTAGTTGCGATCGCTAGTCATTAGTTAATGTTGAATCCCTGTAATTCAAACTCTTTCATAGTGATGGGATAATAAAGTTATGCTATTTATTTTTGTATTATCCTCTAACTAGCGCTAGTAATAGTAAGGATTGGCAGGTTCAGGGATTTTCTTAATTGAATTTGCCTCAATTGTTAACTGACGTTTGTTATTTAGAGTTTCAGTAATCATCTGACCTTGAATTTCTAGCCAGGTGTCCGGTTTATATGTCTCTCGACTTTCCTTAAGTTTAACAGGTAAGCTAACTGGATAAGCATCAGCGGCACAACAAGTAATTACAAAGCGAGTAATTAACAAATATTCAGAGGACAAATTAGGGGGATAAACGACAAAACCTTGTACCTTGACTTTTTGACCTGTATAAGCGTCAGGTTCAGGGTAAACATTGAGCGTTCGTATCCATTCAATTAGTGATCGCTCCTCTGGTTTAGTTTTACTACGAAAAGACTGAACTTGCGCTCTGGTTGCGGTCAATGTCTCGGTTACGCCTCGCTGAATTGCTGTTTGACTAGTAAATACTTTGGGTTCAATAATTAATCCTACAATCGCTGTAGCGACTAGCAAACCGCTACTCCAACCGGGGGGAAACCAGCTAATATGTTGACCCATTGGTAGGATTATTCTATTTTTTGCTCTGCGCGGACGCAACTGATTGAATAGCTGAAATGCTCTAATTCCTGCTAGCACTAATAAAACTATGCCAGTCCCCATAACTAGCAAAAAATAATTCGGGTGAATCAGTAAATTGAGTTGGCCTGTTACCCAGTATTTTATTAGCAGTATTCCCCATAAACCAAGGGCTAATATATCCAATAAGGGTAGGAAAAGGGTGGGAATGGAGGGTGGTTTTCTTCGGGAAGGATCTAAATTTTGGGTTGTACTCATAGGGGTGGTTGTTGGTTGTTGGTTGTTGGTTGTTTGTTGTTCGTTGTTGGTTGTTTGTTGTTTGTTATTGGTTATTGGTTATTGGTTGTTGGTTATTGGTTATTGGTTATTGGTTGTTGTTTATTGGTTGTTTGTTCTCTCGCCCACTCACCTCGTCTGCGTGTCCCCATTCCTCGCTCTCTATTTTCTTTAGGGGTTGGTCGAAAAACAACAAACAACAAACAACGAACAACAAACAACAAACAACAATTAACTAAGATATAAATTAACCAATAATGTTAGTAAAAATGTCAATTGTCCTGCCAAAACAAACATATAAACAATCGCTCTAGTTTTAAATACTGATAACATCAAACCAATTGCTTTGATATCAATCATTGGACCAAACACGAGAAAGGCTAATAATGCCCCACTGGTAAATGTTGAAGCAAAAGCCAGAGCAAAAAATGAATCTACAGTTGAACAAATAGATACTACTGCTGCTAATAGCATCATAGCCAGAATTGAAGTGACTGGTCCTGAACCTAAACTCAGGATAATCTCACGAGGGACGGCGACTTGAACGATGGCGGCGATCGCACTTCCGATAATTAAAACAGCGCCTAATTCTCGTAACTCTTGGACTGTATTATCTAAAAATAAACGTAATTTATCAGGCAACGGTTTAGTGGGTTTAGAAGCGGCTAAAGATGCCTGTAAAACCGTCGCATCCATCCGCAACGTTTCTCCGGGTTTACCGAGTAAAAATGAGCCAGATTGCAAGAGAATGGGTTTCTCTTCGTCCTGATTTGGAGTGTCTTTCATCGAATGTCCCGACCGTACCATTGAGCGTGTTACTGTGGGTTGCAAGAGTGGGCGTAAGTCTGCTTGAACCCCAAAGATACAGGCTATAAAAATTGCTATTCCTAAAGAAAATAATATTCGCAGCACTAGGATTTGTGGTAGGGGAAATACAGCAATTCCCGGTATTCCTAATGGTACAACTTCGGGTTGATATCGAAAGGCTATGTAAGTGGATAAGATTACAATTGGATTAATGGTTGGCGCGGCTAATAAAAATCCAATAGCTACGGGCGCGGGTACACCCTGAAGCAATAAACGCCTTGCCACTGGCACATTTCCACACTCACACACTGGAAATAAAAAGCCCACACAACTACCCACAATTGCCCCTAATAACGGATTACGAGGCATAATATTAACGAGAGTTCGTTCGTCAATAAACAACAGCAACAAGCTAGAGAGCAAAACTCCCAGGAGTAAAAAAGGCATTGCCTCAACCAGCAAACTCAAGAAAAGGGTAAAGGCATTGTTTAGCTGATTCATGGGTTTGGCGATCGAGGAGGTGGGTGGGGATCAATACTCTAGCAAGGGCTATTTTAGCAGTTCTGAGAATAAAACTGTATTGTTAAGGTTAGCCTAGAGCGCACTCCCTATTTGGTATTATTGAATGTAAGTTATGTGTTCTGTATTTTTGTTTGTACCCAAGCGCGGAAAGATTTCTCAGCTTGAACTTCATCAGTTTGGCAATCTTCCAGAAATTGGTAAAGCCTATCTTTTATCACCCAAGAGAATGTTGGACTATTTTCTACCTCAACGTACTTTTCATCTTGAAGTTGATAAATTCGTAGCACTTTACCGTTATAACGCCAGAATTCTACTACACCCATATTGGCATAAAAATTAAGTTTATCGATGTCAGTATGAGTGATATCCACTTCTACAATTAAGTCGGGAGGCGGATCTTCATTGAGGTTAACTATTTTTCCAGCAACTTTGGCTTGATTCTGGATATAGTAACAGTTGTCAGGTGCTGCACCTCTTTCTAAGTCTGGACGATTTAATGTAGTTGAACCCAGTGTTTTGATTTTTAGACCAAGTTCCACAACTAAAATCCGGATAAATAGTCCAATCAATTCCCTGGCACTTTCATGTTCTTCTAATGGCATTGTAATCTCCAAAGTGCCTCGGTCATAGGTGAGTCGCGCTGAACGATCCTCACCCAAAGCTTCCAAAATTTGCTCGTAAGCTTGCCAACTGATAGTGTGAAAAATTACCCGCTGTTCTGCTAGGGGAGTTTCTCTGGAAGTATGGCGTGTTTCCCTAGCTGTGCTGACCATAGAGGTTTCCTATATGAGGATAACTATCAAGATGAATTCTATCTCATTATAATTTGAGTGGTTGATATAAAGCAGAGGGAGTAGAATATTTTATAATTTATTGGATTTATATAAACTGAAAGAATAATTGTAAATTCAGAATTAATTTAGGAAAATTAAGCCATTGAAACACCCTCAAAATCACCGAGAACAAATAGAACAAGTCGTCGTTACAGCCCAGCAAATGCGCGAAATTGAAGGGCGCATCTTCGAGGCGGGAATGCCCGTTGCGGCATTGATGGAAAAGGTTGCAGGGCTAGTTTATAATCGTATTGTCGCTCTTTATCCCCTGACAGGAACTAGGCGAATTGGAGTCTTAGTTGGGCCAGGTCATAATGGCGGTGATGCTTTAGTCATCGCACGAGAATTATACCTGCAAGGTTACGATATTCGGATTTATCGCCCCATTACTAAACTCAAAGAACTGACCGCAAATCATGCTCACTATGCGACAAGTTTGGGTATTCCGTTTTACGAACAGATTGAACCGTTACAAGAGTGTGATTTAATTATTGATGGGTTATTTGGGTTTGGGCTAGAGCGATCGCTCTCCGGTACTATTGCTAATGCCATTAATCAGTTAAATCAGTGGTCGCAACCTGTTATTAGTATTGATATTCCTTCAGGCATTCATACGGATACAGGAGAAGTATTAGGAACGGCAGTTCGAGCAACTTATACCTTGTGTTTGGGGTTGTGGAAGGTAGCCTTTTTGCAAGACCAAGCATTAGAGTATATGGGAAAAGCAGAATTAATTGATTTTGGTATTCCGCTGATTGATATTTGGGCAATATTAGGTAAACCAGCCGGAATGCTGCGAATCAATAAAGGGATTGTTTTAGATAATTTGCCCTTACCTCGTGCAGTTGTTACCTATAAATATAAACAGGGTCATTTACTACTTATTTGCGGTTCTCATCAGTATTCCGGTGCTGCAATTTTAACGGGATTAGGGGCGCGTGCAAGTGGGGTAGGAATGCTCTCGATCGCCGTGCCAAACTCTCTCAAACCGCTACTCATTAGTCAATTACCAGAAGCCCTAATTATTGGTTGTCCAGAAACAGAAGAAGGTGCGATCGCTCATCTACCAGAAACTATTGATTTCAGTAATTATAGTGCGATCGCCTGTGGCCCTGGTTTGACACGAGATGCTAAATTAGTCATCCAAGAAGTCATTGGGGCGGAATGCCCTTTAATATTAGATGCCGATGGTTTAAATAGTCTAGCTGAACTCAGAACAATTCCCACATTATTGAAACGTCAATCTCCTACCGTTTTAACCCCTCATGTCGGTGAATTCAAGCGATTATTTCCCGACTCAGCCGGGTTACTTCCAGATAGAATCAAAGCCGTTCGCAAAGCATCTCAACTTAGTCGAACCATTGTATTATTAAAAGGAGCAAGAACAGCGATCGCCCATCCTAATGGTTCAATTTACTTAATTCCTGAAAGTACGCCTGCCTTGGCGCGTGGGGGAAGCGGAGACGTACTCACTGGACTTATAGGGGGTTTAGTTGCCCAGTCAACCACGGCTGAATTACCCCTAGAATTAATCGTAGCCACAGCAGCTTGGTGGCACGCACAAGCCGGAATTTTAGCCGCACAAGACCGAACTGAACTAGGAGTAGATCCCTTGACATTATCCCAATATTTAATCCCAGTAGTGCGATCGCTCTCCTAACTGTGAAAGATTGAGAGGAGAGGAAGAGAGGGAGAGAGGGAGAGAGGGAGAAATTTTATTACAGGTGATTAGTTGGACATCATAATTAGGACTTACACTTGCATTGTCATTTAACCACCATTAGTAGGGGCGCATATCGATGCGCCCTAACTATATTTTGGGTTCGTGCGTAAGTCCTGATAACAATACCAATTCTGTCTAGTAGTCCGCCACAGTCACTTTGACGGATGCATCATTTCTTTCTCCCTATCCCCCCATCCCCCTAAGCTAAGACGCATTTAAA
>DNGI01000236.1:4737-5725 GCA_003486645.1 Cyanobacteria bacterium UBA11370 | reverse complement strand
TGCAAATACGGGATGCTCCCAAACCTAACGCCTAATACTCTTCTATTGAGAATGTTTCAGGATGTCGCCTACATCGAATTGAATTATTGTTTAAAGGGGGACAAGAAGAATCCTGTGCTGTTGTTGTTGCATGGATTTATGGGCAATAGTGAAGATTTTAATTCTGTTATTTCCTTGTTATCTCAAGAATTCTGTTGTTTAACTGTAGACTTGCCTGGGCATGGAAAAACTAAGATTTTTGGTGGTGAAGAGTACTACACGATGCCGAATACAGCCCAAGCATTGATTGAGTTATTGGATAGTTTAGAAATTGATCAATGTTTTCTTGCAGGCTATTCCATGGGTGGGCGATTGGCATTGTATATGACTCTGGAGTTTTCTTCTCGATTTCAAAAAGTAATACTGGAATCAGCGTCACCAGGATTGAAGAGTGAACAGGCGCGATCGCTACGTATTCAAGCTGATGAAAAATTAGCCCACCAATTAGAAACTACTAATTTTAAATCTTTTTTATCAAACTGGTATAATCAACCTATTTTCAACTCTTTAAGAAACCACCCAGACTTAATGCAATTAATAGACTATCGGTTAAACAATAATCCTTTAGAGTTAGCGAAATCACTCCGTCAAATGGGAACAGGTAAGCAACCTTCCCTTTGGGAGAAACTGAAACACAATAAAATTCCCCTATTGTTACTCGTGGGAGAGTATGATCAAAAATTTAGGCTGATTAATACAGAAATGGCTCATATTTGTCCAGTAGCACAGTTGAAAATTATTTCCAAAACAGGTCATAATATCCACTTAGAAAACAGGCAAGAATGGATCATCCAAGTCAAGCAATTTTGTCAGGGGTAGGGCACTGATGTGTTACAAATTTCAATTTCGTCCCTACCAACGACGTTTCCGACATCCCTTGAAAACTAGTTATGGTTGTTGGGATATTCGAGAGGGAATTATCCTGCATTTGATGGATGAAACAGGGCAA
>DNGI01000236.1:0-4488 GCA_003486645.1 Cyanobacteria bacterium UBA11370 | reverse complement strand
AATTGGCTGGGGAGAAATTGCCCCTCTACCTTGGTTTGGTTCGGAAACATTAGAACAAGCTTTAAATTTTTGCCACCAATTACCTACCCACATTACAGTTAGTGATATTTTCTCTATTCCTGCTAGACTTCCGGCTTGTCAATTTGGTTTTGAGTCGGCTTTGGAGAGTGTGGGGAGTGGGGAGTGGGGAGTGGGGAGTGGGGAGATGGGGGAATTTTTGTCAAGCCAAAATCTAAAATCCATTAGCACAGCGGCGCGTA
The DNA here is from genome assembly GCA_003486645.1 of Cyanobacteria bacterium UBA11370. GTDB lineage: Bacteria > Cyanobacteriota > Cyanobacteriia > Cyanobacteriales > Coleofasciculaceae > UBA11370. The sequence goes on along the minus strand of DNGI01000236.1, from coordinate 4,228 downwards.
GTGCAATCCCAAATTCAAACTCTAAAATCGCCTTCAGTTATCTATTACCAACTGGGGAAGCAGCGTTAGAGTCTTGGCAGATAGGCTGGAATCAGGGATATCGTACTTTTAAATGGAAAATGGGTGTGGCTACATTTGAGGAGGAGTTGAAGGTATTTGATAGGTTAGTCCAATTACTCCCACCTTCTGCTAAACTCCGCTTAGATGCGAATGGAGGATTAAGTATTCAAGAAGCAGAACGATGGTTGAAAATATCTGATGATACAGGGATAATTGAATTTATAGAACAGCCGATATCGCCAAAAGAATTTAATCAAATGTTGAAGATGAGTAATCAATATTCAACGCCAATTGCTTTAGATGAATCTGTTGCTACATTGAGTCAGCTAGAAGAATGTTACGACAACGGATGGCGAGGAATTTATGTCATAAAAGCAGCGATCGCAGGTTCTCCAAAACGCCTTCGCCAATTCTGCCAAACACACGACATTGACATTGTATTTTCCTCTGTCTTTGAAACCGCTATTGGAAGACACGCCGCCCTCCAACTTGCAGCAAAACTATCCAACCGCGATCGCGCTGTCGGTTTTGGTATCAACCACTGGTTTACTGATGATGAGTAAGCTTCCCTTACATCTTGCATTATATAGTCTTCAATTAACAAATAAACGGTTAAACTCTCTCCCCCTCTTCCCCTCTTCCCCTCTCCCCATCTCTCCACTCCTCATTCCTATTTTTAAAACATCTGTGAACTCTCCCTTAACCTATCTCAAACACCGTGGTAATGAAAATTGGTTGATTGGTTATGATACTCATCAATTTAACCAACTCACCCAAGAGTTATTCGAGAAATTCATTGATCTATCTCAAAAGGAAACACCGCCAAAAATTCTACTAGCCGAACAAAACGAGTGGCGATTTCTCGCTACTTTCCTAGCAGCCGTTAGCGCTAATTGTCCAATTTTTTTAGGTAATCCTAACTGGGTACAAAACGAATGGCAACAAGTCGTGGATTTAATCCAACCCGACTTATCCTTCGGAAAGATACCAACAACCAACAACCAACAATCAACTAACAATCAACCCACAACCAACAACCAACAACCCACAACCAACAACCAACAACAAATCATGATTCCCACGGGCGGATCGTCGGGAAAAATTCGCTTTGCTGTTCATAGTTGGCAAACCTTAATAGCCTCAGTTGAGGGATTTCATCAGTATTTTAACAACCAACCCATTAATTCATTTTGTGTCTTACCTCTATATCATGTCAGTGGATTAATGCAATTTTTACGTTCCTTAACCACAGGAGGAAAATTTATAATTTTCCCCTTCAAAGATTTGGTAGCAGGAGAAGGACAACCTATTAATATTTCTGATTTTTTTATCTCCTTAGTCCCTACCCAACTCCAACGATTACTAACTTCTAATCATGGCAACTGGTTATCCCAATTTCAAACCGTGCTTTTAGGAGGCGCTACAGCTTGGGACTCTCTTTTAACTGAAGCAAGACGCTATAACATTCGGTTATCTCTTACTTATGGAATGACTGAAACTGCCTCTCAAATTGTGACGCTTAAATCGCAAGATTTTTTAGCTGGAAATAATAGCTGTGGGAAAGTATTACCTCATGCAAATGTAAGCATTCGGGATACCAATGATAAAATTTTAACGGCGAACCAAACGGGAATTATCACCATCCAAGCCAATTCTCTACACCTAGGTTACTATCCCCTAGAACAAACCCCCAATCCAAAATCTAAAATCAAAAATCTAAAATCGGATGATTTGGGATTTTTTGATGAACAAGGTTACTTACATATTATTGGGCGTAGTAGTAATAAAATTATTACAGGCGGTGAAAATGTCTTTCCGGCTGAAGTAGAAGCAGCGATTTTAGCTACTCAGCTAGTAACAGATGTTTCTGTCATTGGCTTACCTGATGAGTATTGGGGTCAAGTTGTTACGGCTATTTATGTGCCGAATTCTCCTGATGTTTCCCCTCATTTATTACAAAACCTATTAATGGATCAATTATCTAAATTCAAATATCCTAAATATTGGATTCAGGTAAAAACTTTACCCCGCAATACTCAAGGTAAAGTGAATTATCAAGAACTTAAAAAAATTGCACTAGCATCTCTATCTAATACTAAATCAGGTTTAAAAATTCCTTTTTACAAACAATGATAAAAACGTTGCATCGCAACGTCTTTACAGGGTTTTAGCAACTCTGATTAAAGGGGGTATATTAACCAGATTTGGTATAACTAATCTTTCTCCCCATCCCCCTACCTCCCCACCTCCCCATTCCCCCTCACTAACGCTAACTCAATGGCAACTTAACTGTAAAGATTGTCCCCACTCCCACTTCACTACTGACAGTAATTTCACCCTTATGTAAATCTACACATTTTTTGACAATACTCAAGCCCATTCCTGTACCTGGAATTGTTCCTGTATTACTCGCACGAAAGAACGGTTCAAAGAGTTGTTTTAAATCCGCTGACGGAATCCCAATTCCTTGATCTTGGACTTGGAAAAGAATCTGGTCATTTTCACACAATATTAACAAATTAATTGTCCTATGATTAGGAGAGTATTTGATAGCATTTGTTAAAAGATTATTCAAAATATGTCGCAAAAGTTTCTCATCTAAATTAGCACTCAAGGAACTAGGAAAACCCGGATCAATGAAATTTAAACGGTAGCGATCGCCTGCAATAAGTTGTTGTTCCTCTAGCAAATCACGGCAAAACATTGCTACATCAAGGGAGACGGGGTTAAAGGAAAATTCACCCGCTTCTGCTTTAGAGAACGTCAAGACATCACTGACAAGTTGAGTCATGCGGTGAACCGCAGATTGAATTCGATGAAAGTAAGTTTCTTTCTTTTGTTCTGAAAAGCGATCGCCATAACGTTGTAGCATTTCCGACGAACTTTGAACTATCGCTAAAGGAGTGCGATATTCATGGGAAATTGTAGCGATTAAGCGACTTTTGAGTTCGTTAAGTTCTTGTTCTGTGGCTAATAATTTTTGTGTTTCAGCCTCCGCTTCTCGACTAGCCGTCATTTCTTGCGCCAGGTATTCTGCTTTGCGACGTTCACTCAAATTCCAGAGTACTAGAACAACTCCGGTAACGGCACCTGTTTCTTGAAATATGGGGGAAATACTATCTGCAACTGGCGTTTTTGTACCATCCTTAGCAATTAATGCGATGTAGTCATCAATATAAATAACTCTCCCTTCATGTAGTACTTTCATCGCTGGGTTTTCAGCCGGATCACCGGTTCGTTCATCAACGAACCGAATCACTTCTGTAATATTATGTCCAGACGCTTCAACTAAAGGCCAACCCGTGAGAGATTCAGCAGCGGGATTCATGTACGTAATTGTCCCGCTTTCATTCGTAGCCGTTACTGCATCAGCCGTTGAACGTAGAATAGTAGAAAGCAATTCTTTTTGTTCAACTAACTGTCGTTCCATGGAATGTTTATAAAGGGCGTTTTCAATCGCAACTCGCAAATCTCGTTCATTAAAAGGTTTAATAATATATCCAAACGGTTCCGTTATCCTAGCGCGATCTAAAGTAGTATCATCAGAATAAGCAGTTAGATAAATGACCGGAATTTTCAATTGTTCCCGAATGGTAGCCGCAGCCGAGATCCCATCCATCTCATTTCTACCCAAGTTAATATCCATTAATACTAAGTTTGGTAAAATTTGGGCGGTAGAGGCGATCGCTTCTGTTGCAGACGTTACAGTATCAGTGACAATGTACCCTAATTCTTCTAATTGTTCCGTAATAACTTCGGCTGTAATTGCTTCGTCTTCAACGACTAAAATTTTGGTTGTTGACATTTTTTTAACCGTGTAAGTTTTTTTTTTAAAGCAGTTTTACCAGCAACTCATCGTCGGTTCAGTTAAGCGCTACCCCCAACTATAGCTAGTCTATTAGATTCGTGAACAAGGAAAGACAAGGAGACAAGGAGACAAGGAGACAAGGAGACAAGGAGACAAGGAGACAAGGAGACAAGGAGACAAGGAGGACAAGGAGGACAAGGAAGACAAGGAGGACAAGGGAGAGGTATTTTACAAATCATTTAGACTGGCTATATAGCAGTTAGCAGTTAGCTATAGTATGTCCATTTAAAATGTGATTAGCTGTTCGTCATTTAAACCTATTGTCAAGGATTACAGAATCCTTGTAGTGCGACCATCTTG
>DNGI01000156.1 GCA_003486645.1 Cyanobacteria bacterium UBA11370 | reverse complement strand
CCTCACCCCCTCACCCCCTCACCTTTATTCACCAAGAGGAACCTGTAACTTAACACGCTGAGGATCACCCGGTTCACCATCGCGGGGGAATAAGTTGAGAGGATCTCCGGAATTAAGGGTATCTCCAACGACCAATTCTAGCTCCTGGTTTATGCTATAACTTGGTGGTGATTGATTCGGGCTGGTCGTATCACTCTCAACGTCATTTCCTAGAATCTGAGAGGTTCCATTGAAGAATTTTTGGTAATCATCAGATAGAGTGCGGTTTTCAACGGTTTGGAGAGATTCGCCAGACAGAGTAACAGAACTACCGTTTGAGTTAGAGGGTAGAGTGGATTGGGCTTGAGCAATAGGGGCTAAACCTGTAACTATCGCTCCGATTCCTAAGATCATAAGTGCTTCACGTCTCATGAGCTTTCTCCCTGAATGTAAAGGACTGGAAACTTGCTGCTTGCAGTGAATTGAGACGAATTGAGATTTTGTACTTTTATACCCAGTTGCCGTCAAAGGTATAATTCAGGGGATAGGAGATAGAGGATTTGAGAATTATCCTTAGAGAATGCAACTTAGTATGAGTACCTCTATGCCTAAGAATAACAAAAGCGTCTAGGAACGAGCTACTCGGTCAGACTTTTTCAACCTTATGGCTAATAGCTAGAGGGAATACGTCCAGAAAGACGAGCAACGGTGGTTACTAAAGCATCCACGTTAACGGGCTTGGTGATATGACAGTCATAACCCGCTAAAAGGGCATGAGTCCGATCTTCCTGTCTTGCTGCTGCGGTTACGGCGATCGCTCGAATCTGACTGTCTCCTTGAGGTTCTCGACTCCTGATTTGGCGGATGAGCCAGTAGCCGTCTTCGTCTGGCATTAGGATATCACTAACCAGAATATCTACTTTAGAATCGTCTAATACCTTAAGGGCATCTTTCGCTGAACTAACGGCGATTACCTGTGCGCCCTCTTGCTCAAACATAACGGTGAATAGATCTCTGTTATCAGCATTGTCATCTACAACGAGCAACCGTAGACCATTGAAATCAAAATTCATCTGTTTCACCCAGTATCTTAGTGAACCTAAACTTCAGAAGTAAACTCCTCCTGTTGAAATCATTTCTCTGAAATAAGCATTAGGTTTTAGGGTTTAGGGTTGTCGCCTAGCGCCTAATACCTAATACCTCTGAACAATGCTGCTATTTCTTGCTCGAAGGTTTTTATCCCTTCTAGGCAAAGCCTCAGTTCCTAACATTCAGTTGTGAGTCCTGAATCAGGACACTAGGTTTTCTGGTGTGTACCCTAAGACTGACATAATTCTTGAGCCTAGTCGGTACGGTGGCGTACATAGAGGAGTGGGGAGATGGGGGGAAAGGGGAGGGGGAGATAGGGAGAGGGAGAGAGGGGGAGAACAAATACAAATAATAGACCTCTTGCCAAAGTACTTTAGGTAAGGGAGTTTAGGTTAATTTTTGTCTACTGTTCTCGTCTCCTTTTGGAGTCAACAATTCAGCTACAGCCCACTATCTAATAACCGCTGGTATTCCCGTTTAACGACGCTATAACACTCGCAGGCTGTAGCTTCTAAAGCTTGCCGATTTAATATTGTAATTCTACCACGGTTATAGCGAATTATTCGTGCCTGTTGTAGCATTCCCGCCGCTACTGTAACGCTGGCACGGCGAGTTCCTAGCATATCGGAGATAAATTCCTGAGTGAGTGGTAACTCATCTGAAAGTGAATAATCATGAGCAGTTAAGAGCCAACGAGCAAGTCGTTCCTCTAAGGGATGATGGCGATTGCAGGCGGCTGTTTGGCTAACTTGGGTGATTAGGGCTTGAGTATAGCGTAGTAGCAGTTTTTGGAGCGTTTCTCCGCGATTAAATTCGGTTTTTAGAATCTCAGCATTCATCTTCATTGCTGTATCTTCAATCTGAACAATTGCACGGTGAGTTGTCCGATTGCCTCCCAAAAATACGGGATAACCCACTATTCCATCATTACCAACCATACCAACTTCCGCAGTTGAGCCGTCTTCTAGAATAGAAACTAAAGAAACCATTGCCTGATTGGGGAAATAGACATATTTAATAATTTCCCCTGGCTCGTAGAGAACTTGTCCTACAGGCAGCGAAACCTCTTCTAGATAAGGAGTGAGGCGTTGGTACTGCGGCTCTGGTAAAGACGCAAGTAGTTTATTGGCTGGTGTAGAATTGCTAGTGGACGGGGGCATAGTTTAGCCTCCTTAGATTGAAGATTAGATCTTGTTTCCAAGACACCATTGAGCAAGAAAAAATCACGGAAGGAGAATAAGAAATAGAAAAATTAGGGGGCATACCAAGTTGCAGTTAGGGCTGGGTAATTTTGGGGTTGGCATACTGGAAAATTAAGCAAGAGAAATAACTTGCTGTTACAGGACAATCAAGGAGTCAGTTATCAGAATTCAGGAGTAGAACCGTCTTTATCTCTAAGTTTGAGACTCAATGGTGTACCTCATAAGGGTTGCAAACTGCTGTCATCCGACAGTGATTTCTGCAAAAAATGATGCAGGCAAAAACTAGCCCTCCTTGTGAGCTAAGTCTTACTCCTCTAACACGGCAATGACTTCAAGCTATCCCTTGGCGATCGCTCTCGCCCTCAACCTAGAGTGACAAAAGAGTGCTAGGAATATGAGTCCGTATCTACAAAGGCAGTATAGAAAGGAGCTGGTAATTGCCAACTCAATATAGTCTTAGGAAGCGCACACAAAATAAGTTACCGATTTACATCACCAGAAAAGCTTACATACCAAAGAAAGCAGCTTGTTGAACAAGTAAGTTATTTTGGTGCGACTCCTTGAAATAGGGTATCACAGAACTATTTCAATTAGAGATTTTTAATCGGGTGTGGAGTGTGGGGCGTAAGGATAAGCTTTCTTCAATGGTAACAGCTTATTTGATATCAAGTAACCGCTGATACTCTCTTTTAACGCTGTCATAGCACTCGCAGGCTCTTGCTGTTAAGGCTTCTCGATTCAGAATGATGATTTGACCACGGCTGTAACGGATTAGTCCTTCTGCTTGAAGGCTACCAGCAGCTTCTGTGATGCTAGCACGGCGCGTACCCAATATTTCAGAGATATATTTTTGAGTGAGGGGTAATTCATCTTTTTGTACGCAGTCGTGGACGCACAGCAGCCAGCGGGCGAGTCGCCTCTCTATCGTATGGTGAGATTTGCAGACAGCATTTTGCGCTACCTGAGTCAAGAGTGCTTGGGTGTAAATTAGAAGGAGTTTTTGTAGCATTCCTCCCCGTTCAAATTCACTTTTAAGTATATCTGCCTTCATTCTTAAGGCACTGTCAGAAATCTGAACAATTGCACGGCTAATTGTTAGATTGCCTCCCAAAAATACGGGAATTCCCACCATTCCTTCATTGCCGACTAAGGCAAATTCAGTCATTGAGTTGTCCCTGAGAATGGATACTAAAGAAACCATGGATCGCGTGGGGAAATAGACGTGTTGAATAACTTCCCCCGCTTCATACAGGACTTGCCCTAGACTAAGCGTGACGGATTCTAGATGGGGAACAAGACGCTGGTACTCTGATGGTGGCAGAGATGCCAGCAGTTGATTGGTTAGGGAGGGATTCTGTTGGAAAGGAGACATACTCATAATTGAGCCGTTTGTTAATAAGCCAACATACTGCAAATAAAGGGAAACAAAGTAACAGTTATTGGAACGGATGAAGGATGAATTACTATACTTCAATCCAATGAGAATGGCTCTACTATTTCCAGTAATTATCCCTCATTCTTCTAACCGTATATCTCAACAGTTGAAAAGCCTTTTTCTGCCAGCCAAATTTAGGGTTAAGCACTACATCACCGATCCGAATAACGAATAGACTGAATCTATCCGAATAGACTGAATCTACTCATACCTCCAGGGGGGGAAATAGACTATGCAATAGGATGACAAATTTATGCCAAAGTGTACTAGTACAAGAAGGCAGAATGATCCAGGGCAGAGGGCAGAAGGAAGAAAGGCTTATTCTTTCTACTTTTAACTGCGTTGTTAACTGCTCACTTATTTCTGTCGTCTTGGGCAAGATCTTCTAGCGTATCACAAAAATCGGGCTAAAGACTGTCTGATCATGACTCTTATTTCTTGATAAAGATGATGCAATTCAAGAGAAGAGAAGCAAAATTTGATTGGCTGGGATATCAGAAGAGCGAAAGCTCACGATAGAATTTGAGTCTGATTACAACGTTTGTAAGTCCTGAAGTTATATCTAATGCCTAAAGTAGTCTCAATTCACTCCTACCGAGGTGGCACTGGTAAATCCAACTTTACAGCTAATCTAGCAACAACGGTTGCTCTCCAAGGACATCGCGTGGGTGTCGTTGATACAGATATTCCCTCCCCAGGTATTCACACTCTTTTCGGTCTAGAGCCAGAAAGCATGAACAAAACCCTCAATAATTATCTATGGGGTGAAAGTTCTATCGAAGAAGCTGCCTATGATGTCACTGGGAATGTGGGGGTTGAAAGTGAGGGGAAAATTTTTTTAGTTCCCTCTAGTGTCAAAGCCGACAATATTGCCCGAATTCTCAAAGATGGGTATGATGTAAGTCTACTTCATGATGGCTTTCGGAAATTAGTTAAGGGTCTTCAACTCGACTACTTGTTTATCGATACTCACCCCGGATTATCGAAGGAAACGTTCCTTTCCATCGCCATTTCTCACATCTTAATTTTGATTCTACGTCCCGATAAACAAGATTACCAAGGGACAGCAGTAACGGTTGATGTGGCGAAGCAATTGAAGGTGCGTAAAATGCTACTGGCTGTCAACAAAGCATTGAGTAAACTTAACTTTGATGCGTTGCGGCAAAAAATAGAAGAAACCTATGAACTGCCTGTGGCTGGGATCTTTCCCTTGTCAGAAGATGTAGTACAGTTAGCTAGCGAAGGTGTATTCTGCGTTAAGTATCCGGAGCATCCGGTAAGCCAAGAATTTAAAAAGGTGGCGCAGCAGATTATGGCATCAACCCTATAGATCAATATCGCCAACACGAGTTATGAGCGATGAGTAATATCATTTTAGATTTTAGATTTTAGATTTTGAAACCTCTAGGAGTAGAAAGTTTCAAAACTTTAAACCTGTCAAGTCTAAACTTAAATGATATAAGGATATTTGAGTTAGTGTTTTATGGGAAATTTCTAACTCAAAACTCAAAACTCAAAACTGACTATCGTCCCGCTACGCTAACAAAACTCAAAACTCAAAACGTCCGTACCTTGAAGCTAGAAAATAATGATGGTAGACAAAAATAACTTGCACTCATTGACGAGTTCGATTCAGGCGGTTGCGTCACCCTTTCGCTCCTATCTCAACGAACTCTATGAAAAGTATCAGCCTCTTAAAGAAGGTGCTGTTGCTGATTATATCCCGGAACTAGCAATAGCGAATCCCGATTGGTTTGGGATTAGTGTTGTAACGGTAGATGGTCAGATTTTTGAGGTGGGTGATTGTAGTAAACTATTTACAATTCAATCCATCTCCAAGGCATTTATTTACGGAATGGCGATTGAAGATCACGGACGAGATTATGTTTGGACAAAGGTAAGTGTTGAACCAACAGGTGAAGCATTTAACTCAATTGTCCTCGACGAAAAAACCAACCGTCCTTACAATCCGATGGTGAATGCTGGGGCGATCGCAACCGCAGATTTAATCAAGGGAAATGGCGCAACGGAACGCCTCAAACGCACTCTGGATATGTTTCGACGTTATACGGGACGAGAACATGATATTAATGTACCCGTGTTTTTATCCGAAAAAGCAACCGGAAATCGCAATCGCGCGATCGCCTATTTAATGCTTAACTTTGGTATGATTAGCGATCGCATTGATGAAACTCTCGACTTATATTTTCAACAATGTTCAATTATGGTCAATGGTCATGATTTAGCCGTCATGGCAGCTACATTGGCAAATGGTGGCGTTAATCCTATTACTGGAGAACGGGCAATTGATGAACGTTATGTTCAGGATGTGATTAGTGTCATGCTGACTTGTGGGATGTACGATGCCTCTGGAGAATGGGCGTATCGAGTAGGAATGCCTGCTAAAAGTGGAGTAGGGGGTGGCATTACGGCGGTGGTTCCTGGAAAATTGGGGATTGGCGTATTCTCGCCGCCCTTGGATGTTAAGGGAAATAGTATTAGAGGCATCAAAGTCTGCGAAGATATATCTAGAGATTTTGGTTTACATCTCTTTAATGTTGCTAAACCTAAACATAATTTGAAGGATTGGATTGAGGGAGGCGACTCGGTTGATGCTTGGTAATCTGTAAAATATGGCTGGGCTTTCCCTGAAATTTAGCCTACGCTGTTAGGTGTAAATTGCTTGTTGAGATAGACGTGGGGATAGGGGGAGATGGGGAGATGGGGAGATGGGGAGATGGGGAGAGAGTTTGTTTCCTAACTGAATAATAGCAAATTTAGAGGCAAGGGTAGCTGAGCAAATTGAGTTAATGACTAATGGTGAACTAATGGTGGACTAATGGTGGATCGAGTAAAGTTGGAGGGAATACTCTATGAAAGGCAACCATTAAGACAGCAAATTACCAGGAAACGCAATGAACGAGAACTACTTGAACAAACTCCGGGACGAAATATTTCAATCTATTGATGGGTATGAACCTAACGTTTTTCCCGCTTTTCACCAAACAGTTAAAGCTCATTTTCCAGGTACTTTGCCCATGAAACATTATATGAGGAAAACCTATGAATGCTTGAGCAATTATGACTTTAATGATGATAATACGATGGGAATGATTGCAATTTGTCGAGATGAAATGGCTGATCCTCTATTTGATGAAGTGATTAAATTTTGGGGAAAAACATTCAATTGTTGCAGTCTGGCAGGATTTGTAATGATGGGTAAAACGGGGTTGGCAGCCGCTACCGATCATACTCCTATCTATGACGGTGTACGTCGCTTTACCTTCTATGCTATGCCTCATATTGCGATTTCCAGATATGGAGAAATTGGGAAAGTTTACCGACAAGGGCTTGACAAAGCTTCTCATGCTTGTGGAGCATTGGAAGTGATTGTTAAGGAATTAGAGTCGGGATTTCTTAACTTACAAACGGATATGCAAGATATCGAACAAAGTATTATCCGTCAGAAAATTCTTTCGACTATTCACTATGGGGATAAGCCTGATTTAGTAGAGATAACCAAGTTAGCGTGCCGGATTATTTCCGATGATGTTAGGAAGTTATTAAGTACGTTAGATCACTCTATATTTAAGTATGCCGTTATGACGGGTATTCAAATTCATGGACCACTCGATACTCATTGGATCTATCCTCAAGATTTTTATGTAGTGGGTTCTGATCTACCAGAGGGAAAGCAAAGTATTGAGGTGTTTCAGGAAACTTTTGATTTCTGAAATGAGGGACTCACGAAACCAACTTGCCAGAAATTATTCACGGCCTTTATTGCTTATAATGATATAACATTGCTGATTGTGAAACACAAATCAATCAAAAAATAATACCAATTTAAAAAAGAAATGTTGCACATGAGTTACTGAAACTCTGCCCGATTCAGTCTTCCGCAATCCAAAATCCTTGCATCCAAAATGGTATAAGATAGCTATGGCACAAATTTTTGGAGACTTTATCGAAAATCTTCCTCCGGGTCATGATTATTTAGATATCGGGTTTTCAGCTAGTTCTCGACCGATCAAACAACGATGGCGCAATAATCGATTATCAGCTTACTTTGTCGCTGATTATTTATCGACTTTTCTTCCGGTTGATGATGATGATCCGGGTAGCGATCGCCGCCAAGAAGAGTGCAAAGGCGCAGTCAGTTACATCGCTAATGAATTATTAGAAAATGCGATGAAGTTTCATAGCCCAAACCAACAGCATCCTGTGCGCTTTGGCATTCACTTCATTGAAGATCCAGAGGTGACAGTGGTGTTGTTTGCGACGAACGCAATCACGAACCCAATGCAGGATAAGTATCAAAGCTTTATTGAGGAATTACTTGCCTCTGATCCAGAAGAATTGTATGTCCATCAGCTAGAACAAAGTGCAGAAGAAGAAAATACTCACTCTTCCGGATTGGGACTTCTCACCATGATCAATGATTATTCAGCAAAACTCGGTTGGAAATTTGAAGCCATTGGAAACAATCCAGATGCGATCGCGGTTACAACCCTTGTTCAAGTTGTTGTATAGTATCAGTGATTTTCAACTCTAGAGAAGAAATCATTTAATAGCCTTTCATGAAAAAAAATACCACAACACTCAAGAACAAAAGAACAATGGATACTCAAGAAATCAACGGTGATGACTACAGAGTTCACTACAATCCTGAATCAGTGACAGTGAGTTTTATAGGCGAACTCAGTTTGAGTGGACCAGCTGACTATGCCCCAATTGCCCAGTTGTTAGATGATGTGGCTAATCAAGAACCATCAACTATGATCTTAGATCTGAGAAAATTAGAATTTCTTAATAGTTCTGGGATTAGTCTGGTGTCTAAATTTGCGATTAATATGCGTAAAAGAAAAACAATTCAAGTTATTGTGATGGGGTCAAATACCATTCCTTGGCAAGGAAAATCTCTAAAAAATCTAGAAAAGCTGTTTCCTGGGTTGAAACTGGAATTAGAATAGAGTTAGGCTGATTGCTGAGGCTACCGACTACATATCCAAAGAGTGCCTGGAGAATAGGAAAAGGGGAATCAAAACGTTAAATTTGCGTTAGCTTATAAGCAGAAGTTGATAGGATAAGTTTTAGCAGCAATGCAAGCAGAGCAACTATCACGAGAGCAATTACTAGCTCAAATCGAAACCCTGAGTCATCAACTCGCCCAAGCCAATGAAGAAAAAAACGATTTAGAAATTCTGCTGGAAACCGTTACCGAACACGCTACCGATCTAGAAAACCAACTCAATCAAAAAAATAAACAACTGTTGGGTTATATTGAGCAGGTGCAAACCTTTACAGCCGCAGCAGTATCTGTTGAAAATGATACCTTTGAACCCGATAGTTTAACGCAAATCACGGCACGGGATGATGAACTCGGACATTTGGCACGCGTATTTACTCAGATGGTGCAAACCATCAAAACGCGGGAACGAGAGTTAGCAACGGCTAAAGATCAATTGGAAGCCATTTTAAACGCCGTACCCGGTTCGATTTCTTGGATCGATTCTGGCGGTGTTTATTTGGGTGTTAATCGCTATCTAGCAGACACCTGGAATCTTTCCCAAGAGGCGTTTATTGGTCAAGAAGTTGGCTTTCTTAAAGGTAGTACTCAGTTTGCAGAATTTATCTCTCAATTCTTTGCAAGTTCACAAGAATCAGCATCTCAAGTGGTTAAAGCCGATCATAACGATCAGGTAAGATATTATTTGATCGCTGCTCGAAAATATCAACAAGGAACCGCAATGGTATCTGTAGGAATTGATATTACTGAACGCAAGAAAGCTGAAGAAGCACTTTGCATTGCGGAAGAAAATTATCGCAGTATTTTTGAAAATGCTTTAGAAGGAATCTTTCAGTCTTCACCCGATGGTTGTTTTATTAACATTAACCCAGCAATGGCTCGAATCTACGGCTATGATTCCCCCGAAGAAATGATTGCCAGCGTGACCGATATTCAGACACAAATTTATGTCAATCCCAGGGATCGCACTCAGTTCCGATATCTCATGGAACAATACGGACAAGTTCAAGGCTTGGAGTATCAAGCCTATCGTAAAGATGGAAGCACACTCTGGGTTGAAATTGATGCCCGCGCCGTTCAAGATAGGAGTGGGAAAGTCCTCTATTATGAAGGAATGATACAAGATATTAGCGATCGCAAGCACCGAGAAGAAGAATTGAGACGACAGTTAGCAGAATTGAAAATTGAAATTGACCACAAGAAACGAGAACAAGAAGTCGCTTTAATTACCCAGAGTGGCTATTTTCAGGAATTGCAAGACGAAGTTAGTACCCTGAGTCTGGATGAGTTCTGGAGTTAGAAAAAATTGTTATAGTGTAATAAGCTGTTCCACATCCAGTTTTCAGTATCGGTAGTGTTAAAACTATGCGTGGGATAGGCCAGCAAGCCTGTCCAAGTTATGTAATTTAAATGTGAAATAGCTTAAACCCTATGCTAGGAACCTTTCAACAAAGCCATCTCCGCATTGAACTAGACGCTTCACACACGCTTATTCGGGATAGTTTGTTACAGTCAGATAAGCTGCGGCAGTGGTTATGGCATCAAAACTTTTCCGTTGGCTTGCCAGAACAGCTTCATCCAGGATTGACCTTCACAAGCTGGATTGGCCCTGTAGCAATTCAACATCAAGTGGATATTGTTCAGTCTAACTGTTTACGCCTGCTATTGAGTCAGGGAATTGATGGGTATCACGAGTGGTACTGGGGTGATGGGTGGGTACAATCCCGTTTGGAAGGGATCTCTGTCTTACCGCTGAATCTGGGTCAAACCTTTAGTTTGCTGCAATTGCGGGAATTTATTGCTACCCAAACCCCCTAATTAAGGCGGATGGGGAGAGG
>DNGI01000155.1 GCA_003486645.1 Cyanobacteria bacterium UBA11370 | reverse complement strand
CCCCCTCTCCCCATCTCCCCATCTCCCCCTCTCCCTCCCCAAAGCCTTGAACCTCTAAACTACGAGCAAACCGTTCAATAACCTCAGATTTAGAAATTTGTTGAGCCTGAGCGAATTCATCAAGTTTGTGCCAAGCCGTCTGCGTTAACGATAAGTTAACACGTTTTTTCGGCTCTCCTTCCCATTCGGTCAAGAACTTTCCCGTCGTGCTGCGCTTCATGGGTATCTTACGTTATACGTAAACGGCTTTATCTATTCAGTATTGAACTAAGTTAGAGGGAAATCTATCTACCTCAAGAGGGAAGAATTAAAGCCGAAGATCAACTAAAAGAAATAAGTTGGTTGTTGGTTGTTGGTTGTCTGTTGCTGGTATCTTGATATTACTGACAAGTCTAATAAAACCAAGACTGAGGCAGCTACACTCTCTGTAGCTGTCATGGTGCGTTATGCTACGCTGACACACCCTAAGAATAGAGGCTGTGCGTAAGCTCTAAAACCATTAAGTATGCCAAATAAATTTACCCATAGCTGGAAATTTATAGAGCGTGGATTGCCTCTTTTTTTAATTACTCTGTTAGTATTAGGGGTATTTTTCAGATTTGCTAATCTTGGTAAGAAAATCTACTGGTTTGATGAAGTCTATACCTCATTACGAGTCGCAGGTTATACCGAATACGAACTTGTACAAACTCTATCAACTAATCCAGAGATTGGGGGAAAAGAGTTACAAAACTATCAGCGTATTAATCCTGAAAAAACCTTATTCAATACGATTCATTCTTTGGCATTAGAAGATGCACAACACCCTCCCCTTTATTACATTCTGGCACGATTTTGGGTGCAGGTTTGGGGAGATTCCGTCGCTATCATCAGAAGTTTTACCGCTCTAACTAGCTTGCTTGTATTTCCTTGCCTGTATTGGCTATGTTTAGAATTATTTAATTCATCACTAATGGGATGGGTTGCGATCGCACTGGTTTCCGTTTCACCGTTTCATGTCGCTTTAGCTCAAGAAGCACGGGAATATACATTGTGGACGGTAACAATTTTACTATCAGGGGCATTAGTCCTGCGAGCAATGCGCTTAAAAACAAGGATGAGTTGGGTAATTTATGGCGCTAGTATTGGTGTAGGGCTTTATACATTTCCATTAACAGGGTTAGTCGCTATTGGATATGGAATCTATGTCTTTGTTATTGAAAAGTTTCGATTGAGTAAAACTGTTATTGCTTGTTTGTTAGCTTCTGTTTCTGCTATTCTGATTTTCATCCCTTGGATTTGGGTAATTTTCAATAGCTTACATCGAATTAATCGTACAACAGCATGGGCAACTAAAAGTCCAAGCCCCTTTTCTCTGGTTAAGTCATGGGTTGGGGATTTGAGCCGTGTATTTATTGATTTTGGCTTGCATGGCAACTCGAATCAAGCCTCAAGTTATTTTTTAATCCCTATTAGTTTAATTTTGTTAATTCTTGTGGGCTATTCTCTCTATTTTATCTGTCGTAACAGTCCTAAAAACGTTTGGTTATTTATCGTAAGCTTAATTGGAGTAACAGGATTAGCACTGGTGTTACCCGATTTAATACTTGGGGGAAGGCGATCAACGGCTGGACGGTATTTAATTCCTTGTTATTTAGGGATTGAGATAGCGATCGCTTACCTCTTTACTACTCAAATTACCACTATTTCTAGTAATAAACAGTCTCAAAAATTATGGAAATTAGTGATGGTAGTACTACTATCCAGTGGTATCCTATCCTGCGCGGTTAGTTCTCAATCAGAGAGTGGATGGACTAAAGCCATTAACTACTATAATCCTGCTGTAGCTCGTCTGATTAATCAAGCCAATCATCCTCTCGTAATCAGTGATGCTTATATTGGTGATGTCTTATCTCTCAACTATCTACTCAATCCCAACGTGCAGTTTCAGCTAAATCCCCCATGCTATTCGTGTTATCTAGATTCTTCATCCAGAGTTCAACTCGAAGGTCCTCAGAATACCAAAAGTTTTAGTGATGTGTTTTTATTTAAACCTTCTCAAGTATTGCAAGATAAATTTGAGCAAGAGTACCGAATAGAATCTATTTACGAAGGGGATATTCTCTGGCAGATCAAAAATTAGGCTTCTTCTGATTTAGGAAAAAGGAGAACAGGCAAAGGTGTGAAAAATTCTTTGACCTTTTTTTGAATTCAAAATTCAAAATTCAAAGTTCAAAATGAACATAATCGAGGGAAATTTAGTCCTTTTTAATTCTGGGTACAAGTCCCCACCATAATCTATGATTTGGTGGTCTTCAATTAGTGGTGGGTACAAGCTTCCACTAATTGTAATTTTGAATTAATAATGCGTGAATTTTGAATTGTTTTGACCTTTTCGCTTTAACCTTTCTCTATCGAACCTTTTACGCACAAACGACCTATAGCATTTTCAAACAAGACATCAGGACTTACGCAGCTACGCTATCTATAGGAGTTATGGTTCGTTACGCCAAAGCTAACACACCCTACTGGCGTGGCAAGGGTAAAATAGTGCATTAGGATGAAGCTGTGTTGGGTTTCATTCTTCAACCCAACCTACATCTATTACTATCCTCCTTGTCTCCCTTGTCTCCCTTGTCTCCCTTGTCTCCCTTATCTCGCTTATCATAAAACGGCACTTCCCCGACTCCTCACATCCCATCGCCTCTTTCCCATTTAACGCTCAAACGAAGTCCCCCTGAACCGTATGATGAAGGAAGCAGCCAGATGGAACGGTGTGGCATGAGCATCATTTGGGAACTTGATTTTTATTCGCGTCCAATTTTGGATGACAATCAGAAAAAGGTATGGGAAGTCTTAATTTGCGAAAGTCCTTTAGATCCGCGCCAGTCCACTGACGGGTTGTTTCAATATTCCAGTTGGTGTCCGAATCAACAGGTTAATTCTATTTGGTTGCGGGAGGCGGTGGAGGAAGCAATGGTTCAACGCCAGGAAACTCCAAAGAAAATTCGCTTCTTTCGTCGTCAAATGAGCAATATGATTACCAAAGCTTGTGAAGAACTAGGTATTCTTGCTCAAGCAACGCGCCGCACCTATCGCTTAAATCAATGGTTGCACCAACGCATGGAGGAATTTTATCCCCAGCAACCGGGATATGAACCCTCAGCAGCAGCGTCCTCTTTTGTCAACTATCAACCCCAGATTCCCCAAGCCTTACCCGATGCTTTACAAGGTCAAAAATGGGCGTTTGTTAGCTTAGAAGCGGGAGCATTTGATGAAATGCAGGAGTGGGAAATTGACTTTGGAGAAGCATTTCCTCTTTCTATGATAGGTCTGACTCCTGATACTCGAATTCCCGGCATTATTATATTTTCTGATCGAGCAAAACCCTTAGCCGCTTGGATGTCAGGCTTAGAACTAGCATTTGTGCGAGTTGAAACTGGTGCGATCGCTCGATTATTACTGGAAACTGGCGCAAGTGAAAGTTGGATTTTGGCAACGATGACAGATTCCCAAACTCTAGCAGAAGCTAAAGGGTTTGAGTCTGCTAAACAGAAGGCAAACGAAGTACATTTTGTCGCGGTGCAAACAAGTCAAACCTCAGAACGTTTTGCCGGATTTTGGCTATTGCAAGAGTTAAAGTAGTTGTTTGTTGTTTGTTGTT
>DNGI01000240.1 GCA_003486645.1 Cyanobacteria bacterium UBA11370 | reverse complement strand
TCCATCTCCCCATCCCCCATTTATGAAGAGTCAATAAAACCTACTTGACTTTGTTGCTGATAGTAATGAAATTGACCTATTATAAATAAAGTGTAATACAAGTTATACGCTTGTCTTACAGTTTCGACCCTCTTTATAGAGTCTAAAAGCGTTGGCTATGCAAGTGCTGTAGCCCAGCCTTCTCCTATGCTGTAGGTTGGACACCACCAGGGTAATCTATCCGTTTCGCTTCAATCTCATTCGTCCTGAATGTGGTGTTTTTTTAGGTACTAACACTATGAGTTCTTTCAAATCAGAAAACAAGTCAAGCCATCTACCATTAACCTCTTGTGAGGCAGTATCTCGTGAGGAAGTCCGAAAATTTGATCTGGAGAACAAACTCGCGGAACTAGCCGTTCCCTTAGCCCAAGCCTGGAAAGATAATCATCCGGAAGCCAAACCGGGTTCAGAAACCGATTTAGATGCTTGCGTATTAGCCGTAGCGATTGAAATGGCGATCGCAGGTGAGGCGGTTGGGGGACCAATCGGGGCTGTCATTGCAGCGGGTGGAGGTGTAGCTGCGGCTAGCGTCGCTTGTAGACGAGTGCTTTAAAACACAGAGTTCAGGAGTTTGATTGCCAGGGCAATTAATAATTTGCGGATTGTGCAATACCCGGTTTGTACGATAAGTTGTGCCAGTGGTTGAAGGCGCACCCGCCTGTGAAATCTACATCCTATCCAAATTTTCTACAAAGATGATTGGTGTCAGGTCTAATTCTCTTACCAACGGTAGGAACATTCTCGTTCTTAGTCAAAAATCCTACTGATCCGAGAGACTCTCTCTTTCTTTGGATAACGCGGTTCGTGTAACGAAGGGTTAGCTTGATTTAAGCATTTCCTTTAACTAACGCTAACGCCTCAGTCATTGCTGCCAAAATACCTTTCGGTAGCCGGACTCGTTTTGCACTGCCATTCATCTAAAAGAGCTATCACCATCACATCGATAAAAAGCATAAAGCCCATTCTTGCCATATTGATAAGTCCTAGTGCTACGACTGCTGCTTTTACCGTAAAACCTCCAATCTTTTGCTAACTTCCCATCACTTCAAGGACATTATTTCATGAGTACTCAGTTCGATCCCCTAAAAGCGTATAGCAATAAAACGAATGCACAAGGGAATGATTCCCTCAATGGTATCAATCAAAATGTTGCAACAGCCAATCATCCGAGCAGTCAATATCCGCTAACCCCTCTCTTGCCCCAAGGGGCTACAAACTCTGTACCACCACAGCCGCCTCATCTAACCTGGCGTTCTCTTCCCTACAGTTACACCTCATCAGCCCAGCCACAGAGTACTCCCCTACGCATCCAATTATTGCGAACCCTTCTCCCAGCCGTACTCGTTCCCCTGGGGTTGGCAGGATTAGTCAACTATGGCATTGTTTCACAACGCGCCCAAGATCAAACCCAACAACTATTACAAAGTGAAGCGATACTTGCGAGTGATGTGGTGAATGAATTGTTGCAAGAAGCCGAGAAAATCCCAGCCACGGTAGCGAATAATCCCCTAGTTATAAACGCCGCCAATAGCACTGATGAAGTCGTTAAAACGAAAAACCTTTCTAATTTATCCCTTGAACAAATTGAACAGTCTTTTTCCAGCACCAAGGTACTCCAGCTCAATCAAGCTCTCAATAATTATCTAAAAAGAACAGCCGAGATTGGCGAATTTGCCGAGCTATTTTTTACCGACAAGAACGGATTTAATGTCGCTTATAGCAATCCTACCTCTGATTTTGTCCAACGGGATGAAGAATGGTGGGAAAAAGCAAAAACCGAGAGTACGGGTAAATTTATTGAACCAACCTTTGATGAATCTGCTAATGCTTTTGGGATTGAACTGAGCCAATCCATTACCGATCCGAGTTCGGGTCAATTCCTGGGCGTTGTCAAGGGGGTTTTACCCGCTAATGCCTTTGGCTCGGTATTAAATAATCTACTCGAAGAGTTTAAAATAGTCAGTTCTCAAGTCGTACAGTTACTAGCGATTAAAGAAGATGGCAGTGTTGCTGTCATCAACAGCGTCAGCAGTCAGGACAGTCGGGAAAACCAAGCCGTGTTGGGGGGTGAAACCATTGCTGGGAGTGCCAAGAGTTTGCTCCAAAGCGTCCAATCCCAAACCCCTGAATCTGGGACAGCCGTGGCAAGCCAATTTCCACCCGTTAAAGGCTTGAAGATTGAACCCGTTAAGTCTAAATTAGGTGAACAGTTACTGAGTGCCAAATTTGAGCATGAAGGTCGCAGTTACTGGTTGGTTAGTATTCCCAAGACGAACTGGGTTGTCGCTGTTTCCGTTGAACTCAGTGAACTTAGGGCAGCAGGCGCTCAAGCCGCCTTAACCTTTTCATTAGCATTCCTATTGTTGGGGGGAGCGATCGCCGTAGCCATTCTGTTTTTAGCCCGTCGGTTAGCGACACCCCTCAATCAGTTAGCCACAACAGCCGAGCAAGTGATTGCCGGAGACTTGAATGTCCAAGCCCAACCCGTTGGCGCGACTGAAACCCAAGTCCTCGCTCAAGTTTTCAACAACCTGGTCAGTGGAGTCAAAGGGTTATTGCAGCAACAAGCGGCTGAAACCGAACAGGCAGCCTTATTTGCCGACATTGCCGTCTCCCGCGCTCGTACTCAGCAAGACCTAGAGGAGGTCTTCCAAAAAGCTGTTGACGGAGCCTTAAAAATTTTGGATGCTGATCGCGTGGTCATCTATCGCTTCTACCCCGACTGGCGCGGATACATCTCAGCCGAAGCCGTAACTCCGGGTTGGCCGCGTGCTTTTGGCGACAAAATCGAAGACCCTTGTATTGATAAGCATCTGATTGAAGCTTACCGCAAAGGACGGGTTGTGCCAACGAATAACGTCTTTGAGGCAGGGTTTCACTCGGATCACATGAAGTTAATGGAACGACTACAAATCAAGGCAAATTTAGTGACTCCCATTCTCAAGGAGGATCAGTTATTTGGCTTGTTAATTGCTCATCATTGTCGTGAACCTCATAGTTGGCAACCGTCGGAAGTCGATTTCTTGAGGAAGTTGGCGATTCAAGTTGGACTGTCCCTAGACCGGGTGAACTTCTTAACGGAGAAAGAGGCTGAAACGGATCGGGCACAGAAACTGAATGAAATCACCTCTAACATTCGGGAATCTGCCAACTTTGAGGAAGTCTACAATACTGCCATTATGGGTATCCGTAAAACTCTTGATACCGACCGAGCAATCATCTATCTGTTTGATGAGGACTGGCGAGGCAGCATCGTTGCTGAATCCGTGGGTGAAGCGTGGCCAAAAGCCTTGGGCGCAAGAATTGCTGATCCTTGTTTTGCCGATTCCTATGTGGAAAAATACAAGCGGGGTCGCGTGAAAGCCACAGATAATATTTACGATGCTGGGCTAACAAAATGTCACTTGGGTCAACTCGAACCGTTCAGAGTTCAAGCCAGTTTAGTCGCGCCGATTTTAGCCTACGGCAATCTCCATGGTTTGCTGGTCACTCATCAATGTTCCAGCACCCGACGCTGGCAAGAACCAGAAATCACGTTCTTTAAGCAAGTGGCGATTCAATTGGGTCTAGCGTTAGATCGTTTAACCTCGCTAGCACAGCTTGAGCAAGCTCGTCAAGAAGCAGAAATGCTTGCTCAGGAGCAACGTCAGCAAAAAGAAGCGATCCAAATGCAATTGGTGGAACTACTCAATGATGTGGAAGGCGCAGCGAGAGGGGATTTGACGGTACGCGCCGAGGTGACTTCGGGGGAAATTGGCACGGTTGCCGACTTTTTTAACTCCATTGTTGAGAATTTGCGCCAAATTGTAACGCGGGTGAAAGAATCGGCGATTGAGGTGAATATGGCTGTGGGTGAAGATGAGGAGGCAATTCGCCAACTTGCCGAAGCTGCTCTGAAACAGGCGGAGGAGACAACGAGTATTCTGGATTCGGTGGAACAAATGACCCATTCCATTGAAGCGGTAGCCGATAATGCTCGCCAAGCGGCTGCGGTTGCTAGTATGGCATCTCATACTGCTGAAACGGGTCAAGCGGCAATGGATTTAACGGTAGAAAATATCTTGAATCTACGAACCACTATTGGTGAAACAGCCAAGAAGGTGAAGCGCTTGGGTGAGTCGTCTCAACAAATTGCTAAGGTTGTGTCTATCATTGAGAAAATTGCCCTCCAAACCAACTTACTAGCAATCAATGCGGGTATTGAAGCGGCACGTGCGGGTGAAGAGGGTCAGGGTTTTGCCGTGGTTGCCGAAGAAGTGGGTGAATTGGCTGCTAAGTCAGCCGCTGCTACCCAAGAAATTGAAGAGATTGTTGAGAGTATCCAACGGGAAACCGCACAAGTGGTTGAGGCAATGGAACAGAGTACTAAGCAGGTGGTTGAAGGAACCCGTTTGGTAGATGATGCCAAGCAAAGTCTCAATCAAATGTTGGATGTATCTCGTCAAATTGACCAATTGGTACAATTAATTTCCGAGGCAACCGTATCTCAAACTCAAACCTCTCAAGCGGTGAGTAGTTTGATGTATGAAATTGCGATGGTTTCGGCACAGACATCGGATTCCTCTAGCAAAGTGTCTAACTCTCTGCAAAAAACAGTCGAGGTGGCGCGGGAATTGCAAGCTTCTGTGGGGACATTTAAGGTGGATGCTAGGAACTAATTGGCAGTACTCCGATCCTGTTCGGTTGAATAACCCTAAATAAAGATTGAGAGGGAGGGGGG
>DNGI01000241.1 GCA_003486645.1 Cyanobacteria bacterium UBA11370 | reverse complement strand
TGGTTGTTGGTTGTTGGTTGTTGGTTGTCGGTTGTTGGTTGTTGGTTGTTGGTTGTTGGTTGTTGGTTGTTGGTTGTTGGTTGTTGGTTATCCGTTATGGATTCTCCCCATCCCCCTCCCCCACTCTCCCCGTTTTCTTCCCCTCACCCTCTCACTTTTAACATTACTATGCTCTTTACTTCCCTCTTTTCTCTAATTCTCCGCCGCTGGTTTTTAGTATTTCTAACCTCTATTTTGGCAATTACTCTTACTAGCTGTAGTCCTTCACAATTTACCACCAAAGCGGCTCAAGTTCCTCAATTAGTTTTCGTTTCTCCTTCCGATCCATCCACCTTTAACCCTCCTCTCAATGACTCCTTATTTAGCCGCATTGTCTATGGTTTAATCTATGACGGATTAATTAATGAAAATGGCATTACCGCTAAATTAGAACCTGGACTTGCTGAGTCTTGGGAAATTTCTGAAGATAAACGCAAGATTACCTTTACTCTACGAGACGGCTTGAAATGGTCAGATGGCGAACCCTTTACCGCTGATGATATTGATTTTACTTACAATCAAATTTACTTAAACGAAAAGATTCCTACAGGTGTTAGAGATATTCTCCGTATCGGGACTACAGGCGCGTTTCCATCCGTCAAAAAAGTCGATGAACGGCGAGTTGAATTTACTGTACCGGAACCTTTTGCACCCTTCTTAAGATATGTGGGCGGCATTACGATTTTACCGAAACATATCTTAGAAGAAGCCGTAAAAACTAAAGATGCTAATGGTAATCTCAAGTTTCTCTCCACTTGGGCAACAGATACTGATCCACAGAAAATTATCGGAAATGGTCCCTATCAAATGGTTAGTTATACGCCGTCTCAACGAATTGTCTTTCGGCGTAATCCTAATTACTGGCGCAAAGATGATCGAGGAAATCCCCAACCGTATATTGAACGCATCGTTGTACAAATTATCGAAAATACGGATAACCAATTACTCACATTTCGATCTGGAGAGATAGATAGTTTAGAGGTAACACCTGAAGCCTTTGGCTTAATGAAGCGAGAGGAAAAACGAGGGAAATATACGATTTATAACGGTGGCGCAACTTCTGAGACAAGATTTGTAACCTTTAATCTTAATCAAGCCCAAACTGATAAAGGTAAACCCTTTGTAGACCCAATTAAATCTCGCTGGTTCAATACCTTAGCCTTTAGGCAAGCTGTAGCTTATGCCATTGATCGGGAGACGATGAAAAATACGACCTATCGGGGATTAGGGGAATTACAACATTCCCCCGTTGCCGTCCAAAGTCCTTATTATTTGTCTCCAAAAGAAGGATTAAAAACCTATAATTACGACCCAAAAAAAGCAAAACAACTCCTATTAAATGCTGGGTTTAAATACAACACTCAAGGACAACTCCTAGACTGGGATGGGAACCGGGTACGATTTACTCTGTTAGTGAAATCTGAAGAAAAATCTAGAGTAGATGCCGCCATTCAAATTCAAAAAGACCTGAAAAAACTAGGAATTCAAGCCGATTTGCAAGTAATCAGCTTTAACGTGGTTATTCAAAAGCTTCAAGATAGAAGTTGGGAAGCTTACGTTGGTGCTTTTGGTGGCGGTGGAGTGGAACCGCACAGTAGTTTTAATATTTGGTACAGTCAAGGTTCATTACATCAATTTAACCAAGGTGTGATTCCAGGAGAACCACCGATTAAGGGTTGGAAAGCTTCAGATTGGGAACTGGAAATTGACCGCTTGTTTGAGGCGGGTGTTAAAGAATTAGATGATACAAAGCGCAAGGAAATTTACGGAAAGTTTCAGAAAATTGTTCAGGAACAAGTCCCGTTTATTTATCTAGTCAATCAGCTTTCCTTGGAAGCGGTGCGCGATCGCATTCAACCTATTCAATACTCTGCCTTGGGAGGAGCATTCTGGAATATTCACGAACTGAAAATTGTAGATTAGTCCTTGGTTGTTGGTTGTTAGTTATTTTTTCAGTGAGCAAAATGATGCTATTCTATGGAGAATTATCCCAAACTCTGCTAAAAGAATAGGTAAATTATCCGATGTTAAAACTGGAACATGGACAAAAATACAACTTGTGTTTAGATTGTACTCGTGTAAATACTTTAAAACTTGGTAGTA
Source organism: Cyanobacteria bacterium UBA11370 (assembly GCA_003486645.1). Classification (GTDB taxonomy): domain Bacteria; phylum Cyanobacteriota; class Cyanobacteriia; order Cyanobacteriales; family Coleofasciculaceae; genus UBA11370. Next base: position 1,234 of record DNGI01000241.1, on the reverse strand, counting down.
AAGTCCTTCACACACAAACTTCCCTGCATCATGGCTAATTTCAGTGTTTGCTAAACCCGTAAGTAAGTCCTCTAAATTGACTGAAGTTTGAAGTAAGTTTGCTTCCAAAGCTTCATCGACCTGCCAGGGTTCAGGAGAACCATAGGGAAATCGTTTGAAACTCAACATTTTGCTAGCAGAAAGGTAAGACAGCGATAAATCATTTTGAGAAGAAATATATCCAGACGTGGCACAAGATTCTACCGTTAATTTAGTGCGTCTTTCTGCCATCCCACAACAAATAATCCCATCCGGTTGGAGTTCTTCAATTTTAGCGATCGCTAAATGCACCGCCTGGGTGACATCAACGGGTAACTGTCTCAACCCAATTAACGAAATCGAGAGAGAGTTAAATTGATCGATTTCCCCTAAGATTGTCTGGACTAAATCATCGGACGAGTTAGAACGCTGATGAGGTAGCCAGGTTTGAAACGATGTCAAGAGAATTTTACAACTCATGATTAATAGGCAGCCAGCACTTAAAATAGAAATTGAATTATAAAGGTAAAAGGGAAAGCAGGGGAATGCCAATCATTGCTGTTGTAGACTACGATATGGGAAACCTGCACTCGGCTTGCAAGGGTTTGGAGAAAGCTGGAGCCACAACTAAAGTAACAGATTCCCCGATAGATATTGAACAGGCGGATGCTGTGGTTTTACCCGGTGTCGGTGCTTTCGATCCCGCCGTACAACATTTGCGATCGCGGGGACTAGAGGAACCCATAAAATATGCGATCGCTAGTGGTAAACCGTTCCTCGGTATCTGTTTAGGATTACAAATTCTATTTGAGGGTTCCGAAGAAGGGATTGAACCCGGATTAGGAATTATTCCCGGAAAAGTCCGTCGCTTTCGTTCAGAACCCCAAATTCGCATACCCCACATGGGTTGGAACAACTTAGACTTAACTCAACCCAATTGTCCCCTGTGGCAGCAATTATCTCATCAGTCACAAGTTTATTTTGTCCATTCCTATTACGTCGATCCAATTGACTCCAAAATCCGCGCCGCAACCGTAACTCACGGTTCTCAAACAGTAACCGCTGCGATCGCTCGTGATAACTTAATGGCAGTTCAGTTTCACCCCGAAAAATCATCGACAACTGGATTGCAAATCTTATCCAATTTCGTCGCACAAGTTAAAGCAAGCGCGGTTGTGAGTTGTTAGTATGAGGTGACTAGTGCAGGACGGCAGAA
>DNGI01000357.1:7676-8075 GCA_003486645.1 Cyanobacteria bacterium UBA11370 | reverse complement strand
GAGAGTGACAGAAGAGGGATATCGCATAGTAAGCTATTACGAATTAATTTTAAATCCCTCCAACCTCATCGGGAAACCCTCTCCATCAGGAGAGGCACACATCACCCCTACATTTACTGTTTCAACTAGGGTTAGATAAGCCAGACGTAACATTCTATACTCAATCCCATTCAAAGAATATTGCACTTCAATTGCCGCTCCGCGTCGAATTACACGCATCCAGAGAGTATCTGGATTATTGAGCATCGGGACAACTGACCAATCAGAATACTCTCTCGTTACAACAGCACTAATTTGTTGTACACCATCAACAAATTCAATGCCACATTTTAACCAATTAGACTCATTTAACCGCACCATTATTCCAGCTTGATCGTACAAATCCCGATACTCACCTTT
>DNGI01000357.1:6508-7443 GCA_003486645.1 Cyanobacteria bacterium UBA11370 | reverse complement strand
TTTTCACATCTACAGTAAAATCTCCTTTTACAGGTTGATAAAAGAAGTGACCGTTATCTCGAATAAAACCGTAGTGAGTATAACGCCAGAAGTCAGTTTTTGGTGCAGACTGGATCATAATTGTGTCACCTTCTACGTTCCAAATAGGCGGTTCGTTGTACCATTTCATCTCCATTATTTCCCCTCCGGTGTGTTCAATTGTAAGCCTTCAGCCGTCTGCTATCAACTATGAATAAGTGGCTGGTTGAGTGTACATATCGAAACCATTTCCTGAACGCCATAAAATTAAGAACTTGTCTTTAAATGTATTGAAATCTGATGATTGCTCGGTGAATAATTACGTCCAATTTACCCTTCATTCACCTGACGAATAACACGACAAGGATTTCCCACCGCAACAACATTCGCGGGAATACTTTTAACCACAACACTACCCGCACCAATCGTCGTATTATCACCAATCGTTACACCTGGATTAATAATCACACCGCCACCAATCCAGACGTTATTACCAATTTTGATCGGCGCAGCAAGTTCTCGTCCAGTTAGTCTTTCAGCAGGATCTATGGGATGATAAGCGGTATAAATCTGAACATAAGGCGCACACAAAACATTATCACCAATGTGAACGGTATTGCAGTCTAAAATTACGCAGCCATAGTTCATATAAAAATTATCACCTGCATCAATATTGCTACCGTAGTCACAGTAAAAAGGGGGAGTAATTTGAGCATTAGAACCCAGCTTGCCAAATAATTCTTGGAGGAGTTGCGATCGCTTCTCTAATTCTTCTTCCGTTGTGGCATTATATAATCGGGTCAAATGACTGGCTCGTTTACGCAATGCTGTTAATTCCAGGTCAGAGGCGAGATATAACTCACCTGCTAACATCTTCTGTTTTTCAGTCATTTATTTTGAAAATAGGGAGTGGGGAG
>DNGI01000357.1:3356-6324 GCA_003486645.1 Cyanobacteria bacterium UBA11370 | reverse complement strand
GAAAATAGGGAGTGGGGAGTGGATAGTTTTATGTTTGGTATTGTATGCTTTAGGGATTAAGTCTTGACTTGAATGATAATTTAAGAATACCTTACGTTAAAGATTGCCATTAATTTTGCTATTAAATCCATAGATTTTCCGTTCACCCACAAACGGTACTAACTCAACATCCCGTTCATCTCCCGGTTCAAACCGTACTGCTGTCCCCGCCGGAATATTTAAGCGCATCCCCTTGGTTTGTTCTCGATTAAATTCCAATGCTTCATTCACTTCATAAAAGTGGAAGTGGGAACCAACCTGAATCGGGCGATCGCCTGTATTCGCTACTGACAATCGTAACGTAGGACGACCCGCATTCAGTTCAATCTCTCCATCCTGAACGATCATTTCCCCTGGAATCATTGTTTATTCCTCAAAACTACTAGAGATGGTGTGTTGTGGCTAGAGTTACATTTAATCACAGGTATGTGCTGTGGCTTTAAGTTTAGATTAAACAAATTTACTAATTATACCTTAATAAACAGCCATGAGTTAAACTGTTTTATTCTAATTTTAGATTTACTGTATAGAGCAACTTTTACTCTCCCTGATCGGGATACGTTCAGCCATGATGCTGATCGAAGTTCAGCCATTTTGCTGAAGCGACGGCTCGGCATTTAGTTAAAACTAATCAAGTGGAAAAAATTTAATCCAGGATGTAGAATAGATTCTACATTTTTAACATTTTGCCAATAATTGTAACGTTTTGAAAAGAGCCGTTATGACATTTACCAGAGCAACACTCACTTCCAGACTCGATTTTTCTCCGACCACGATATTTTCATCTAGCGAACAAGCGGGTGAAAATAAAATCCATTATTGTACCGTCTCCGATGAAATCTATGACCACATCTTCGCCCCTAAAGAGGGAGGAATCAAGGCTTACATGACGGGACAAGGGCAAGGTATCGAATGCGGGGATTACTTAATTTTGAAAGAGAAATCTAATGGGGAACGCTATCAAGTTGATAAAATCAATTACTATTCCAATCCACCTGATATGTGGATAGCGTTGCTTAAGCAAGTCGTCAATTCTTAAATGGGCTTAACAACGTTTACTGTTGAGGGGCTTCCTGACTCATCACTTGTTTTTGAATCACTAATTTTTGGGAACTTGCGGCTCATCTATAGTAGGGAGTAACGTAACCTAAAGGTGTGTCAGGAAAATACGAATGTTTATGTCATGTATTTGAAGGGTCGCTCAATCTCGGTGTGCGATCGCTTTAGCATGTTCAAAAGCTTATATAGAATTGCTCACGGGAAACAGATACCGGAATTCTAGTAAGATGCTTTACTCTGGCAGTTTCATGCAATGGTCGCAGACAATACCTCTGGCAGTTCCTATAGCTACCCCATGTCTAAAGTGGCGTTGTCGATGGCAGGCAAGTCCCTAGCTCATGACCTCAATGGGCGTGGGATTACGGTGGCAATTCTGCTTCAATACGCAACTTAAAGAATTTGCGTAATACATATTCAATTATACTAAAAGATAAGTAAACAAATACTAATACAAGGAGTAAGCACCTTGACAGAGTGGAATAATTACAACATAGAATTACCTGATCAAGACACTCTAGACGAAGAAGATAATGATGATGAACAATATGAAAAAGATAAATTGATATATAACCCTGAGAAAATTAACATTGTTACCAGGGAACCCACAATCGAACAATTACTTAGAAGAATTGATGAGCAAGCGCTTGACCTAGCCCCTGATTTTCAGCGTCATGCAAATATATGGAAACTTGAGGCAAAAAGCCGACTAATTGAGTCTATCCTCATTCGGATTCCACTACCAGCATTTTATATAGATGCAACTGATGAAGAAAAATGGTTGGTCATAGATGGACTGCAACGGTTATTTGCCCTCAATGAATTTGTTATTGATAAGAAACTTAAACTATGTGGGCTAGAGTACCTCACAAATCTTGAAGGTAAAAGCTATGATGAGCTGGAACGTAGATATCAACGTCGGATTGAAGAAACTCAAGTGACAGTATATTTAATTGAAAAAGGAACACCTCCGGAAGTTAAATACAATATTTTTAAACGAATCAATACAGGAGGAGAGCCGCTTTCACCACAAGAACTACGCCATGCTCTCAATCCCGGTAAGGCAACAAAGATTTTGGCTAAACTAGCTGCATCTAAAGAATTTAAGCAGGTTACTAATCTAGGTAAATCCCGAAAAATGCGTATGGATGACCGGGAATTCATACTTGGTTTTTTAGCCTTTACACTCACCTCTTATAAAGATTATCAAAATAATACTAGAGATTCTTTTCTTAGTAAAGCTCTAGTTCAAATCAATAAATTAGCGGATTTAGATATCCAGGAGCTTGAATATAGATTCAATAGGGCAATGCTTGCTGCATGGAATATCTTTGGTAAAGATGCTTTTCGTAAACTTTCTCAAAGTTATAAAAAAAAATATCCAGTCAATAGAGCTTTATTTGAAGCTTGGTCTGTAAGCTTAAGTAACTTGAGTGATAAGGAATTAGAACAACTGAAAAAACTTAAGCAAGAATTAATTAATAGATTTATATATTATGTAGATAATGATAAAGAATTTCTTGCCTCAATTTCTCAAGCAACAGATAAAATCGAGTATCGATTTAGTAAAATCCAAAAAATCATCCAGGAAGTACTGTCATGATTCGTTCCATTAATTTAATAAATTTTAAGCCTTTCGTAAATCAATTGCTTCAATTTAAATCGCTAACGCTACTTTCTGGGCTTAATAGCACTGGAAAATCTTCTGTTCTTCAATCATTACTGCTGCTACGTCAATCTTATCAACAAGGTTTGTTACCAAAAACAGGCTTGGCACTGAATGGTGAACTCGTTCAAATTGGCACGGCTAAAGATGCGCTTTACGAAGGGGCGCAAGAAGATTTTATTGGTTTTGATATTTTTTGGCAAAATG
>DNGI01000357.1:965-3153 GCA_003486645.1 Cyanobacteria bacterium UBA11370 | reverse complement strand
TTTTGATATTTTTTGGCAAAATGATATAGAAGGACATTGGCGTTTTAGTTATGACCCGAAGGTAAATGTTTTGAATCTTGATTCAGAGCCAGTTGCTAAAGAAATATATCAATTAAGTCTTTTTAATAAAAAATTTCATTATATTCAGGCAGAGAGAATTGGTCCGCGTTCATTCTACCCAATGTCAGATTTTGATGTGCGAGAAAAGGGGCTAATTGCTGCTAATGGTGAGTACGCAGCACACTTTCTCTTAGTTAACGAAAATAAAAATATTCTCAATGGTAAGCTTAGTCATCCGAATGTAAAAAGTTCAAAGAAAGACTTCAGCGACGATCCAGAGACTAAATCACTAGCTCTAATAGATCAAGTACAAGCATGGATGGGGGAAATTAGCCCTGGCACACGCATTAAAATTAATTCAAACCCAGACATGGATTTAATTAGCTTACAATACCTTTTTGAAATGGGTAAGGAAGTCAGTAACCCCTACCGTGCAACTAATGTAGGTTTTGGAATTAGTTACACATTACCCATTATTGTGGCAGTTCTTGCATCTGAACCCGGCACACTGATTCTAATAGAAAACCCAGAAGCCCATCTCCACCCCAAAGGGCAATCTAAAATGGGTGAGTTGTTGGCGCTGGCAGCGAGTTGTGGTATTCAGGTTGTGATAGAAACTCATAGCGACCATGTTTTAAACGGTATTCGTCGTGTTGTTCATGCTGGCAAGCTAGATCATCAAGATGTCCAACTTCACTATTTTCAGCGCCAAGAAAAAGAAGGGCAAGCTTTCACAGAGGTAGTATCACCACGTATTAAGCGCAGTGGAAGAATTGATAAATGGCCCGACGGCTTCTTTGATCAAATGGAAAAAGATTTGATGGAGTTGATTTGAATGCGCTTCCTGATTAATGAACTCTCTTTCATTGGGCAAGCACAACATAATGATGATGCTGATAACCTAATGAAGGTATTGCTCGAAATAATCGAGGAGTTAGAACCTATTCGAGGTGAAGAGTCGATACTTATTCACAGTAGTTTTTCCAGTTGCTATATATCAACAGCCTTGAAGGTCAAGGAGTGGTTATATGCAAAATCAAAATCGTCTATAGGAGAAGAGCAAGAAAATAACCGATTATTACTCATTAAGTTAATGAACAAGGGACCTTTTGTAGATGAAATTTTAGAGGAATCTATTGATTATCATGAATGCCAATTCAACAATCAAGATGTTTTGGGAAGTTCATTAGCAGGAGCAGCTTATCTCAAGGGAACTTTAATAAGTTTGCAGAATGCGCCTGACTTTGTAGTTGAGTGTGTTCGGGTAAAGTTCACTACAGATGGGAAATTTTATGAAGACGTAGAAATCTCTAACCTGACTGATGTAGGTCAGGCAAACAAGCTACGTCCACGTTATGTACCCACTCGTAAGCACGACGCTTCACGCGGCGGTTGGGGTACTCTTATGGATCTGAGTGATGAAGTCGCTCAAGCCGTTTTAGATAAAGGTATTGTAAATGGTAGACAAATTTACGGCTACTTTGAGGAAAAATTCTATGAGTTTCAATCAGACAATGCTGGTGGTTTTCATGGATACCCTGTTCCACTCAACGAAGTACCTTCTAAAGTTATTAAAAAAATGAAAGATTTAGGATTCCGTTAGCTGAAATTAAGCCAGCGTAGTCAGGAACACTCACTTTTTTAGCCACTGCTCAAGATACAGAGGGAGAGAAAGCGATCGCGAACCTAAAGACGGAAGGCTAGATGCAAGGAAAACTCTATTTCGACTTCCGTTTCGACTTAGGCGGCGTTCGGTGTGCCCCAAAGTATTTTTCACTACGATACCGCAGCCACACCCGCAACTCCTGCGGAATCTTGTCTTTTTGTTCTTTAGTCAGCGTATTGTAAAGGGCTAAAGCGCGATCGCGTTCTCCCCGACAAGCAGCGTTATTATGAGCATCCCAGTAACTACGCGCAACCCGAATCCGCCGACAGACTTCCTTAATGAGTGCTTCTCCAGTGAGGGGATTTTCCAGCTTTGCCATACTTCAATGAACGCTTACTGGTGCAATCGTAGCGTAATGAATTGGCGATCGCTCACCTTGGCTGAGTCCAATCCTCCAAAACGAACCCTGGAACCTGATAAAAATTCCGATCATTGCCTGTAACAACCAACAACTAACAACCA
>DNGI01000357.1:446-634 GCA_003486645.1 Cyanobacteria bacterium UBA11370 | reverse complement strand
TTGTCATACCAAGCCACAACCTTGAAAAAATTAGAATTTAACTCAATTCCTGCACCTGCGTCGAAAATGCTGGAATGAGAATCTCCGATAAAGTCGCTGGACACCACATCATCTTCGGTGTAACCTAGGATACCTTTAAGTTCACCTTCCGAGGCTGCCTTCATCGCCGCACAGATTTCTTTATAACT
>DNGI01000357.1:0-233 GCA_003486645.1 Cyanobacteria bacterium UBA11370 | reverse complement strand
GCCGCACAGATTTCTTTATAACTCGTTGCCTTTTCCGTGCGGAAGGTGAGATCGACGGCGGAGACATCGGCGGTAGGGACACGGAATGCCATCCCGGTTAGTTTGCCTTTAAGTTCCGGTAATACTAAGGTTACAGCTTTAGCCGCTCCGGTAGATGCTGGGATAATATTCTGAGGAGCGCCACGTCCACCTCGCAAGTCTTTTTTACTGGGTCCATCTACAGTTGGTTGAGT
>DNGI01000495.1 GCA_003486645.1 Cyanobacteria bacterium UBA11370 | reverse complement strand
GGACAAGGGGGACAAGGAGGACAGGGGATTCTTGGTGTACCTCATTCGAGCGCAAACTTCTATTAGGGTTGAAGGAGTGGGTGTCGTGTTGGATGTTGCAATTATCGGTGCTGGTGTAGCGGGACTTACTTGTGCCCAACAGTTGCGCCAAGCTGGGTATAAAGTGGTGGTTTTGGAAAAGTCCCGTGGAGTTGGGGGACGAATGGCAACCAGGCGCATTGAAGAAACTTGTGCGGATCATGGGGTGCGGTACTTGGAACCCCAAGGAACGTTTTTGCCATCACTGATTGAGAGTTTAAGCGATCGCGGTATCCTTAAAGTTTGGACTGATACGGTTTATGAGTTTAACTCTTCATTTTCTAGTTCCCATTCCCCATTTCCCCGTTATGTTGCACCTACAGGAATGACGGCGGTTGCTAAATTTCTGGCTACGGGGTTAGATATTTGGCTTAACCAACGAGTTGAGGCGATCGCACCAACTGAAGCACAAGCCTGGTATCTTACTTTAAACTCTCCCGATCATACCCATCATGGACTAAGGGCTAAAGCGATTGTGATTGCCATTCCCGCGCCCCAAGCTCTAATGTTAGTAGAACCACTGACTCAAGCAGGTTTGTCCTCGGTATTTTTAAATAGCTTGCGATCGGTTGAGTTTAATCCCTGTATAAGTGTAATTGCTGGTTATCCGGTGCAACGACAACACGATTTAGAGCAATTAAATCCGGGTTGGAAGTCGTTAAGTGTTCTTGAGGATACAGATTTAGCTTGGATTGGTTTAGATAGTAGCAAGCGTCCTGATGCGATTTCGCCCGTTTTTGTTCTACAAAGTACAGCCAAGTTTGCCCAATCTTATTCAGATGCCACTGATTTACAACCTGCTGGACACCGACTTTTATCCCATGCTGCACAGTTAGTGATTCCTTGGCTTAATTCTCCGGATTGGATGCAGGTTCATCGCTGGCGTTATGCCTTTCCTCAGACTCCCTTAAATCAAGATTGTCTGGCTACTACAACACCATTACCCCTTGTTTGCTGTGGAGATTGGTGTGGAGGTAATTTAATAGAAAGTGCAATCAATTCTGGATTTGTGGCTGCGGTTAAGATTAATCATCACTTAAGGCAACTCCCCCTACCCGTTAAAAGTTTTAAATTTTGAGTCCAGTTCCCTACTCCCCATTTTCAAGGACGAGAGATCACGGATGAGGGCTAAGATTTTACTCCTTGCCCCCTGTCCCCTCTTTTAGGTTTTAGTTTTACGCTTCAGTTTTGCACCAACACCCATCATCCCTACTCCAACCAAACCCAACACCGAAGTGGGTTCGGGTACAGACTGACTAGTAGAATTTACCTCTAAGGATAAGGTATAGCTACCGACTTCCAAGTGACCGCCATTAATATCAAAATCCTCAAATCCTGTTACGCCAAAAATCAGATTACCACTACGGGGAACAATTCCATTAATTAAGGATAGTACACCTTCTCCACTATCATCATCTGCGGTAATTAAATTGCCATCATCATCAAACCATCCCAGAATTGAATCAAATCCTCCAAACGTAATTTGCGCTGTAAACGGACTACCACCAAGTAGATTTGAAAAAGAGAAAAAATCTACATCACCTTCTACATAATCACCCATCAGCACCGAAAGTTTATAATCTCCTGATTGAGAGTGGTTATTGCTCAAGCTGAAGTCAGCATAGCCTGTAACTCTGAGATTGAGCGTGCCATCCGGGTTTACAGAACCCCCCAAGGCAGAAGCTACGCCCATCCCACTATCATCATCAAAGGTAATCAAATTTCCATTTTCATCAAACGAGCCTAATATCGTATCTACGCCACTACTACTATTGTCAATTTGGGCTAAAAATCCCCTGAATGGTGTCAAATTGGGAATACGAAAAGAGTCTACCTCACCCGGAGACAGACTCTCTAAAAAACGGAAACCAAAACTGATTTTATCTAAACCGATAACTCCTTCTACACTAGTACTCTTAGTTGGCAGAGATTCACGGGTTGTAAATGTGTTATTCGATTGCCTTTCACTAGCTTGGGCAAATGCGGATTGGGGTGTTGTTAGCCAACCGAATGAAATTGAACAGGCAGTGCAAATGGCTAACGATGCAAGCTTTTTGATCGCAATCATTACAATTAAATACTCCAGAAAAAAGTGTTGATGGCGGTTCAATTCCGAAGAATAATCACCGTTGGTGTTGTATCAGCACCCCGCCATAATTAGTCCTGAATTTCTGAGTAGATGATTAAAGGGCAATGTTGTGATGCTCTTGGAGTGAATTGTATTTGTCCCTTCATAGTTAAAGCTTTACATCTGGCTACGGGTGTTGTCTAGATATAGCTGTTAATTTTACTGAATCTTGATATTTCTATAGGACAGTTCCATAAAGTGTCTATTCGTTTATTTCTTTCAATCAAGAATAATTTATTAACCCTAGAAGACTATTTTAGATAACGTTTTATAACCGATAATTCTTAACTAAAAAGAGATGAGTCATCAAAAAAATACTTCAGTTCCAGTACCAAGATCCCCGACTTCTTGAAGAAGTCGGGGATCTAAACAATTTATTATCTCTAGCCAGAGAAAATTTTGTCAAAACTTTATCTACTGATTTGCATCTTCATGAAAACTTTAAGAATTTTAGTTAAAATACGTATTAAATTTAAGAAAAGCAAAAGACCAGATCAGTAGATTCACGCACAAATCATGTCTGCCGCTCAAACTTAGACCTCTCTCAGGATTTCACTTCAGATCGGGTGCTATCAAACTTCATAACTCTCCACGAGAGATGTCTATTCAGCAACAACAGCGGTAGTCAACCGTGTTGAACTCTCTGATAGTCATTAAAGTTTCATGACTGATACTGGCACTTGTCCTAGGGAACTACCAAATTATGACCAGTTCGATCGCTAAGAAATTCCTGTTTACGCCTGTAGTGGTTTCAGCAGCAGTTTTTGCCACTCTGACTTTACCTCTACAACTGTTCGGTTCTCAGCAAGTAACGTTCCAACTGCAAGAAGAAACGCGCTTTTTTGGGCAATTAGAAGATTTTGCTCCCCAGTACCTTAGTGTGGCAGGTGTATTGAGTATAGGTGCGGGTATGATTAGTTTAGCGGCGATGGGATGGCGACAATCGTCTCGGAAGTCTGCTCAGGTTAAAAATGAATTATCGACATTAGCACAGAATCTTCAGGAAAAGCAAGAATTACTAGAGGCGCTTCAGCAAGCTAAATCTGAATTCGATGCTTTTAGCGATGTCAAGTTAGACCAACTATCATCCGAAGAACTCTCACAACAACCAATTCCAACGTTTCGGCAAGAAACTCAACCCCAGGTGAAACCGTTTGTAATTACCGAATCCTCGGTTACACCTTCTGCGGTGAACGTCCAAGCTGTAGCTGCTAAATTTACCTCTGCTCAAACATTTTTTGGCTATACTCAGGCGAAACATTCAACATCTCATATTCAGTCTCATATTCAGCCGAAAGATTCCGTTTCCCCCTCTTCAACTCCAACCTCTGAGGTGGAGAAACTCGACAGTGAACTTCAAGAAATTATGCACGCTATCACATCAATGCGAATGGCATTACGAACATCGCATCCCCAATCCGTCACCTCAGTACGGCGGCAAAATACCAAAACGGCGTAATTAACGATCTGGACAAAACTTAAAGATTGCTAATGGCTAACTGTTTATCGCAATTAGCAATTAGCAATGAACCATTAGCAATGAACCATTAGCAATTAGCGATTAGCAATTAGCCATCCCCTGAGAATTTATAAGCTGTGCCGCTAATTCTATTCCTTCGTCTCCACTAGCAATTTTACCCTCAATTCTGGCGATTTGAATTTCCGTTAGTAATTGTCCCACTTGCTTCCCTGATGGTAGATTTAGGGTTTTCATCAACTCATTACCTGTAACTAGGGGTGTCGGATGGGCAACTTGATCCTCTGGGGTAAGATAGCGATTAATTAAGGATGCGATCGCCTCTACACCCATTCCTTCTGCTATTGCCAGAAAGACTAAAGCCGGGAAGACTGAACCTACATTTTGAAAGAAAAAATATTGCTCCCGTAGCGACATCTCAGAATGAGCATGAGATAGTAATTGGGGTAAGTATTGAAGTGCAGTGATGACAACCTTAATTTCAGCACGACTATACTTTAAACACCGTAGCTGTTCTTCTGCTACTTCGGGTACGGATGGTAATAACTTCGCTAACTTTGCCAAACTTAATAACGAGGCAGATTTCCCACTGACGGATGCCAAGAGTTCTAGTTGTAAATTCGACCAAGTTTCTGGTAAAATTTTTTTACAATGGTCTATTCTTGTCAATTTTTGTAGACCTTCAGTTGTGGCATTGGGAAAATAGGGCTTTAGTAAATTATCCTCCCAAGCTCGAATCAGCCAGGGTGTACCTTGAGGAGATTTGAGGAGATACCCCAACTCAACCTGCACCCGTTCAGGGGCGACTTGTCCGAGTAGAGGCGCTAGTTGACGGATAACGGACTGAGTATCCGATTCAATCGTAAAACCTAACTGGGCAGCTTGGCGATAGGCTCGGAGTAATCGTAATGGGTCATCTTGAAGATTAGCGGGTGATACCATGCGAATAATACTTGCACGGCAATCGGCTACACCCTGAAGTGGGTCAATGAATTGGTGAGTGTGAGGATTATAGGCGATCGCATTTATCGTAAAATCTCGCCTGTACAAATCAGTTTCTAGACTATCGCCTTCCTGTTGAGCTAAATCAACTGTGGCTCCTTCAAACACGACTCTAGCAATTTGCCGTTCTTTATCTAATACCACAAACCCAGCGTTGTAGTGGTTGGCTAGCTTTCGCGCTATCTTAACAGCATCCCGTGGTAGAACAAAATCCAAATCCAAATAATCAGCACGCCGTCCCAACACAGCATCCCGTACCGCACCACCGACTAAACACGCTTCGGCGGGCAGCAATTCCAAACTAAATGGCCAAGTTTCAGGAGAAAGGGGAAAAGTCATTTGTTTGTTGTTGGTTGTTTGTTGTTGGTTGTTTGTTGTTGGTTGTTTGTTGTCTGGCTAACAACTAACCGCTAACAAAAAAATCAACAACTGATACAAAAATCAATCTAAATACTGGTCAATTCATGCCTTGCCTGAGCTAGGCTAACAGAAAGGACTTGGAGTTTGGGGAATGTGTATTTGTGTTAACTGCCACTACGTAGACCGCTGCACCACATACTATGCTGTTGAAACCCAGCATCAGGTGCCTCATCTGACAGAAACTCCCGATTTTGAAGCGATTGAACCTACAATCAATGTTAATATCCGTCCTAGACAAGATTATGTCGAGATGGAATGGGATGTGGTGGGTTGTAATAGCTTTAAGCAAGAAACTGGGAAGTGGGCAAAACTACGTCCAGGTGAGTTAGTACCTACGTGAAGATAGTATGGGGGGAGGGAGAGAGGGGGAGAGGGAGAGGGGGAGATTTTAATAGATCAGTTATTTCTGATATTTCTAACTCTAGCCAGTTGCTTTTTATCGTGAGTCTCTTCGTTGACACAATTCCCTAAATTGCGTCACCATGAGAGAGGCAATGAATTTTTGTAAAGGCTTTACTGGATGTCTTTTGAGCTGCTATCACTGGAGACTATCCAGGAACTGGCGAGGCAATATGGCTACTGGGCGGTTCTTTGTGGAATTGCACTAGAAAGCGCAGGAATTCCCTTACCTGGAGAAACAATTACTTTAGTGGGTGGTTTCCTAGCGGGGAGTGGGGAACTGGATTATTGGTGGGTACTCGCTAGTGCAACGGGTGGTGCTGTACTCGGCGGAAGTTTTGGTTATTTTATTGGTAAACTCGGTGGATGGGCTTTATTGTTAAAAGCAGGGCGTTTCTTTCGCATCACTGAAGAGCAACTGACAGAAACAAAAACCCAATTTAGTCAAAACGCTGCTAGAGCGGTATTTTTTGGTCGATTTGTCGCATTTTTAAGAATTTTAGCTAGTCCCATGGCAGGAATTGTGGAAATGCCCTTTCCGCAGTTTATGCTATACAATTTCGCGGGTGGTATTGTCTGGGCATCGGTAATGGTGACGTTATCATTCTTTCTAGGACGGCTGATACCCTTGGAAGAATTAATTGCTTGGGTCGCTAAATTTGCGATTGTCGCTCTTATTCTGGTCGTTGCTTGGTTTACAGTTCCGGGTTGGTTGGAGTCTCGGAAGCTGAAACAGTCATCGGTTGGGGAACCGCCATCGGTATCAGGGGAGTAGTATTGTGGTTGTTGGTTGTTTGTTGTTCTCCCATCCCTCCCTATCCCCCTAGTTGTTAGTTGTTGGGTTTGTGATAATCTAAGGTCGGATTTTGACATACTCACCGGGCTGAAGCTACGGTGATTCTTTACACTTCAATGAGTCGTGCTACCTTTCGTAGTCTTACAGTCTCTCTGTGTACGTTTAAGGTCGTGCCGATGCCCCATGCCGACCATTTCTATATTTACTGAGGCGCTCTCTCACGCTGGAGTTTTTCTGGACGCGATCGCAGTTATAATTGTGTTCACCCTGAACATCCATAATTCTCCCTAAACAATACCTTGAAGAGGTTTCGTCGATCTTAGCCAGTAACTTTAGACAAAGGAACTCACCAAATTCATCAACGTTTTACAACGGCTTCATTATTCCTAAACCTAAAACACCTTTAGAGAGTTCAAACTAGTTGTAGTAGCAGTACATAGTAGATGCACTCTGTTTGGGAAGAGCAGATGCACCCTCGAAACCCTGAAGCCCACATTATCGCCTAAAGTGTTATAGGTGATATGTGGGCTTTACCTTCTTTGAAGGTGATCTTCGTCACCCTACAGGTCTGTCAACCTTAAATTGACAACTCCCTACCCTCTCGTTTTCTCAGACCAAATGCGAGTGGGTAATCCCCAAATATAGATAAAGCCTTCAGCCGCTTTGTGGTCAAATTGGTCTTCAGAGGTGTAGGTGGCTAAGTCTGGAGTATAGAGGGAATTGTCTGACCAGCGACCTACAATAGTGGCATTACCTTTGAAGAATTTAACCCGGACTGTACCCGATACCCGTGCTTGGGTTTGTTGAATGAAGGCATCTAAAGCCGCTTTGAGGGGACTATACCACAATCCTTTGTAAATTAAATGGCTGTAGGTTTCTTCAATCCCCCGCTTGTACTGAGAAACATCCGCCGTTAACGTCAGGCTTTCCAAGTCTCGATGGGCATGGATTAAGGTTAAAAGAGCAGGGACTTCGTAAATTTCTCTGGATTTGATCCCGACTAAGCGGTTCTCCACCATATCAATTCGCCCAACACCATGATTTCCGGCAATCTGGTTGAGTTGACTAATCAGCGCTACGGGATCGAGGGTGTTACCATTCAGGGAAATAGGAACGCCCTGTTCAAAGCCAATTTCGATGTATTCTGGCTGATCAGGAGTGTCTGAAATCGCCTTGGTCATCACATAAATTTCCTCTGGCGCTTCAGAAGCTGGATCTTCGAGAACTCCGGCTTCAATACTACGTCCTAACAGATTACGGTCAATGCTATAAGGAGACGACTTTTTCACAGGTGCAGGAATACCGAAGCGTTCCCCATAGGCGATCGCATCCTCTCGGCTAAACCCCCATTCCCTGGCAGGTGCCAGTACCTTCAAGTTAGGGTTCAGTGCCATAATTGAAACATCAAACCGCACTTGATCGTTCCCTTTCCCTGTGCAGCCGTGGGCTACAGCATCAGCCCCGTATTTTTCAGCGGCTTCCACTAACAATTTAGCAATCAGTGGACGCGCCAGAGCGGTTGATAAGGGATAGCGATTTTCATAGAGGGCATTCGCCATAATAGCAGGAAAAGCATAGTCTTTGACGAAGCTCTCCGTCGCATCAACAACCAGGGATTCTGCTGCACCGGATTTTAAGGCTTTTTGTTGAATTGGCCCTAATTCATCTCCTTGACCTAAATCCGCCGCTAGAGTAATCACGTCCTTCACGCCCCATTCTTCTTTGAGATAGGGAATACAGACCGAGGTATCGACTCCGCCTGAATAGGCAAGGACAACTTTTTCAGCACGACCCATTAAATTTTCACCCCAAAAAATGACAAACAAGTTATTCTATCCGGTTACGCCATAATAAATCGATTGGGGTAAACAAACTTTGTTGGGCTAGTAGGGAAGGGGAAGTGGGGAAGGGGGAAGGGGAAGAGGAAATGGGGCATCACTGGATAGAACATAAATTGGGATAAGAGGCGATCGCAGACTAGTTTAAGCTGCTATGGCTATCATGGAAACTTGGCTGAAATAGATTTAATTGCTGAGTTAGCTTAACAATAAGTTGTCGCTCCGGAACAGCGTAGATCAATAACTGATGAAAATCTCTTTCCCACTCCCCACTCCCTAAAGCATCGAATTGGGGGAGTATCTGATGGACAACCATGAACAGGTAATAGCATTTTGTTTGATTGGTTTCACATTTTAAATCCTGACTCTGAGGCAGTCGTAATGCTTTTCTAATCGGAAATCGAAAATCCTTGCATCCAAAATGGTATAAGTTGGGGAGATGAGAGCGACTAATGTTATTGCAAACTCTGACCAATCGAGTTTCTAAAGGTTCTAAAAAGGTTTCGCTGCGCCTTGTTCTCATTGTGCCCTTAGTTCTCCAAATCTTTGCAGCAGTCGGGTTAACCGGATGGCTTTCATTACAAAATGGACAGAAGGCGGTGAATGACCTTGCCAGTCAGTTACAAGTTGAAGTAAGTACCCGTATTGTGCAGCATCTTGATCGCTATTTAGCCATTCCTCATCAGATTAATCAAATTAATTCGGATGCCATTGAATTAGGTCTACTCAACCCTGCCAATGTTGAAAGCATGGAGAAGTATTTCTGGAAGCAAATGCAGGTTTTTGATGTGGGTTATATTTCTTTTGGCAATAAACAAGGAGAATTTATTGGAGTTGAACGGTTAGATAATAATAACCTGCTGATCAATGAAGTATCCCAAAAGTCGGGTCTAGGGAAACTTTATATTTACGGGACAGATAACGAAGGAAATCGCCTGAATCGAATCGCTATCAAAAACTGGAATCCCCTGGTTGAGCCTTGGTACACCGATCTGATGAAAGCAGGAAAACCGCTGTGGAGCCAAATTTACCACTGGACGGATAAACCAGAGATTTTATCTATTTCTGCTAGCTATCCGGTTTACAATCAAACTCATCAAATTATAGGCATTCTCAGTGTTGATCTAATTTTATCCCAAATCAATGATTTTTTAGATAGTTTAAAGGTTAGTCAGTCAGGGAAAACATTTATCTTAGAAAATAATGGCTTACTCGTCGCCAGTTCTAGTAAGGAACAACCCTTACCTCTAAATCAAGGTAAAACCCAACGGATTCAGGCATCAAACAGCCAGAATACTGTCATTCGATTAACAGCGCAGAATTTGAAAGAGCGCTTTAGTAACCTTCAGGATATTCAAGACCCCCAACAGTTTAATTTTAAAATTGATGGGGCGCGGCATTATGTTCAAGTTACGCCATTTTTCGATGATTTTGGATTAGATTGGTTGATTGTAGTAGTGGTTCCTGAAGCGGATTTCATGGGACAAATTAATGCCAATACTCGCACCACTATCGCCTTATGCCTAGGTGCTTTGGTAGTAGCGACTGTGATCGCAATCTTTACCTCTACCTGGATTACTAGACCGATTTTACAATTAAGTGCGGCTAGTCGAGCGATCGCCAGTGGGCAACTTGACCAAAACTTTGAAGGAGAGGGAATTCAAGAACTAGGAATGTTAGCGGAGTCATTTAACCAAATGGCTCATCAGTTACGTTCCTATTTTAATGCGTTAGAAAAGACAAATGAAAAGTTAGAACAGCGCGTTGAACAACGAACCGCCGCCTTACGGTTATCCGAAGAAAAGTTTGCTTTAGCCTTTCGTTCCAGTCCCGATCCCATTACAATTACGACTCTGAGTGATGGACGTTTTATCGAAGTGAATGATAGCTTTCTTAATATTACCGGTTATGGTCGGGATGACGTGATTGACAGAACAACAATGGAACTTAATTGTTGGGTTAATTCTGATGATCAAGTCAGATTGCATTTAATGCTAACTGATGAAGGAGCTATTCGCAATCAGGAATTCGACTTTCGGATTAAATCCGGAGAAATTAGAACAGGTCTTTTTTCAGCAGAAATTATCAATATTGGTGGACAAGATTGTCTGCTTTCTGTGATTAATGATATTACAGTTCGCAAGCAAGCACAAGAGGCGCTATCGGAAAGTCAACGAACCCTCTCAACGTTAATGAGTAATTTACCAGGAATGGCGTATCGAGCGTGCAATGATCGAAACTGGACGATGAAATTTGTTAGTGAAGGGTGTTGTGATTTGACTGGGTATCAACCGGAAGATTTAATTAATAATTCAAATGTTTCTTACCAAAAATTAATTCTCCTGGAAGACCGAGAGTTAGTACAGGGTGAGGTGCAAGCTGCGATCGCAGAACGCCAACCTTTTCGCATTGTCTATCGAATTATTACCGCTACAGGGGAGCAAAAATGGGTATGGGAGCAAGGTCGAGGGGTATTTTCACCAGACGGTGAGTTATTAACCATTGAAGGCTTTATTACCGATATTACTGAGCGTAAAAAAGCAACCGAAGCCCTCCAACAAAAGGAACAATATTTGCGGCTCATTCTCGATAATATTCCTCAACAAGTGTTTTGGAAAGATACTAATTTAATCTTCCTGGGTTGTAATAAAAACTGGGCAGAAGCCACAGGCGTTGATAGTCCAGAAGCCGTCGTAGGATTAACGGATTACGACTTGTTGCCTAACCGAGAAATTGCTGATTTTTACCGTGAACAAGACCGTAAAATTATTGAAACAAACACCCCGCAATTACACGTGATCGCCTCCAAAGCAAAACCTTCTCCAGATGGGAAAACGATTTGGCTTGATATGAGTAAAATTCCGATTCATGACTCAAAAGGAAATGTCGTTGGGATCTTAGGAGTCTTAGAAGATATTACCCAACGCAAGTACGCTGAGGAAGCGTTGCGAGCAGAACAAGAAAACTCAGAACGCTTATTATTGAATATTTTTCCCCAGGCGATCGCGGCGCAATTAAAACAAAATCAAAGTGGCTTGGTTAAGCAGAATGGTGGGGCATTGATCGCTGAACAATTTGAAGAAGTTACTATTTTATTTGCTGATATTGTTGGCTTTACACCCCTTTCGACTCGAATGCCTCCTAAACAATTAGTTAATTTACTCGGAGCAATTATTTCCGCATTCGATCAGCTTTCGGAACAGCATGGGTTAGAAAAAATTAAAACAATTGGGGATGCTTATATGGTAGCAGGAGGATTGCCCCTACCCAGAGCCGATCATGCCGAAGCGATCGCCAATATGGCATTGGATATGCAACAGATTATTACCCAATTTCGCACGGATAAAGGGGAACCTTTCCAAATCCGGATTGGCATTAATACAGGTTCAGTTGTTGCCGGAGTCATTGGCATGAAAAAGTTTATTTATGACCTCTGGGGTGATACGGTAAATGTGGCTTCGCGCATGGAATCTCAGGGAATTGCTGGGGGAATTCAAGTGACGGCGGCGACGTATGAACGCTTGCAGAATAAGTATATATTAGAGAAGCGAGGCGCAATTTTTGTTAAGGGTAAGGGTGAAATGGTAACCTATTGGCTTACGGGGAAAAAATACTAGGATAAATTTAATTCATTGGTATAAATTCCTACTCCCTAGTCCCTACTCTCTAAAAATTTGTACCTCATCAAATTGAGAACTGGTATAGTTAACCCCCTTAATTTTTAGATTAAAAAAGTTAGCAATTGTGCAGAAGCTGTTGAATTGTGAGATAATTAACAACCCGATCTGATTGGGATGGATAGGCGGATGTCTGGGATGGATGGGTATGAAGCAACCAGAGAGATTAGACGTAAGCAGAGTGGAACGAGGATAAGGGGACAACTGAAAAATTCCTCATTTCCTATTTTCCCTTCCGCTATTATTGCTCTAATTGCAAGTACCCTAGAAGATGAGCAGACTACTGCTTTATCCGTTGGTTGCGATGATTTGATCGGCAAACCTTCCTTCCCAGAGGAAGACATCTTTGAGGCAACGAACAACTATATTGAGGTGCTATATGTCTAGGATGAACCAGCATCTGAGCCAAAGTCAATTCAAACTGAGACGTTTACTCTCAACCCAGAGGATCTTGCGGTTTTAGCTGCCGATTGATTAACTCAATCTATACCAGGCAAAACTTGAGTGCGATTTAGATTTGATGCTAACCCTCATCGAGTCAATTGGGAAACAAAATGACACGCTAACCGACACCTTAGCTGATTTGGCGAAAGGGTTTCAGTTTGATGAGTTATTGGCTTTAATCCAACCAAGGGCGAGTGAATCATGAGTCAAGAGCGAATAAACTCCACCAAAGGGAATATTTTAGTAGTTGATGATACTCCTGCTAATTTGAACATTTTAACGGAGATTTTGTCTAGAAAAGGGTATAAAGTGCGGCTGGCACCAAGCGGTAAATTGGCTCTGAGATCGATTGAATTCGCTCCCCCTGACTTGATTTTGTTGGATATCATGATGCCGGAGATGGATGGTTATCAAGTCTGTAAAATTCTAAAAGCTTCTGAGAAAACAAAAGATATTCCCATTATTTTTATTAGTGCGTTATATGAAGTCTTAGATAAGATGAAAGCGTTTTCTTTGGGAGGGGTAGATTACATTACTAAACCTTTTGAGGTGGAAGAGGTTTTAGTTCGGATTGAAAATCAATTGAGTATCCGCCGACTTTCTCAGCAACTCCATGAGGAAAATCTACGCCTACAACAAGAGATTCAGGTACGCCAATACGCAGAAGAAGCACTCCGGCAAAGTGCAATTACACTGCGCCATCAAAACTTAGTCTTAATGGAACTTGCCAGAAATCAATCTCTTCATCAAGGAAATTTGAAAATAGCTCTCCAGGAAATTACAGAAGCAACGGCTGAAACGATTAATGTTGAACGAGTTAGTATATGGCTGTATGATGAAACCAATACTAAACTCCAATGCCTTGATTTATTTGAGCAAACTCTTAAGCAACATAGTGCAGGAATTGAACTCGTAAATATCGATTATCCAACGTATTTTCAATCCTTAACCCAAGAACAATTAATTGCCGCAGATGACGCGCATACCGATCCGAGAACTCAAGAGTTTTCGGAATTTTATTTGACTCCTTTAGGGATTATGTCAATGTTAGATGCTCCTATCCGGCTAGGGGGACAGACAGTGGGAGTTTTGTGTAATGAACAGGTTGGGAACCCACGTCATTGGACAGCCGAAGACCAAAATTTTGCTCGATCTATCGCTGATTTAGTCTCTTTGATTCTCGAAGCAGGGGAACGAGAACGCGCAGAAACGGCGCTACGAATCTCTGAAGAGAAGTTTGCTCTAGCCTTTCAGTGTTCCCCTGTAGCGATCGCAATTGTGACTTTCCCAGAAGGACGTTATGTTGAAGTTAATGATAGTTTTTGTCGGGATACAGGGTATCCCCGTGAAACGGTAATTGGTTACACCGATTCCGAGCTTAATCTTATCGTTAATCAGGAAGAAGATGTCCAGCTCAAACAGCTTTTGCACGAGGTAGGAGCAGTTCGAGACTTGGAATTTCAACGCCGTACTCAGTCGGGTACGATCAGAACTGTGCTGTTATCGGCAGAACTCATTGACTTGGGGAAACAACTCTGTGGACTCTATGTAAGTCAAGACATTACTGAACGCAAACAAGCAGAGGAAGCCTTACGACAATCGGAAGCGCGAGAACGAGAAAAAGCCAAGCAACTCGAACTTACATTAAACCAGTTAAAAAGCACTCAATCTCAACTCATTCAAACTGAAAAAATGTCAAGTCTAGGGCAAATGGTTGCGGGACTTGCTCACGAAATCAACAACCCTGTCAGCTTTATATCCGGAAATCTTACCTATGCCCATCGATATTTCCAAGACTTACTCAGTTTAATTCAACTTTATCAGAAAACTTACCCAAACAGAACACCGGAAATTGAAAATCTCGAAGAGGAGATTGACTTAAATTTTGTGGTAGAAGATTTGTTAAAGCTGATCCATTCCATGCAAATTGGAGCTGATCGGATGTACGATATTGTGCGATCGCTACGCAGCTTTTACAGACTCGATGAATCCGATCTCAAGCCTGTAGATATCCATCAAGGCATTGATGATACTTTACTGATTTTAAAACACCGACTGAAAGCCAACGGCAAGCGCCCAGAGATTAAAGTAGTTAAAGAGTATGGTGAAGTTCCTGCCGTTGCCTGTTATCCCAATCAGTTGAATCAAGTCTTTATGAATCTGCTCAGTAATGCGATTGATGCTTTAGAACAAGAGTCTTTAGTTATCCCTACAATCACGATTCGTACCTCTGTAAGTTCTGAGTTCTCAAACTTGAATTCTGAAGTCGAACAACCCCCAGAAACTCAACACTCTAAAATCGCTGTTATTCGGATTGCCGATAGTGGTTCAGGAATGAGCGAAGAAGTACGCCAACAGATATTTACCCCATTTTTTACTACCAAACCTGTGGGAAGTGGTACGGGTTTGGGGTTATCGATTAGCTACCAAATTGTAGTGGAAAAACACGGGGGAAAACTCAGTTGTATTTCTGCTCCGGGGAAAGGAACGGAATTTATTGTTGAAGTACCAATTAATACCAAATTGTCTTCTGAGTCGTAACTTTGAGAAAGGGAGTGGGGAGTGGGGAGTGGGGGGATGGGGAGGAAGAAGGCAAGGGGGCAGGGGGCAGAGGGGAAACTCTCATCTTCTATCTCTTAGAGTGGGGAGACCGGGAGAGTATATACAACTACCAAGAGCATTAATAATTAACAACCAACAAC